>JBBDYK010000064.1:0-8043 GCA_040901665.1 Pirellulales bacterium | reverse complement strand
CGAAGCAAGCCTCCAGCATTGGCTCGCCACCGCCAACCGCACGCTGTACTGCGGTTTCGACCCTTCGGCCGACAGCCTGCACGTCGGCAGCCTGATTCCACTCTTGATGCTGCGCCGCTTTCAGCGCGCCGGCCACCGTCCCATCGCCCTGGTCGGCGGGGCTACCGGCATGATCGGCGATCCCAGCGGCAAGAACGAGGAGCGCAATCTGCTGAGCGTCGACATGCTGCGGGCCAACGTCGCCGGATTGGAGCAGCAGATGCGGCTGGTGCTCGACTTCGAAGACGCCCACAATCCGGCAACCTTGGTCAACAACTTCGACTGGATGCGGTCGGTCAGCTATTTGGATTTCCTCCGCGACGTGGGCAAGCATTTCCCAGTCAACGTCATGATGGCCAAAGACTCGGTCAAAAGCCGGCTGGAGCGCGACGACGTGGGCATCAGCTACACCGAGTTCAGTTACATGTTGCTGCAAGCACACGATTTCGTGCATCTGTACAACGCCCAAGGATGCCAGTTGCAAATCGGCGCCAGCGATCAGTGGGGCAATATCACGGCCGGCATCGACCTGGCCCGGCGCATGAAGGGTGCGCAACTGCACGGCCTGACGTGCCCGCTGTTGACCAAGAGCGACGGCAGCAAGATGGGCAAGACCGAGGGGGGCACGGTCTGGTTGTCCCCCAAGCGAACGAGCCCTTACGCTTTCTATCAATATTGGATCAATATCGACGATGCCGACGCCGGTAAATGCCTGCGAATGCTCACCGAGTTGTCGCACGAGGAGATCGAGACGCTCGATGCTTCCCGTGCCGCCGATCCGGCGCAGCGAGAGAGCCAGCGCCGCCTGGCGGAGGAATTGACGCGGTTGGTGCATGGCAATGCGGGCCTGCAAACGGCGCAGCGGGCGACCGAGATCTTTTTCGGCGCAGAGATCACTGCGTTGTCGGACACGCAATTGGGCGAGATTTTCGCGGATGTGCCCAGCCGCGAGCTGCCGCGCGCGCGCCTCGACGGTGACGGCCTGAACATCGTCGACGCACTGATCGAATCCGGCCTGGCCAAGTCCAAGAGCGATGCGCGCCGCACGGTCGAGCAAGGCGGCGCCTACGCGAACAATCGCCGAGTAGAGGGTCCGTCCGCTCAGCTCACCCCGCAACATCTGGCCAGCGAGTCCGTGCTGGTGCTGCGCAGCGGCAAAAAGAAGTACGCCCTGCTGCGGTTTCGATAGCGGACGACGGCGAGGTCATTGACGAAAATCCTCTGCGTACTTTGCGGTAGTCTCACTCGACCGGGCAGCGACGTTCGACGCTCGTTTCACGGTTTGCTTCGTTGCTGGGACGTTGGGGTCGACAGCGCCCCGCGCGTGGCGATCATCACCGCGCCAAACAACAGCGAGCTGAAGAAAACCGCGCCGAACAGCATGACGCCGAAATGATCTCGCAACAGCACTAACGCGGGCGGTTCGCTGGACGACGGAGGTCGCCGCTTGACGCCGCCGGTCTCGGTCTGATTCGGCTCAGCGTGGCGCCAGGCCTCCCACTCGGCCTGTGCCTCGGGCGTAGTCAGCCCTTCGAGCGCAGCGCGCCGGCCAGCGAGCATTCCGATCACGACGGCCAACACCATCACGGCATAGCCGGCGGCCCACAGCCAATTGGCACGGCGCGATTTCGGCAAGACGTTGACGGCGGCAAACATGAATGGGAGTCGGTAAGCCGAATGCGATCACTTCTTGGGCGGCAGCAGGTCGAGCACGGCAGTGCACATCGTGGCCACGCCGGTTTCGAGCGCCAACTCGGCGTCGGGAAAGTACGCGGCCGAGTGCAGCGACGGCGGCTCGGCGCCGCCTCGCGTCAGGCCGGCCAGCCGCTGCGGCTCGACCGTCCCCAGTCGATACATGAACACGGGCACCCCGGCCAAACCGTAGCGGCTGAAGTCTTCGCCCCCCATCGCCTGCTCCGACGTCACCACATTCTCATCGCCGAGCAACTTGCGAAACACCGGCACGACGCGCTCGACCAGCTTCTCGTCGTTGAACAACGCGGGCGTGTGTTCGTTGAGCACGGTCACGGTCGGCGGCGGCGCGTTGGCGCCGGCAGCCACGGCCTCGGCCTTGCGACGGATGCCGGCCAGCAGCTTTTCGCGCACCGTCGGCGAATAGCTGCGAACGGTAAGTTGCATGGCACAACTGTCGCCAATGATGTTGTGCTTCGTGCCGCCGTGAATCGAACCCACTGTGACGACCGCGGGCTCGATCGGATTCATCTCGCGACTGACCAGTGTTTGCATCGACACGATGAACTCGGCCGCCTGCACGATCGGATCGATCACGGTGTGCGGCGCCGCGCCGTGTCCGCCGCGGCCGTGCATCGTCACGTTGACGCTGTCGACGTTGGCCAGCGTGTAGCCCGGGCGAAAGCCCACCTTGCCGGTGGCCAGCGCTCCGTCGCAGTGCAGCGCCAGTGCCATGTCGGGCTTGGGAAATCGCGTGAACAGACCGTCCTCGAGCATCCGCCGCGCGCCTTCGCCCCGTTCCTCCGACGGCTGCCCCACCAGCACCAGCGTGCCGGACCAGTCCGCCTTATGGCTGCCCAAATATTGCGCCGTGCCGGTCAGGTTGGTCATGTGAATATCGTGGCCGCAGGCGTGCATGACGCCGGTGTGACTGCCGTCGCCGTTTTCGAACTTCGCCTGCGAGGCGTAAACGAGCCCGGTGTTTTCGGTCACCGGCAGCGCGTCCATGTCGGTGCGCAACATGAGCGTCGCTCCGGGGCCGTTCTTGAGCACGCCCACGATGCCGTATCCGCCCACGCCGGTCTGCACGTCGAAGCCCGCTTGCTTCCAAAGTTCGGCGAGCTTGGCGGCCGTTTGCTCCTCGTGGTTCGACAGCTCCGGATGTTGGTGAAACCAACGGTACAGGTCGACCAGGTTGCTTGCCTGAGTGCTGACCCATTCCGCGGGCGATTCGGCCCGCGCGTTTCCCACGAGACAAGCGGCAGCGACAACGAACGATAGTGCGGTGCGACCATGCATGACGAACCTCGGAATTGGCGATCGGCTTTGGGAGGCGATGGGCGTCGCGGGCGACGCCATGGTTAACGGCGTTATTCTAACTCGATTTTGCCGCCGACGCGCCTATCTGGCAATCGATTCTGGGACTCACGACGATTGTCACGATTGCCACTGCCCCGTGTCGACCAGCTCCATCAGCCGGGGGATCATCTGCTCGGCGGCGCGGGCCCGATGGCTGAGCACGCTTTTCACGATATCGCCGAGTTCGGCGCAAGTACGATGGGTCTCGACGATCTCGAACAGCGGATCGTAGCCAAAGCCCGCGGCGCCGGCCGGCTCGAAGCGAATGCGGCCGTGACACTGCCCGCTGCTCTGGGCCCGGACGTCGCCCGTGCGATCGGCCAGCACCATGTGGCAGACATAGTGGGCCGTGCGGTCGGCCAGCGGCGTATCGCCCAGCTCGGCCAACAACTTCTCGTTGTTTTGTTGGTCGGTGGCGCCGGGTCCGGCATAACGGGCTGAGAAGATTCCCGGCCGTCCATCGAGCGCGTCGACCACGATGCCGCTATCCTCGGCCAGCACCCATTGACCCAAATGCCGCGCCTGCTGCGTGGCCTTCAACGCGGCATTGGCGGCAAACGAGTCGCCGGTTTCCTCGACTTCGATGGCGCTGGGAAAATCGGCCAGCGTCTCGATCTGCAGGCCGACGCTCGTCAGCAGGTCGACCAGCTCGCGTGCCTTCTTGCGGTTGCCGGTGCCCAGTACCAGAAGGCCAGCCAATTCCATCCCAGCGCCCGCAACAAGTGACAACGGATGAACCCGCGCATATGTCGAAGCGTCCGTTGTATCCGCGCCGTGGCCGCATGGCCAGCACTGCTGAGATAGGGACTAGCGCAAGGTCGAAGTGGTCGACCGTGCATAGTCGACCGAGATGGCGCGGCGCGGCACTTCCACGGGCATCGGCTGCACGTCGAAGGGAATTGGGCCCAGTTTCTTGGCCTGGCTCACTTGGGGCGGCTTGCCCGGCTCGAGCTTCGTCTCCGCTCCAAACGTAAGCATGATCTTGTGGACGGCCGGATTGATCTCGATCTTGCCGTCCGCGCGGCGCGTTCCCACCGAGTCGAAGCTGCCGATGGTCACGATGCTCGAGCTGCGATCGTGAAATTCGTAGGCCGGGTAGCCCCGCTTGCGCAAGGCCTCGGTCAACAGGTGCGCGTTCTTGGCGGCATCCTCCAGATAGCTCTTGGGCTCCTCGCCACGATCGATCGCCTGCTGCACTTTGTTATCGACGATGATCGAATGGCCGGTGAAGGACGCCACCTGCACCGTGAACTTGCCCGGGCAATCGAGCAGGCTGTGCGGCACGTGCGCATTCATCTGTTCCACGAAACGGTCAATGCCCTTGGGCACGAAATACTCGTTGGGCATCAGGGGATTGGTGACGATGAACGCGCCGCCCATCGGCCCGCGCTTCAGTTCGTCGCTGCCCGCGGGCTGCGTGGCTTGCTTGACCTGTTTCTGAAACGAGCGCAACATCGCCAGCGCCTGAGTCGTCTCTTCCCCGTCCTTGACCTTGAGCGACTCGGGCTCGGCGTACTTCAGCTTTTTCAGCACTTTCTGCGCTTCCGGATCGTCGACGGTGGGATAGTCGCCGACCATCACGGCAATTTCCACGACGTCGTCGTCGCGGCGATAGCGCATCTTGGGAGCCTCGCCGTAGGGGGTCAGTCCCTTGCCTTCGACTGGCTCGGTATAGTCAAACTCTTTTTGATACGTATAGGCCGGCACTTTGTATTCGCTGCGCAGTTCGTAGACCAGCTCACGGGCCTGGTCCGCAGCGCCATCGCCGGTGAACGTTGCCGCCATGATCGTCCAGGGGCCGTTGTTCTCGCTGATCGGGTAGAGCTCCTGCGGGTCGGCCTCCAGATGCTTGAACAGCGCCAGCCGTGCCCAGGGAGGAGCCGCCACCAGCGGCCGTGCCGCAAGCAATGTCGCTACCATGGCCAGCGCGAACCACGAAAACCGTGTGATCATTGCCACTCCTCGGATGATGACGGCACGGCCAAACGCCCGGCGCGCGCGTCCTACGAGAAACCAGGGTGATGGGAACAGATCATCGGGCCGACTTGGAAACGCAGCCCATCTCAGACGTGTCAGGGGCGGGAGTCTAGCAAACGGCCCCTCGGCGGACCAGACGGAATTGCGCTGGTGACAGCAGCCAACTGCCAGCGTCTGCGGCGCCGTTTTTCTGGCTAAACGGCGGGCCGAGTCCGACTCTCAACTCGCCGCAATCGGCATCGCCACCAGGCGATCATCAACAACGCGCTCGGCCCTGACCCGCACGAACTTGCGCAGATCGTCGGCGGTTCCCGGCAGTTCGACCGGCGCATAGCGGCACGAAGTACCGATCACCCTGTCCGGATTTTCGGCGGGCCCCTCCACCAGCACTTCCAACTCGCGCCCAACTAGACCGGTAAAGTACCGGTCTCGCAACCGCCGTTCGACTTCGGCCAATTGCTGACAGCGATCGGCCTTGAGCTGTGGCGCGATCTGGTCGGCCATCTCCGCGGCAGGCGTCGTACGGCGAGGGCTGAACGGAAAAATGTGGATCTTGGAAAAGCCGACCTCCTCGGCTACGCGGCAGGTCGCCGTGAAGTCGTCCGCCGTCTCGCCCGGAAAGCCCACGATGATGTCGGTGGTTAGCGCCGGTTGATCGAGCACGTCGCAGGCCAATCGGCAGCGATCGACGAATCGCCGGGCGCCCCAGCGGCGTCGCATGCGCCGCAACACGCTGTCCGAGCCGCTCTGCATCGAAATGTGCAAGTGCGGACAAAACCGCTTGGGATGCGCAGCCATCACTGCCAACAACTCGCGCGTCACTTCCGTCGCTTCGATGCTGCTCAGACGAATGCGGAATTCGCCGCTCAAGCATGCCAAGCGCTCGAGCAAATGCGACAAGCGCGTCCACTCGCTCTTGGGCCGCGCGCGGCTCCATTCCACGCCGTAGTGCCCCAGGTGAATGCCCGTGAGCACCATCTCGCGATATCCATTGTCCACTAGCCGCGCGATTTCCTCGACGATTGGCTGCGGGGGCCGGCTGGCCAGATGCGGGCGCACCGTGGGAATGATGCAAAAGCTGCAATTGAGCATGCAGCCGTCCTGCACCTTGACGTACGCGCGGCTGCGATGGCCGAAGCCGGAAATGCCGCTGGGAACGTCGATCACGCCAAAGCGCCCCAGCAGATCCGGCAGCTCGCGCTTGTCGGTGATCACTTCTGCCACTGCCGGCAACGCCGCCACTTCTTCGGGCGCGCGGGTGGCATAACAGCCCATCACGACGATTCGCGTGCCAGGATTGCGCCGGGCGAGCTGCCGGATCACTTGCCGGCTCTTGGAATCGCCCTCGGCCGTGACGGTGCAGGTGTTGACGACACAAAGCTCGGCCGGCTCGCCGTCGACCGCGTCGCGGTATCCGGCCGTGGCCAGCGATTGGCGTACGAACTCGGTCTCATACTGGTTGACCTTGCAACCCAGTGTGACTGTGCGAAGCGTGGCCATCAGGTCGACCCGGAGGTGCGCGTCGAGTGCCCCTCGGTGGAGCCGAGGGACTGGTGAATGCTCGTGGAAATGGCCAACCTACGGGCCGGCCGACAAGAATGCAACCCGGCGCGGGCGTGCCCACTGCACTGCCCTGGCGCGGGCAAGGACTATTCTGGGACGGGCTCGATGGTGGCAGACATCGAACCGGCGCACTCGTCGTTGAACGGATCCTTGCCGAAGGCGTGAATCTGGTCGCGTTTCAGCTCGGCATGCTCCCGGGTGGTGGTGAGCAAAATCGCTCGGCCGCCATGATGCACTTGCTGTGCGATTTGAAAGCCTTTTTCCACCGGATGGCCGAACAAACTTTGCGCCAGCACGACCACGTATTCATAGGTATGATCCTGGTCGTCCCACAAGATCACGTTGTAGCGTGGTTGTCGCCGGGGCTTGCTGGACTTCTTTTTTGCGCGCTCTTTGCGGCTGACGTGTTGGGCCGGCTCTATCACGCCCGCGTGGGCTTCGTCACTCACGGTGCACCTCGCTGGAAATCCTGCTCCGCAATAGCCGAACGGCTCCGCAGTCATTATATTGCACACTCGCGGCAAAATCGACCATTCCAACCGCTGACCGGCCCCAACCACCACGGATTCGAGCAGCCCCCGGAGACCTATTCCCGATGCATGCACCCTCGGAGCTGGATGCGTATCTGGAAAAGCACAAGCAGCGGTTCGAAAAGGAGCTGTGCGAGCTGTTGCGCATTCCCAGCATTAGCGCCGACAGCCGCCATCGGAACGACGTGCGACGGGCCGCCGAATGGGTGGCCGGCCAATTTCGCAAGCTCAAGCTGGCCACGGAAATCGTGGAGACCCCGGGCCATCCGATCGTCTATGCCGAAAGCCCGCCCGTCGCCGGCGCGCCCACCGTGCTGGTCTACGGCCACTACGACGTGCAGCCTCCCGACCCGCTGGACGAATGGATTTCGCCTCCCTTCGAGCCGACCGAACGCGATGGCAATATCTATGCCCGCGGCGCCACCGACGACAAAGGCCAGATGCTCACGCACGTCAAAAGCACCGAGGCTTGGATGGCCTGCGTCGGGAAGTTGCCCGTGCAACTCAAATTCCTGATCGAGGGGGAGGAGGAAACCGGCAGCACCAGCCTCGAGCCTTTCATCAAGGAGCACGCACAGCGACTCGCCTGCGATTGCGTGGTCATTAGCGACTGTGGCCAGTTTGGACCCGGCCAGCCGGCCATCACTTATGGGCTGCGTGGCATTGCGTACTACGAATTGCGCCTGAGCGGTCCCAAGCAGGATTTGCACTCCGGCACGTTCGGTGGCGGCGTGGCCAATCCCGCCAATGCGCTCTGCAAGCTGCTGGCCGCGCTGGTGAACGAGCGGGGCCAGGTTCAAGTGCCCGGCTTCTATGACGACGTGGCCTCGCTGACCTTGCGCGAACGCGGCCAGAAGCTGATCGCCGACATCGAGGCGCTCCC
>JBBDYK010000063.1:6967-8049 GCA_040901665.1 Pirellulales bacterium | reverse complement strand
GGCGGCGGCCATTCGGCCGCCGATGAGCTGGGTGCTGTCGAAGTCGTCCTTACCGGGTCCGGTGCCTTTGAGGTTCAAGTGGGGCGTGACGTCGCCGCAGTTGCTCTGGGCGAACGCCGCGACGAAGTCTTGGTCGACCATGCCCGTGCGATGCAGCGAGCGCTTGAAGGCATAGGCCGCGTAGCCCTTGTTGTCGCTGGAGATCAACTTGTTGTCGAAGCTCATCGACGTCGGATGCACGGCGTGCCAGTTGAGAACGCCGATCGGCTTGCCGTCGCGCTCGAACTTTAGCAGCGTAAGCTGCGTGTCGATGTCCGCTGCATAAGCGCTGCGCTCCGGCTCGGGGTTGTTGAGATACGCCAATCCAGAGCGTTGGGCCCCTGCCCCTTCGACGTCGCCGCTGGCAATCAGGATGCGACCGGGTTGCAGATCCTGGTGCGCGGCCACGATCGCCTGAGCAATGCCTGCAACCAAGGCGTCGAAATGTTCCGGATGGAAGGGCGAGCCGAAGGGCGTGTCGGCCGCGTAGTGCCAATAGCCGCCGGGCACGGCATGCGTGTGCGTGGCGGCGATGATCGTGTTGTCCAAGCGATAGAGATCGCCGTGCACCTCGCGCAGCCGATCGAGCACCGACAGCACGAGCGAATGGGATACGCTCTGCAAGTCCATGATGACGATCGCCAGTCGCTTGCCGGCAGGCTCGGCGACCACGAAAGCCCGCGCATACTGGCGCAGATGCAGGCCTTCAGAAATCTGATCGGGGCGCACGTACCCCAGCATCTTGACGCCGACGGGCGGACCAGTGATGTCGACCATGCCGCGGCCGATAAGATACGTCGAAGTGGGCGCTTCATCGGCAATAGCGCTACAGGTCGACAGACAACCGACACATGCAATCGTAAGCAACCAGCGCGTTGACACGGTAGGTCCCCGCTCGAGAGGACGTCGCATCCGGCCGAGCCAACGGCAAGGCACGCGGATGAAACATCATAGCCGCGATTATAACCGGAGAGAGTCCGGCTTGTGCGCGTTCGAGGAGTATCCGGCCGGCGTCAACTAGACCGGGCAGTGCCGTAGGCCGG
>JBBDYK010000063.1:0-6957 GCA_040901665.1 Pirellulales bacterium | reverse complement strand
CGGCCATGTACTGGGCCAGCTTTTCGGGGCCCTTGCTTTCGGCATAGTCGATCAACAGCGAGCGCTCGCCCTGATACTCGTAGCGGGGCACTCCGTAGCCGCATGAGTCGGCAATGCTTTCCAACTCGACCACGATCACTGAGCGCGTGCCGGTGTAGTGGGGAAAGTGGCCGCTGAATTGATCCCAGTCGGGGTCCTTACGCTCGACCGCCCTGCCCCGCCCGTAAAGGCGCAGAATGCGGGGCCGCCCGGCGAAGGCACAGAACATCAGTGTGATGCGGCCGTTTTCGCGCGTGTGTGCCACGGTTTCAATACCGCTGCCGGCGAGATCCAAATAGGCGACGGTCGTCGGCCCCAACACGCGAAACGAGTCCAGCCCTTTGGGCGAAAGGTTGACGTGTCCGTCCGACGAGAGCGGCGCGGTGGCGACAAAAACCATCCGCTGCTCCGCAATGAAGCTCTTCAGGTCGTCGTTGAGGGCTGGAAACTGACTGCCCATCGCTTTGTCTCCCGCTGGCTTGGCTTTCGGCGGTCGCACCGATGGCATAGAGCTATCACACCGCCAGAAGGTTCGCTAGATCGGGGCTGCCCTGTCAAGCTAGCGGGTTGCCGTGCCAAGATACACGTAACCGTGGGTGCGAGGCGTCTTTTCCATATAGAATTCGTCGATGCGGGCCTCGCGATACGGCTGCTGGCCGACCAGTTCGCGGATGTCGCGATTCAGGTGGCAGTTGTCGGCAATCAGTCGTTCCAGGCCGGTCAGTCGATGCTGCCATTTTTGCACACCGGGGTCGCGGCTCAGCCCGTGCTCCAGGAACAAGAACTGCCCGCCCGGACGCAGCACGCGATAGAACTCGGCTAATGCCCGATCGATCTTGGCGATGCTACAGAGCGTGAACGTGCTGACGACGCAATCGAACGACGCATCCTCGAACGGCAGCGCCTCGCCGCCGAGCACGCGCTTGTCGACCTCGATGCCGCTTGAGGCAATACGTGCTGCGGCCTTGCGGTGCATGCCGGGATTAGGGTCGATGGCCGTGATTTTGCGAATTGACGGCGGATAGTGTGGCATGTTCAGACCGGTGCCGATGCCGATCTCGAGCACGTCACCGCGGGACGACTCCAGCAGCTTGCGCCGATGCGCCGCGACGAACGGGCGATTCAAACCAAACTCGCAAAGACGCGGAAAAACGATCCGGGAATAGAGTCCCATGGTGTGCCTTGCCCAATGGATGCGATTGCGATCGACGCGCCGTTTGGGACATCGTAAAACGCGGCTCGGAATCGATCAACTCGATCCATCGCACGGCCGGACGGCGGCAGCTACCCCTTTTGCATCGACTGGGCGATGGCCGCGATCGTTTGCCCGATGGGCTCGCGGATCACCGCATCGGCGGATTGGTCGAAGTCGGTCGGGTCGCGATTGATGATGACCAGCCGGGCGCCCGCGCGGCGCGCGTGATCGGGCAAACTTGCAGCCGGCTGCACGACCAGCGACGAACCAATGGCCAGAAACAGGTCGCTCGCTTCCGCCAGCGCAAACGACTCTTCCAGAATGTCCGTAGGCAGCATCTGGCCAAACGAGATCGTGGCGGTCTTGAGGATGCCGCCGCACGCAGGGCACGGCGGTACCCGGTGCGCACAACGAAACACTTCCAAGAGCGGCAGGGGCTCGAAGCGCTCGTGGCAATCGAGACAGTCGATCCAGCGGGCGGTGCCGTGCAGTTCCAAGACACGGCGGCTGCCGGCCTCCTGGTGCAGCCCGTCGATGTTTTGCGTGATGACGGCTGCCACCCGGCCCCGTTGCTCCCACGCGGCAATGGACCGATGCGCCCCATTGGGTTTTGCCTGGATGAAATCGTCGGCGGCCTCGGATTTCTGCCGCCAGTACTCGAGCCGGGCGTCGGCCGAGCTCAGATACTCGTCGTAGTACACGGGGCGATAGCGCGACCAGACGCCTCCCGGCGAGCGAAAGTCGGGAATGCCGCTTTCGGTGCTGATGCCGGCGCCGGTGAATACCACGGCGTGTTGGGCCTCATCCAACCACGCCGCAACTCGATCGATCGTGCGAACCTCGGTGCGTGACATTCGGCGCCCTCCGCTCGGGACTTGTCGGCAATTCATCGTAGCAAAATCCCGCGACGATTGCCGCGCGAGTTTGCACGCATCGACGGCGTGCAGGCGTCATTCGGCAAACTGCTCCAACTCATGCCAGCGGCCATAGGTAATGGCCAGGCTTGCTTCGATCTCCTTAAGCCGCGCCTGTTGTTGCGAGATCTCTTCGCCGGGCCGCTTGTAGAAGTCGGGTTGCGCCATCGAGTCGTGCAGCGCAGCGACCTCGCCCTCGAGTTGCTCGATCGTGGCCGGCAGGGCGCGCAGCTCTTGCCGCTCTTTATAGGTCAGCCGGCGCTTGCGCTCGCCTGCGGGCGCTGGCTTGCTGTCCGCGACCGCGGTTTTGCTTGCGCCGGCGTCATTGCGTTCAACTTTGTCGCGGATCGACTGGCTTCGCTGCCGTAGCCAATCGTCGTAGCCGCCGACGTATTCCCTGACGCCGCCATCCTCGAACACGATCGTGCTGGTGACCACGTTGTTCAGAAACGCGCGATCGTGGCTCACGACGAGCACCGTGCCCTGGAACTGCACCAGCCGATCTTCGAGCAGTTCCAAAGTTTCCGCGTCCAGATCGTTGGTCGGTTCGTCCAGCACGATCACGTTGGCCGGCTTGGCGAACAATTTCGCCAACAGCACGCGATTGCACTCGCCGCCGGAAAGGAAGCGCACTTCAGTGCGTGAGCGTTCGGGACTGAAAAGAAACTCCTCCAAGTAGCCGATCACGTGGCGCGCCTTGCCGCCGATCGAGACCGTGTCGTATCCGTCGCCAACGTTCTCCTGCACCGATGCGTCCGGTCGCAGTTGCTCGCGGAGCTGATCGAAGTAGGCGATTTGCAGGTTCGTTCCCAAGCGCGCCGAGCCGGCTGCGGGTTGCAATTGACCCAAGAGCAGCCGCAGGAGCGTGGTCTTGCCGGCGCCGTTGGGCCCGAAGATACCCACCTTGTCGCCGCGGAGGATGGTGGTGGAGAAGTCGCTCACGATGGCGCGGCCGTCGTAGCTGTACGAGACGCTTTCCAGCTCGGCGACCAGGGTGCCGCTGCGCTGAGCCTCCTGAATGGCCATGCGCACCTGGCCGCCGGCGGTGCGGCGATCGGCGCGCTGGCGGCGCAGTTGCTCCAGCGCCCGCACGCGCCCTTCGTTGCGGGTTCGGCGGGCTCTGATACCGGTGCGAATCCATTTCTCCTCTTCGGCCAGCTTCTTGTCGAACAGTGCGTTCTGCTTTTCCTCGGCGGCCAGCAGATCTTCCTTGCGCGCCAGGAACGTGTCGTAGTCGCACGACCAATCGAACAGTCGGCCCCGGTCGATTTCCAGGATTCGCGTGGCCAGCCGGCGGAGGAACATGCGATCGTGCGTGACGAAGATCAACGTCGTCGTAATGCGGACGAGGAATTCCTCGAGCCAGGTGATGGCGTCGACGTCGAGGTGGTTGGTTGGCTCGTCCAGCAACAGCACCTCTGGCGCCGCGACCAGCGCCCGGCCCAGCAAGACGCGCCGCTTCATGCCGGATGAGAGCGTCTCGAAGCGGGCATCGCCCGCAAGCTGCATGTCGACGAGGATGCGCTTGAGCTGCTGTTCGGCCTGCCAGGCGGTATCGTGATCGTCCCAGGCCGCGCCCAAGCCCGCCGCCACCACGTCATGCACGGTGCCGGTGATGTCGCGGGGGACGTCTTGCGGCAACAGCGCGATCCGCGTGCCGGGCGAAACAGACACCTGGCCGTGATCGGGCGTCACGTCGCCGGAAAGGATGCGCAACAGGGTGGTCTTGCCCGCGCCGTTGCGGCCCAATAGCGCGATCCGCTGGCCGGTTTCGATCTGGCACGAGACGGCATCGAGCAGCGGCGGTCCGCGGAACGCGATGGTGAGTTCAGAGACCGTTATCAACGCCATAGATCGAAACGCACGACGCCGCGGGCCGACATTACTTCGAGTTGAGCTTCTCGATCAAGAACGCCTCGATCGAACCGTACTTCGAGTCCTGATTACCCGGATAGGAGAGGACGGCTTCGACGCCCGCCGCTTGCAACCGCTCGGCAAGTTGCAGGCCGTACATGGCCGAATGGGTCGGATCGGACTCGACCTGGCCGATTTTCGGCGGGCTGGCTTGCCGCGGATAGTCCAGATAGATCGGTGGATCGTCCTTGGACACCAACTCGAGGGGCGAGTATTCCTTGATCCAGGGCAGCACCTTCTCGCGATTGGCGATGAGCAGCTCGAACTCCTCCGGCCGGCCGCGTCCCGGTCCGGCGAATCCGAAAGCATGCCCGCCATAGATCGCGTTGGGAATCCATTCGCGCAGTTCCTTGGGATCGAGCGAGGTTTGCGCGCCGGTGACCGCGGCGCAACTGAGCTTGGAGGACTGGCGGGCGACCGGATCGCTGCTGTCTGGATCGGCAAGATCGTCGTGCAGCGCCAGCCACAGCGACGTGCACGCTCCGGCCGATCCGCCCGTGGCGCCGACGCGCGTGGGATCGAGATTCCACTCCTTCGCCCTGGAACGCAGCGTTTGCAGCGCGCGGGCCGCGTCGTGCAGACAGGCCTTCACCGGCGGCTCGACTTTTTGCTCCATCGCCTGGTCGATGAAGCGATAGTTGAGCGACGCCACGGAGATGCCGGCGTCCAAATAGGGTTGAATGCTGCCGGCGCCATAGCCTGACTTATCGCCGCCGCGCCAGCCGCCGCCGTGGATCAGCAGCACCAGCGGCGTCGTCCGCTCGGACTCGGCCTGCCAGAAATCGAACTTTTGCCGCTCGGACTCCTGCCCATAAACGACGTCGGCCGCAGTGGGCGTGGGCCGGTCAGGGGCGCGTTTGCCCTTGGCCTTTGCTTTGGCTTGGGCCAGAGCCGACGGTGGCAGCAATAACAACGCGAGCAGCGAAAGCACCAGCATGCGGCGGATCATCGGGAAGTCTCCTGGTGGGGCCAACGAGAAAGCAGGTTCGCGGGCCCATCATCTTCGACCGGCTGCCGGGGCGACGTCAAGGTGGTCGGTTACTTCCGCCGAATGCGGCAGGTCGCAAAAAGCTGGCCTGGGCTCCACTGATCTGCGACAATTCCTCGGTCCGCGTTCAGTCGATCCAGCAAGCATTGACGGGGTTCACCATGATTCGCCGGCCTGTTCCTTCGTATTTCGCCACGCTGCTGTGCGCATTCGCACTTTGCGCGAATGCCGCCGCCCAAGACGTCTGGACGCGCTTTCGCGGGCCCGATGGCAACAGCGTGGTGGCCGACGACCCGCGCCTACCCGAGGTTTGGGACCAACAGCAGAACGTGCAGTGGAAAGTGACGATCCCGGGCTCCGGCTGGGGGAGTCCGATCGTGTGGGGCGACCGCGTATTCGTATCCGCGGTCCACAGTGACGACGACTATGAAAAGCCCAAGGCCGGGTTGTATCTGGGAGGCGGGCGCGGCGAACCGCCCGACACGGTGCATCACTGGATGGTTTACTGCCTGAGCCTTGCCGACGGCCGCATTCTCTGGCAGCACGAAGCCCACACCGGCAAGCCGCAGATTCCGCGGCATCCCAAGAGCACTTACGCCGCCGAGACGCCCACGACCGATGGCCAGCGCCTGTACGTGCTGTTTGGCGACGTCGGCATGTACTGTTACGACCTGCAGGGCTCGCTATTGTGGACGCACGCCATCGAGCCGAAGAAGACCAAGCTGGGATACGGCGCGGCGGCTTCGCCAGTGGTGCAAGGCGACCAGGTGATCTTCGTGTACGACAACGAGGAGGAGTCGTACATCATGGCCCTGGACAGCGCCACGGGACAGCCGCGTTGGAAGACTTCGCGCGATGAAACGACGACCTGGGGGACGCCGCTGGTGTGGAACCACGAAGGCCGGACCGAGATCGTGGTGCCAGGGCAAAAGGAGAATCGCTCGTACGCGCCCGACGGGCAACTGCTGTGGCACTTCAACGGAGTCATGAGCGTGCTCACCATTCCCTCGCCGCTGGTGGCGGATGGATTGCTGTATATCACGTCGGGCTATTTTCAGGACGCCAAGCGGCCAGTGTTCGCGATTCGGCCCGGGGCGACGGGAGACATCACGCTGGCGGACGGTGAAACGGCGAACGAGTACATCCCCTGGTCGTTGCAGAAGATGGGGCCGTACAACACCTCTCCCATCGTCTATGGCGGCCTGTACTACACGCTGCTCGATCGCGGCATGCTCACTTGTCACGACGCCAAGACGGGCGAGCTGGTTTTCGATCGCACGCGATTTCCGCAGGGTGCATCGTTCACCGCCTCGCCCTGGGCGTACAACGGCAAGCTATTCTTCCTCGACGAGAACGGCAGCACCTACGTCATGCCGGTCGGGCGCGAGTTCCAGGTGGAACGCACCAACGCGCTGGACGAGTTGACGCTGGCTTCGCCGGCGATTGCACAGGGCAAGCTGCTGATTCGCACGGCGTCGCAGGTTTATTGCGTGGGGAGTGAGTGAACTACCGGGACGTTCGCTCGCGTCTACTTCTTCATCTCCGCCACGCCGGCGATTGCTCCGGCCACGATGGTGTCGCCCAGCGATTCGCCGTAGAAGCTGACGCTCGATTCGTAGCCGCCTTTGCGATATTCTTCGGCCGGGAGCATGTAGCTGATCCAGGCGTCGGCCAGGCCGCCGATCGTTGGGCACTTGGCGCCGGTCAGATGCGCCGCTTCCGTCTTGATTTTGTGGCCGAGCGAGGCGGCCATTTCGCCCGGGATGCCGACGATCAGCAAATCGCCCAAGCGCAGCGTAATGCTGTCGATCTGAGCGGGGAACATGCGCGGCAGCATTTCGCGAAGCAGCGTCTCGTCCAGCCCATACTCGGCGCCGCCCGTCTTGGCGAAATCCGGATGCCAGGTG
>JBBDYK010000062.1:0-8154 GCA_040901665.1 Pirellulales bacterium | reverse complement strand
GTCGACGCCGGGGCGTCGCTCAGCACGCACCTGGGCAATGGCACACATCGCATGCTGCGCCGGCATCCCAACTATCTGTGGGATCAATTGGCCGAGGACCGCCTGATGGCAAGCCTGATCGTCGACGGGCATCACTTGCCGCCGGAAGTCGTGCAAACATTCGTGAGGGCAAAGACGCCCCAGCGCTGTCTGCTGGTGAGCGACTTGTCCGGCCTGGCCGGACTGCCGCCGGGGCGCTACGCAACCGAGTTGTGTGAGCTTGAGATTCTGCCCGATGGCCGGCTGGTGATTGCCGGGCAGGACCAATTGCTGGCAGGTGCGTCGCTGCCGATCGGCGTCGGCATTGCCAACGTCATGGCGTTTGCCGGGGTCGATCTGGCTACGGCCGTGGACATGGCCACCCGCCAGCCGGCGCAATTGCTGGGCCGGCCGGTCCCAACGCTAAGCGCAGGCGATGTTGCCGATCTGGCGCTTTTCGACCTGCCGCCTGCGGACGGAGCCGGGCGACCTGAGCTCCGCGTGCGGACGACCGTCTCGCAGGGCACGGTCGTCTATTCGGCCGGTCCGTAAGCCGGACATCCCGCCGAGTTATCGCAAGATCACCGAGAAAAATCGCATTACGCCACCGGTCTCTATTTCCCGCATAAAAATGTTTTGGTGGCCAAAAAATATTGTTGCATTGTGCAAATAACCTGATAAATTGCGTGCAAGGCCCTCTGGTGAGCGGCTGGTTTGCCTACGACTCTTGCCTTGCAGTTTGGGAAACATGCCGATGAGCGGGGAATTGCCTAACGCTGGACCGCGGCGACGAAGGACGGACAGCCGGCCGGGGTTCACCCTGGTGGAACTACTCGTGGTGATTGCGATCATTGGATCGCTGGTGGCCTTGCTCTTGCCGGCCGTGCAATCGGCCCGCGAGAGCGCCCGGCGTTCGCAGTGCAGCAACCACATGCGGCAGTTGGGCATCGCGCTGCACAACTTCGAGGGCTCGTTCTAGTCGCTGCCGCCGGGTTACGCCTCGAACTCGTTGGGCTCGCCGCCGCCGGCAGATCGCGATCCGGAAACGTGGGACGCGCCGCCCGGATGGGGCTGGACCGCCTATCTCTTGCCGTATCTTGAAGAGGCCAACATCACCGTTCAAATCAACATGGAGAGTCCCATTTGGGATCCGGCCTACGCCGACGTCATTCGCTCGACGATCCCGACGCTGCTTTGCGCTTCGAGCTCGGGACCGACGGAGCCCTTCTTCGTGAACGATCCCACGGGCCAGCGGCTGGTCATCCAGGGGCGCGAGATCGAAGTTGGTCGCTCGCACTATGCCGCCAGTCACGGGCAAGAGTCCTGCTGGGCGCAATCAGGACCGATTCCCACGACGCTGGTGTTCACGAATATCTATTCGGCCGAGACGGAAACGGTGGAGCTAAATGGCGACGCGTCGTTGGTGGCCGACGGACCGTTCTTTCGCAATTCCCACACGCGATTCAGCAAGATCACCGATGGCCTGTCGAAGACGATTTTCCTTGGCGAGCACTCCTCGGTGTTGAGCGACAAGACGTGGGTTGGCGTGATTCCGGGCGCGTATACGCACCCGCGCATTGCCACGCCCGAGAACGGCCCGGACACGGCCGGCACGCTGACGCTCGTTCACGGGGGACCGTCGGGCGGCGAGTTGGACATCACCGGTTTTCCGATTATTCACCCGGTAAATTTTCCCACGTTGCACTGCGGGCAGATGTACTCCGAGCATCCTGGCGGCGGCAACATCTGCATGGGCGACTCGTCCGTGCGGTTTGTCGACGAGAACGTCGACCTCATGCTCTGGGCCGAGTTGTCGAGCATGAACGAAGACGAAATCATCGAGGAGTTTTGAGGATGCAGTGCCGGCGAGCAAGGTTGTGGATTGGCGGCTGCCTGGTGCTGCTGAGCGCGCTGGTCGGCGGTTGCGGCGGCTATGGCGACATCAGTCCCACGGCCTATGAGTACGCGAAGGCGCTGTACTCGATCACCAACCGGCGCGCCGATGGCAAACTGAATGAGGTCGCAGCGCAAATCGAAGCGACGCGCGTCGCCGGCAAGTTGTCCGACGCGGAGGCCGGTTGGCTCACTGACATCGTCAATGATTCGCGCAGCGGAAAGTGGGAAGCGGCCAATAGCGCCGCCCGGCGGATGATGGAAGACCAGGCCCACTAGCCATGTCGACGCGGGTATACACCCACTTCTCGTTTTGCGTCCGCGGCAGATGCCGAGCGCACGCCGACTTCGATGTCGCGCGTCGGTCGGTCAAGCCGTATCGTTGAGCTGATCGAGCAGTCGCTTGGGAGCCGTCATTCGGTAGCCCTCTTCCAGGAATTCTTCCAGGGCGTCCCAATCCGTGTCGGCGTCAAGCCAAACGCCGATCCAGCCTCCTTTGCCGACATAGGGGGGAACGAAGTAGCACTCGGGCGCGGCGCGCACCAGCCGGGCCTGGTCGGGCTTGGCGGCCTTGATCCACACGGCGTGGCGACCATTGCCGTGATGGTTGCTTGCACTGGCGTACATCGCGAACAGCTTGTTGCGCACTCGAAACGTCGGCTCGCCCCAGGCCTCGACTTCGTGAGCCGCGGGCAAGGCCAGGCAAAGTTTGCGCAAGCGAACGAGCGGTCGGGGCGGCATGGCGAGATCCTCATCGGCGACGAAATACGGCTACATTCTAACGTGACGCGCTGCGGAAGTTGCTAGCGGCCGCACATTTTGCCGGAGCCGCACTTTCGGCAGCGCCTTGAATTCGATGGCCGCGGCCGATCGATGTTAGCAGGAGGCGTCCGTTGCCGGGCGAAGCGGCCGTATTCTCCTGTCCGCCACCATCAACCGCCTTGAGAGGCTCTCTCCCGTGCACCAACAGGTCGCCATCCTTGGTTTGCTCGCAATGGCGTGCATAGCGCTCGATGTGCGACCCGCGGCGGCCCAGTCGAATGCCTTCCTCGCGGAGCCTTTGCCTCTGGACGAGCGCGAACTGGAAACGGATCGCGAGTCGTTTACGCCGGCCACCAGCACGGTGGGCAAGAACCTGTGGGTCGCCGAGTGGTCGTATTCGTTCATCGATAACAAGGGGGACACGCCCGACACGAACAGTTGGCCGGAACTGCTTTTGCGCTGGGGACTGACGGAGCGGATCGAGTTGCGGCTGGGCTGGAACTATGAAATTGGCGGTGGCGGCAACGTGATCTCGTCGATGGAAAGCTCCGAAGGGCTGGGCGGCGACACGGTCTCGAGCGAGTCGCGAATCATGTACGGCATCAAAGGGGCCGTGAGTTACCAACAGGGCTGGATTCCGCGCAGTTGCCTGATCCTGGAAGGCTTCACGCCCACCAGCGGCGATCAGCCCGCCACGCAACCGGTGGCGACCTACGCGTTTGGCTGGCTGCTGGCCAACCAGTGGCGGCTCGACATGGCGATGCGCTATGCGCAGGGCGTGGAGATTGGCGACACGTTCAACAAGTGGACGCCGTCGGCCGTGATTCGCGTGCCGTTGGATCCCAAGCTGCAAGTTCACCTCGGCTACTTCGGCACGTTCACCGAAGGCCGCGAGATCGACAAGAGCCGCGCGTTCATCAGCCCCGGCATGCACTACAACTTCACTCCCAACCTGGAGCTGGGCTTGCGCATCGGCTGGGGCATCACGCCCGACGCCGCGAGTTTCTTCGCCAACACGGGCTTCGGTTGGCGATTTTAGCGACGATCGCCAGCTTGCTGTGAACTGCCTACTTGCGAGCGACGCTCTTGGCACTGTGCTGGCGGACGAAGCCGACGAAGGCGCTGGCGGCGGGGGAGAGTTCGTCATCCTTGCGCGTGAGGATGCCGGAATGGATCGGGCGAATCGTGTCGGCCACTGGCCGAATGACCACGCGACGTCCGCGGGTGACCACGCCGCTGGGCAGCAGCGGGACGATCGATATGCCCAGGCCCGCCTCGACCATCCGCACGATGATTTCGGTGGTCGTAGTTTCCATGTGGATGCGGGGCGAAAGCTGATGTTCGTGGAAGGCTTCCAGGATGTGTTGGCGACCCGTGGAACCGCGCTCGAAGACGATCAGCGGCTCGGACGCGAGATCGCGCAGGTGAATCCGCCTGCGCCGCAAGACGGCGTGGCGCGCGGGCGCGATCAGGCTCCAGTCCATCGAGAACACGTGCTGATAGACGAGTTGCGCCGACGGCTCATAGGGCGCCGCGACGCCGAAGGCCACGTCCGGATCGCGCAACAGCGCGTCTTCGATTTCTTGCTCGGCGTGCGTGCTGAGTCGAATGCGGATGCTCGGGTAACGGACGTGGAATCGCCGGGCGGCGTCGATCAGCACGTAGCGGATCAAGTATTGGCTGGCGGCGACGTGCACTTCCTGGGGCTCGGCGGCCGAGTCGAATAGCTCGCCCAATTGGCGAGCCCGCTCGAGAAAGGCGATCGCGTGGGGCAGGAAGCGCCGACCGCGCTCGGTGAGCGGCGCCTCGCGGTGCAGGCCGCGACGCTTGCGATACAGCTCGACGTGCAAGCGCGATTCCAACGTCAACAGCCGGCTGCGCAGTCCTTGCTCGGTGATGTGCAGCACCTGGCTGGCGCGGCGGAGACTTCCTTGACGAGCCAATTCGACGAAGGCGGCGATCTGGTCGGTGGAAAACGAGGGAAGTTCGCGCGGCATGAGCGACGTCTCCGCACCATTGGAAAATCGGGATACGAGCCGGCTCCTGCAAGACGCTCTCTTTGCCAGGGTAATCTCGCTGCTGTCGCTGGTACAATAAAAACCGTGATTGGGACGATGAAAAACAAGCATTAGCTCCCACGACGCGCCAAACATGACAGCCGGCGGGCGCCACGAGCGGGCGGCGGGCCCCGCCTGCATGGCGTCAACGGGGAAGGACCGACCGGAGCCGGCCGGTGACTGATCGACACGGACGCCAAGCCTGCGACTGGAAGCTACGAGGCACTCTTCCGCTTGCCGAACTTCCGATCGAGCCAGTCGATCGCGACGCGGTTGAACTGCTCTGGCTGTTCCTGCTGGGTCCAGTGACCGCAGTCGGTGATGGTTTGCTTTTCCAGGCTGCTGACGATCTTCTCCATGCCGTTGGCCGAGGATGGAGGCAGCACCACGTCGTTGTCGGCGCCAACATAAAGACTGGGAACGTCGATCTTGTATTTCACTTCTTTGGTCAGTTCCCAGTTGCGGTCGATGTTACGATACCAGTTGATGCCGCCGGTGAAGCCGGTCTTGGTGTAGGTGTCGACAAAGAAGTCGAGTTCCGCCGGCGTGAGAAACACCTCGCCGCCAAAGCTCTCGGGGGACGATTCGAGCATCTTGAGCAACTGAAACTTGCGCTCCGGAGCGTCGGGGGGCAGCTTGGCGAACGTCTCGGCATCGAACAAGCCGCCGCGGCGCATGAACAGCGTGAACGTTTTGCGGACGTCGGCCGCCAGGACCTTGTCGGCCACGCCAGGCTCTTGAAATGCGACCACATAGTTGTCGTCGCCACGGAATTGCCGCAACATCTGGAGGGGCGGCGCCGGCGCACGGGGCGACAGCGGCGTATTGACGCCGATCACGCCCAGCACGCGGTCCGGGTGCAATAGCGGCATCATCCACACGACGGCGCCGCCCCAGTCGTGCCCACAAAAGACGGCCTTGTCGATTTGTTTGGCGTCGAGCAGGCCGACCAGGTCGTTGCAAAGGTGGACGATCGTGTAGGCATCGATCGGTTCCGGCCGGCTGGTGAGCCCATAGCCGCGCTGATCGGGAGCGATGGCGCGATATCCGGCGGCGGCCAGCGCCGGCAATTGATGGCGCCAGGAATAGGCCAGTTCCGGAAAGCCGTGGCAGAGCACGACCGGAACGCCCTGCCCTTGTTCGTAGACCGCCATGCGAATGCCGTTGGTTTCGACGTACTCGGGCTGGGAGAATTTGCCTTCGGACGTGGTCGGGGCCGCGTAACCACTCCGGCTGATCCACGCGGCCAGCGGCACCGCGGCAGCCAAAGCCTTGACGAAGGTGCGTCGTTTCATTGTCTCAAGTGGAATGGCAGAAATCGGGTGTATGGTGTGCATGGTGAAGCTCCCATTCGAACGGGGTGGAGTGATTTTGATTTACGGTGACTGATTCCGTCGGTGCTCGTTGCCGGCTATTTCAAATAGTCCTCTCCGTTGAGACTGCGCACGACGGATTGTAGCCAGGCTTCGAGTTGTTTGCGCATTGGTGCGACGCGCGCGGCCTCGGTGTCGGACAGGTCAGTGGCTTCTGCAGGGTCATCAGCCAGGTTGTAAAGCTCCCAGACGATTTGGCCATTGGCGCCGGCTTTGCGGTGCAGTTTCCAGTTGCCATCGATCCAGGCGGCGTGCCCGGGAAACTGGTCGAGCGGATAGGCGGGCTGTGGCAACTCGGCGGCGCGGCGGCTGGCTTCGTAGGGTTCCAAGTCGCCACCGGCTTGTTGCGCCGCAAGCAGTTCGGCCATCCAAACGGCCGAGGGCGTGCGAATGCCGCCGATCGGATAGTCCCAGAAGCCCATCGGCCGCGGTCGCGCGGCGACCTTGTTTTCAATCAGCGGCAACAAGCTCACGCCATCGAGCGGCAGTTGACGCTCGGGCGACACGCCGACGATGTCCAGCAACGTGGGATAGATGTCGCACGTGTTGTAACGGACCTCCGTTGCGCGTGGGTGAGGGATCTTGGCCGGCCATTCCAGAATGGCGGGGACCATCAAGCCGCCGTCGTAGACGTTGCCCTTGTTGCCGCGATGACCGCCGCTGGAGCCGACGCGGGGCAGCGCGCCGTTATCGCTGCAATACCAGAGGAGCGTATTGTCGCGAATGCCGAGAGTGCCCAGCGCATCGCGCAATTTGCCGAAGGCGCGATCCATGCCGGTGATTTCGCCATAGAAATGTTGGCGGTTGGCGGGAGCGTCGTCGTAGAGCGCGCGATCGGCTTCGATGGCCTGGTGCGGGTTGTGCGGCGAGCCAAACCACACCACGGCCAGAAACGGCCCGCCGATTCTGGTTTGCTTCGCGATCCACTGGAGCGCGGCGTCGACCGTAACGGCCGAACTTTCACCGCGCATCTGCACGGCGGCGCCGCGGTGGCTGAGGATCGGATCGTTGTCGAAGAAGTTGGGCGCGCTCTGCCACTCATCGAAGCCGTTGTGGCCCGGGTGCACCGGACTGGCGCGGCGCACGGAGCCCAGGTGCCACTTGCCGAAATGTCCGGTGGCATAGCCGGCGGTGCGCAGGGCTTCGGCAATCGTGATTTCCTGCGGACGAATGGGAAAGCCCCATTGGAACACGCCCATGCGGTTGGGGTGCCGGCCGGTCATGATGCTGGCGCGGGTGGGCGAGCAGACCGGCGCGGCCGCGTAGAAGCGGTCGAAGCGCAAGCCCGTGGCGGCGGCCGCATCGAAATTGGGCGTCTTGAGCGTGGGATGCCCGTTGTAAGCCACATCGCCCCAGCCCTGATCGTCGGCCATCACCAGGATGATGTTGGGCTTGTCGCCGGCAACAGCGGCGCCGACAATCAGCGGTGACACCAGCAGCGGTAGTATCGCGGCGATGAGTTGAATCGTCATGGCGCCCACTTTCTCAGGCTACTTGATCGAGCTTGTTGCAAACCAGTAGGAATAGAGGCTGGCGTCACGCAACGTAAATCGGAGGCTGACGCGCTGACCTTGCAAGTCGGACAGTTCGCCTTGATCCCAGGCGACCTGCGCGCGCGGTTGGTCGCTCTGCAGCGCGGCCGAACTGGCCAGCACGTTTCCTACGGCGTCGCATAATTCGGCGCGCAAACTGCCGTGGCCGGCATCGGCGTTGACGAACAGGTGTCCCGGCGGAAGCGCGAATGGCCCAGTGCGGACGCTCCCCTCTTCGGCGCCGGCGTCGAGCGAAATGAATCCGTCGCGGCGCAGCACGGCCAGGCAAACGGCGCCGCAATCGCGATCGCGACCGGGAAGCTTTTCGGTGTGGCCGTTCGGATAGTCGCCGATGTACTTGAACACGCCACGCCACTTGAGTCCCGTGTAATAGAACCACAGCTCGTCGCCGCGGACGATCGGCGCGGACGGCGGCAGGATCTGCGTCAGGTCGTACGCCCCCGAATCGAGCCGCGAGGGGCCGATGAACGTTTGCCGCTCACCCAGCCGGTCCCAATG
>JBBDYK010000061.1:0-8231 GCA_040901665.1 Pirellulales bacterium | reverse complement strand
TGAACCGCGATTTCATCGAACAGTATGCCGCCGGCGCCGTGCAGCCGGCCGCGGCCATCGCCGGCTTGTCGCGCGAGCAACTCAATGCCTTTCCGGTGCCGGGCACGTGGAGCATCCAGCAGATCGTGGTGCATTTGATGGATAGCGACTTGATCGGCGCCGATCGGATGAAGCGCGTGGCAGCCGAGGACCGCCCGCCCACCTTGATCGGCTACGACGAGTCGGCCTTCGCCAACAAGTTGTTCTACGACGAGCTCGATCCAAACATGGCGTGCGACGTCTTTGCCAAGAATCGCTTGCTCACTGCCGAGATCCTGCGCCGCTTGCCGGCCGCGGCCTTCCAGCGCACCGGCAATCACAACGAGCACGGCGTGATGACCTTGGCCGAGTTGCTGGCCAACTACGTGGAGCACTTGAACCATCACCTGAAGTTCATCCACCAGAAGCGCAAGCTGCTGGGTTGCCCCGCGTAGTTAGGGTCAGTCCGAAGTGATAGAGCGGTTCCTGTTCTTTAGCATTAACGGAACAACCACCAGACCAGCAGCATCAGCGCGGCGGCCGCGGCCGAGATTTTTGTCGCACGAATCCAGCGGCCGAACAGGCGTTCGCGGGCCAGCCGTTCGAGTGTGCCGCTGCCTTCGTTCAAATGCGGGAAGAGGATTCCCGCCGGCACGTCGCGCCCCAGGAACTTGCACAGGGGCTCCCATCCGTCTTGCACTTGAAAGACCAGCAACCGGTCGGGCGGCACGTGCTCCTGCACTTCACGATTGTGGCGCTGGAACACCTCGATGCAGCGTGCGCGATCGCGCGGATTGGTGAACACCTTCGGCAGCAGCAAATCGACAAAGTCGAGAAAGCGACGGGCGCGGGGGATGAAGCGGAACACCCGAAAGCGATCGGTTGTTTGCTGCAACGTCTGGAAGCTGTCGAACCAGCGATCGGAGTCGCGCACGTTGAGCACCACCTTGGCGTCGGGAAATTCCTGCATCAGCTCTCGATAGTAGGCGCAGGCTGGAAAGTCGACCGTTGCCTGGAAGTCTTGGAAGAGGGCCTGCCAATCCATGGGGGCGCGCTCGGCCACGAGCTCATGCCAGGCTTGCAAATGCCCCGGGTGCTCGGTGAGCTCTTTCATGTGGTAGCAGCGATAGCCGAGGATCTCGAGCGCGGCCTGCATCGACATCGTCCCGGTCCGCCCGAAACCCGCTCCGATTACTTGCATTGCGTGGTGCGGCGTGGAGAGAGGAAACGAATGTGACAACGGCACTGGCAATTGTAGCAATCGAGCCCTGCTGCGGGCCACGTGCACCCGCCACGGGGTGGCAGGTTTTTTGGCATGCAACGTAGCCTCCCGAATGCCCTGTCATGTTGGTCCTTTTTTCGAACGGGCCTGTAGTGCAGTACGATGTCGACATTAGAATACGGGCAACAGAGTGGCAAACGCCATCGACATCC
The DNA here is from genome assembly GCA_040901665.1 of Pirellulales bacterium. Lineage (GTDB taxonomy): Bacteria > Planctomycetota > Planctomycetia > Pirellulales > PALSA-1355 > JTS-RE94. The sequence goes on along the minus strand of JBBDYK010000061.1, from coordinate 6,779 downwards.
GTCTGGACGGAGGCATCCCATGGTCGTCCGCACGCTAGTGGGTCTCGGCATCTTTGGTATCTTTGCCATCGTTCCGGCCGCGACCATTTGTTTCGCGGAACCGTCAGCCGGGGAAACCGGTGTCGATCCGGTCGCAGCCGAGCTCGAACAGCTTGGCGCCGATTACGATCGGGTGCAAAACGAGCGGATACGCGCTCTTCCTCCGGACGGTGGCAACGTGTCGGACCAGGAATTGTCGGACGACGAGTGGATGCGTCAGGGTCGCGAGTGGGAAGCCAAGTATCCTGATCCCGATCTGGTCATGCTGCCGGGCTATGTGGCGCTGGCCGAGAAGTATCCGCAATCCCCTTTTGCACTGGATGCGCTGGCATTTGTGATCATGCGGGGCGGATATCATACGGGCGACGTCCACGGAGAACCGTGGCAGTTCAAGGAGCAAGCGATCGACCTGGTGGCGAAACATCACATGGCCGATCCCCGTGTCGCTTATGTGTTCAAGTTGCTGGCCGGCTCGCTGCCTTCGCAGAAAGCCGAAACGTTCTTGCGGCAAGCGTTGGAACGTGATCCGAACCGGACAGTGCGCGCAGCCGCCGGATACAACCTGGCTTGCTACTATCGCAACTTGGGCAAAGCGCACGCGCGGTCAAAGCAGATAATGAACCAGTCCGCCGTGGCGAACCATGAGCGCTTCTGGAAGTTGGTAGTGGCTCCGTACCTTGAAAAAGAGTTTCCCTATGACGAAGCGCAAGTGTCGGCGGAGATCGACCAGGTGCTCGGTCGCGTGAGCGACGAGTATGCTGACGTCGCAGCTTCACAGTGGAACTGGTCGGGGCCGAATCGGAAGTTCTTGCAGGCGCAAGAAGATCGACGCCCGAACACCTATGGCAGCCTGGCAAGATCGTTACGGTTCGAACTGAACCACCTTGTGCCCGGCCGGCAGGCACCCGAGATCGAGGGGACTGACGCCGCGGGCAACCGCTTTCGCTTGAGCGACTATCGTGGAAAGGTCGTGCTGTTGACCTTTTCGGCCAATTGGTGCGGCGGCTGCGTGGAGCTCTATCCCTTGCAACGCAAACTGGTGGAGCAATTTCGCGACGAACCGTTCGTCCTGTTGAGCGTCAGTCGCGATGAGAACGTGGAAACGCTGCGGGAATCGATTGCCAGCGGCAAGATCACGTGGCGCTGCTGGTGGGACGGCATGGAAGGCCCGATTTACCAGTCCTGGAACTCGCCCGGCGCCCCGACGATCTTCGTGCTCGACCACCGTGGTATCATTCAGGACGTGCATCTCAATCGGGCTACGCCGCCGATAGAGTTTGAGCATGTCATCTCGCAGCTATTGAGCAAGGCTTCGGCGAACGATTGAGCGCCCCGCTCAGAACGACGTCTGACAGTGCTGTGGGCCGTCCGGCTCGATCTGGATCGTGACGTGATCAATGCCGAAACGATCGTGCAGCGCCTTGCTCAGCGCTTCGAGTGTCACCGACGGATCGTGCCCGTTGGCCAATACCACGTGCGCCGACAGCGACACCATGCCGCTGGTGATGGTCCAAATGTGCAGATCGTGGACTCCCCTTGCTCCGGGGGTTTCGGCCATGGCGCTGCGCACCCGGTCGACGTCCAGATGAGCGGGCGTGCTTTCCATCAGGATGGCAATCGCCTGCTTGAGCAAATTCCACGACGAGTACGTGACCAATAGCGCGATCAAGATCGAGGCCACCGGGTCGACCCAATACCAGCCGGCGAGCCAGATCAAGCCGCCGGCCACGAGCGCCGCGACGCTGCCCAGCGCGTCGGTCAGCAGGTGCAGCCAGGCGCCGTGCATGTTGAGATTCTCGCCCTTGCCGCCGTTGAGAATCGCCAGACCGACGATGTTGATCACCAGTCCACCACTGGCGATGCCCAGCATCAGCAGTCCTGCGACCGGCTGCGGCGCACTCAGTCGATGGATGGCCTCGATCACGATCAGGATGGCGATGGCCACGAGCGTGGCGCCGTTGGCCAGCGCCGCCAGGATCTCAGCCCGATAATAGCCGTAGCTGAGCTTTGCGGTCGGAGGGCGCGCGCTGATCCAAGCGGCAAACAGGCTTAAGCCCAGCGCCGCCGCGTCGGAAAACATGTGCCCTGCGTCGGCCAGCAGAGCCAGCGATCCGGATGCGTACCCGCCCACGATCTCCGCCAGCATATAGAGCAACGTCAGCGCGAGCGTCCAGGCCAGCCGCACGCGATTCTGCGCGCGGACCGTTGGATTGCCATGTGCGTGCCCGTGATGATCGTGTGTCATGGCGTTGTGTGATGAAGCATCGCGCTAGTCCGTGGTTGCTCGATGGTCCGCGGGCTGCTGAGGTAGAAACTTGCTCGTCCAAGCGCGATCGGCCTGTGCCTCGGCCACTTTGAGCTGGCCGATCTCGATCAACTGCTCGGCCAGCGTTTGCCAGCGCTCTGCCGACATCGTGCCGATGCCCAATCGCCGCGAGTCATCGTTCAATACCAGTGGGCGAATGGCTTCGGCGCCGAACGCCAGGATATCGAGATCCATCTCCGGATTCACGTCGTGAATGCGCCGATTGGTTTCCGTGGACGATTCAAGATACTTCTGCCAGCCGCGCACGCTGGCGGCAACCATCTTCTCGACCAATTGCGGCTGCTCGGCCACGAGCGCATCGCTGGTGAACAGCAAACTGGTGTAGGGATTGAATCCCAGGTCCGAAACGAGCAACACGCGCGGGTCGCCGCCCGCCTTGCGCGCGACAAATGGCTCGCTGAACACGTAACCCTGCTGGGCATAGTCGCGATTCACCAGAAACTGCGCAACGTTGCCCGAATACGGCACCACGCGCACGCCCTCCAACGGCAATTCATGCTGCAAGAAGTGAGTAAACGCGCTGCTCGGAGACATCGCGATCGTCATGTCCTTGAGCTGGTCAAAGCTCGTGATGCCCGAGCTCTCGTGAACGATCAGGCAGCGCGGGCTCGTTTGCAGCGGTGCAAAAAGCGCGACGACCGGCGCCTGTTGCGCGCGGGCGAACAGCATGTTGTCGGCGTTCACGACGCCAAACATCGCGCTTTGTCGCGCCACCTGTTGCACCACCGGGGTATCGGGCCCGCCGGAAAGGATGGTCACGTCCAACCCCGCGTCGCGGTAATAGCCGTGCACTTGCGCCGCGTAATAACCGCCGTGCTCCGCTTCCGGATACCAGTTCAACTGCAAGGTCACCGGCACGAGCGCCCCGTCGGTCGCAGCCGGCTTGTCATTCGGCGCGCAACCGATGGCGGTCGACAACAACAGTAGGGCGGCCATGCCGGCAAAACACCGGACGCTCATGCTCATCGGGCGTTCCTTCGGGTCGAAGTTGCCAGCGCTTCGCGTGTCGTGTCGTTGCGCGGCGCGGCTATGTGCCAGCGCGCCAGGACCGTCGCGCCCAACGACGTGACCGCGACGAAAATGGCGATCGACAGCAGCGTCGCCGCGATCACGGCCGCAAACGCATACGCCGTGTCTAGATTACCCGTATTCATGTTGATCAGGTAACCCAATCCGAAGCCTTGGGCGCCATAGCCGGCGAAGATCTCGCCCACGATGGCGCCGATCACCGACAGTCCGCAGGAAATCCTCGCCCCGGCAACCAGGTAGGGCACCGAATTGGGCAAACGCAACTTGACCAGCGTCTGCCAGCGAGAGGCATTGCAGATCTCGAACAGCTCGACGAGCGATGCGTCGACGCGCTTCAGTCCCGCGGTGGCATTGGTGACGATGGGAAACAGGCTCAAAATGAACGCCACGGTCACCACGCCGCCGAACCCATTGCCACACCACATCACGACCAACGGCGCGATGGCCACGATCGGCACGGTTTGCAGGAAGATGGCATACGGATAGAAGCTGCGCTCGATGATGCGCGACTGCGAGAACACCAGTCCGGCCGCCGTGCCCACGATCAGGCTCAGCAAGAAACCGCACAGAGCGCCGCCGGCCGTCATCAACGACGCCCGCGCCAAATCCGCGACGTGCTCGCCCGCCGCGGCCAGCACCCGCTCGGGCGAGGGCACCAGATAGGCGGGAATCTCCCACAGCGACGTAGCGGCCTGCCACGCCACCACCACCAGCGCGAAAAACACCAGCGGCGGCGCCGCAACTTCCCCTAACCAGGCCGTCACGCGCTTCATGCCGCGGCCCTCCGCAAACTGGCCGCCACTTCGCCCGTGATGCGAGCGAACTCGGCGGTCGCACGCACGTCGGCCGTGCGCGGCGAGGGCAGATTCACGCTCACATCCGCCACGATGCGCCCGGGCTGCGGACTCAACACCAGGATCCGCTGGCTCAAATAGACGGCCTCGGCAATGTTGTGCGTCACGAACAAGCTTGTCCAGCCGTGCGCTTGCCACAAGCGCAACAGCTCGTCGTTGAGCACGTGCCGCGTCAGGTCGTCCAGCGCGCCAAACGGTTCGTCGAGCAATAGCAGTTGGGGTCGCGTTACCAGCGCGCGGGCCAGCGACGCGCGCATCCGCATGCCGCCCGAGAGTTGGCTCGGAAAGCGTCGCGCAGCATCCTCCAATCCCACCAACGCCAGCGCCTCATGGATGCGGGCCGCCCGCTCCGCTTGCCCAGTCTGCTGCAATTCCAATGGCAGTCCCACATTGTCGCGTAAGTTGCGCCAGGGCAGCAGCGTGGCGTCTTGAAACACGAACGACAACCGGTTGGCGCTGCGCCGGGCGATCGACGGCGCCTTGCCGGCAACGTCGATCCCGCCCGAACTGGGAGCGAGCAACCCCGCTACGACGCGCAACAGCGTCGACTTGCCACAACCCGACGGTCCCACGATGGAGACGAACTGTCCCGGCGGAATCTCGAATGCCAGATCCTCAAGCGCGCGGACTTCCCCCTGGTAGGTCACATTGAGCCCGTTGGCACGCACTAAAGCTTGGGTTTGCAGCAAGTTAACGTGCCTTGTGGCGCGAAGGTGAAGGCGGGAATTTGGGGGGCAGTATACGCATCGCAGACCGAAAAGGCGACGCGACACGCGGCAAATCTCCGCTGGGCGTCGCACGCACGAACCGCCGCCTGGCACTGCGTTGGCCCGCTTTTCCGTTGCTCGGGGTCGCTCGGGAGGTATGATTCAGCATGGGTTCCTGCGGACCCAGTCTCTCACGCTCTGACGAGTTTTGGCATGATCCGCCGCGCATGGTCCTTGTTCTTCTTGCTTGCTCTGGTATCGGGTTGTGGGCTAAGTAGCTCAAGCACTCCCACCGAGCAAGGTGAAGTTCTGTTGCGCAGCGGCGACTACGACCAGGCGATCGTCACGTTGACGGAAGCCATCGACATCGCCCCGCGCGATTCCCAGGCACATCTCTTCCGCGGCCGCGCGTACCAATGCCGCAACGGCGCTGGCGATCTCGCTGCCGCCATCAACGATTTTACGACGGCCATCGAGTTGGATCCCAAGAATTACGAGGCTTACTATAGCCGCTCCATCGCCTTTCGCGACCGGGGGGCTTTGACTGCTTCCGAGGAGGATGCCAGCAAGTCGCTGGCCGATCACGCGATGGCGCGCAAGCTCGACCCGGGCATCCTCGGCACGTACGAGCCCACCACCGAATCGGATGCTGAGGAGGAGCCCGTCGCGCCGCCACCGATCGAGGCAACGACCAAGGACGGGCAGCCCGAGCGCGAATCGCCCGTCGACGCGCGACGTCGCATCGAAGCCGCTGCCGCTGCGGCCGCTCAGGACGATGCGTTCACCCCCAACGGTCAAGACAACGTGGGTGTCGGCGCATCGCCTTTCGACTCTGTCGATGCTGCCAGTCGCGCTCGCCAAGATGCCGAAGGAGAAAAGGGTGGGAAACGCGACGCCAAAGAAAATGGCCGTTCCCGTTTTGGCACTGTCGAGGATCGATTGCGGCCGCGGCAAACGACCGGCGCCGACAGTCTGCCGATGGCCAACCCGATACCGGTCGTGCCGCCGACGCTCAGTCCGTTGACGCCGTCGGCCAACAGTTCCGCGGCGCCGCTGACTCCCACGCCCACGCTGCCGGCGCCGCATCGAGGCGGCACGTTGCCACCGGTGGCCGCGTCCCCCTTTGCCGCACCCTCGCCGTATGGTCTGCCACAGGGCGCTGCCGGCAGTGCGAGCACCTTGCCGGGTTCGTCGCCTTATCAATCACCTTTTCAGTCGCCCTTTCAGACGCGGTTTAGCCCCACGCTGCCGGCGCCGACCGGCATAGTTCGTTCGCAAACGCTGCCGCCGACGACCGGCCCGCAGCAACCGCGCCCCCTCGTGACGCCGATCCCCGGCCGGATCAACTTCCCCGCCACCACGCGGCCAGGCATCTACAATCCGTAGGCCCGCCGCGCTGCTACGCCGGTTGCGGCTTGTCGAAGGCGATTTCGGCCAGTCGCGCGCGGTGATAGGCCGCATCGCCGCACAGCACTTCGGACGCTTTCGATCGCTTGTAGAACAACTGCAAGTCGTGCTCCCACGTGAAGCCGATGCCGCCGTGGACCTGCACGCCCCGATTGGCCACCTCGCGCGAGGCGTCCGACGTATAGGCCTTGGCCAACGAGACCGCGCGCGCCGCATCGGCCGGGTCGGAGCTCAACGCCCAGGCGGCGAAGTAGATCGCCGACCGCGAGCTTTCCGTCCACAACAGCATGTCGGCGCACATGTGCTGCACGGACTGAAACGTGCCGATGGTCTTGCCGAACTGTTGCCGCGTCTTGGCATACTCGACGGCCGTCTCGAGGATCCACTGCATGCCTCCCAGCATGTCCGCGGCGACCA
>JBBDYK010000060.1:0-8301 GCA_040901665.1 Pirellulales bacterium | reverse complement strand
TCAGGCGCGCTAGCAAATCTGTATGCCGCCTATTACGTCGCCGAATTGCTGAGCGAACTAACCGACGACTACGATCCGAATCCGGAGCTTTTCGACGCGGCCGAGCAGGCGCTGGTCGCGTTGGCGGGCCCAGAGTCGGTCGCGCCGGTCGTGGTGCACTTCGAGTTAACCGCCTTACGCGTTTTGGGACACTTGCCCTCGCTCGACACGTGCGTCGAGTGTGGCACTAACGTAAACGAATCCGGACGCACGCCGTTCAGCCAACGGGCCGGCGGCGTGCTTTGCAAGTCATGTCGCGCGGGACACAAGCAAGTCATTTCGGTCTCCGCCGGGGTGCTGGTGGCGATGGCTCGTCTGGCCGCTCCGCCAACGGGCCAAGCACTTCCGGCGCTCGATGCGCGGATCTACGGAGAACTGCGCGCCGTGTTGAATCACTACTGGGCGCATTTGCTGGGTCGCGAACCGCGGATGCACCGTTATCTGGCGCTCATGGCGCGCTAACAACTCGAAGGGACACAAGCGCACGGCATGGTGGCTAAACCGCGCAACCTGATCGTCTGGTCGCTATGCCTGCTGATGTCGGGCGGCTGCGCCATGTTCACCGGCCGCTCCAAGCTGGCCGAGCGGCCGCCGCTCACCCAGGAGCAAGCCGCCTGGTGGGAAGCCAACAAGCATCGCAAACACTTCGTGCCTGGCCGGGGCTATCAGATCGCCGGCGTGCCGGGCTATTTCGACGACCAGGGTCGGCCGATTCCCGCAACCAGCTACGAGGGTATCGCGGGCACCGAGGCTTCGGAAAACACCAGCGGTCTGTTAGACCGTGCGGCGCCCAAGAAGCTGGCGGCCGATTTCAAGGAGTCGATTGGCTTGGGCCCGAACGAGGGCGTGGCACGCACGGCACTTGCGGAAGGGGACGCGCTGTTTCGACAGAAAGACTTCGACGCGGCGGCCAAACGGTTCACCGCCGCATACAAGCGCTGGCCCGACTCGCCGCTGGAAGAAGAAGCCATGTTCAAAGCGGCCGAAAGCTGGTTCTTTGCCGATCGCTATGCGAAAGCCGACGACGCCTACGGCGAGCTCACCAAGGAATACGCTTCCACGCAGTATCTCAGCCAGATCGTGACGCGGCGCTTCGCGATCGGCCGCTATTGGGAACAATCCGACAGGGCCAATCCGCACTGGCCGTTGACTCCCAACGTGATGGACAAGACGCGCCCGCGCTTCGACACGGCCGGCCATGCTTTGAAGGTCTACGAACGCATCCGGCTGGAGGATCCCACCGGGCCGCTCGCCGACGACAGCATCATGGCTACCGCCAACTCCTACTTCATCAAAGGCCGCTGGGACGATGCCGACTATCACTACGGATTGATCCGCTCGGAATATCCCAAGAGCGAGTTCCAGTACCAGGCGCATCTGCTCGGCCTGCGCTGCAAGTTGCTCAACTATCAGGGGCCCGACTACGACGGCAAACCGCTGGACGAGGCAGAGGAAGTCGCCACACAACTGCTGACCCAGTTTTCCAGCGAATTGGGCAAGGAACGGGACCGCGTGGTCCAGGTTCGCGCCAGCATCAATCAACAGCGCGCCCAGCGCGAATGGGATATGGCCGAGTACTACGCCAAGGGCGAGTATTACGGCGCCGCACGGCACTTCTACGAAAAGATCGCCAAGGACTTTCCGGAAACGAAATTGGCGCAAGAGTCGCGTTCGCGGCTGGAGCAAATCAAGGACGAGCCGGCCAATCCCACCGATCCGTTCGAATGGTTGGTCGACCTGTTGCCGGAATCGACCAAAGAAGGTCCGATCGTGCCCAAGCCGGCGCCCGCCATCGCCGCCCGCGAAGAGTCGACCACGCAGCAGTAGGCACACAGGCTAGTCATGGTGTCGTCGCCAGCCTTTTCATCCGCGCATGCAGCTAGGGGCCGCCGCCGCGTCGCCGGGCCGGCCTTGGCGCTGACGATCGCGCTGGTGGCGTTGGCGCCGGCCGGCTGCGCCGCTTATCGATTTGGCGCCGCCTCGCTCTTTCCACCCGACATCCAAACGATCTACGTGCCAGTGTTCGAGTCGGACAGCTTTCGCCGCAATTTCAGCGAGTTGGTGACCGAAGCCGTCATCAAGGAAATCGAACGCGTGACGCCGTACAAGGTGGTCGGCACGCCCGATGCCGACAGCGTCTTGAACGGCAAACTGACCAGCGACACCAAGCGCACGTTGATCGAGGATCCCTACGATCAGCCACGCGAAATGGAAATCAACATGGCCATCGAAGTCCGCTGGGTGAATCGCCGCGGCGACTTGATCGATCAAGGGATCGCGGTCCCCGCGCCCGAGGATCTCGTGGTGCTGACGGCGCCCGGCACGCTGGTGGCCGAATTTGGTCAATCCGTAAGTACGGCGCAGTTGCAGGCCATCGAGCGGATCGCCACGAAAGTCGTGGCCATGATGGAAACGCCGTGGTAAGCTAGGGGGCATGACCGCCTCGCAGCCGCATCAGGCCCTGGTCGCTGCCAACGACCAAAACTCCGTACGCGCAGCATGGTGGCATCTGCGCGGGCACAAGCTGCACTTGCCCGCCCGACCGCTGCTAATGGGCATCCTCAACGTCACGCCGGACAGCTTTTCCGATGGTGGCCGTCACTTCGACCCTCGGGCGGCCATCGATCACGCCGTTCGTCTGGCGGCCGAGGGCGCCGACATCCTAGATATTGGCGGCGAGAGCACGCGGCCCTATTCCGAGCCGGTCGACGTCCAGGAAGAGCTCGACCGCGTGGTTCCGGTGCTCGAAGCGCTGCGCACGCGATTATTGATTCCGGTGTCGATCGACACTTCGAAGGCAGCCGTGGCCCGCGCAGCCATTGATGCTGGCGCGGAGATCATCAACGACGTGACCGGGCTGCAGGGCGACCCCGAGATGCTTGAGGTAGCCAGCGCTTCGCACGCCGGCGTGTGCATCATGCACATGCGCGGCACGCCACAGACCATGCAAGACAATCCGGTGTACGACGACGTGGTGGGCGAAGTGTTCGAGTACCTAAGCAGCCGCCGCGATGCATTGGTCGCAGCGGGGATCGAGCCGGACCGCATCGCCCTGGACCCGGGCATTGGTTTTGGCAAGACGCACGAGCACAATCTGACGCTGTTGCGCCATTGCCACCGGTTCCATGCGTTGGGCTGTCCATTGCTGGTCGGCCATTCGCGCAAGGGTTTCATCGGCAAGGTGCTAGGCGACAAGACGGTCGACACGACGGCCGGCACGATCGGTGTGTCGCTGGCGCTAGCGAACCAGGGCGTGCAGATTCTGCGGGTTCACGACGTAGCGGCGGTGCGCCAGGCACTGTCGCTGTATGAGGCAACCGGTGGCAGCGGGGCAGCGGATTCCGACTCCAAGTAGCGTCGCTGCTTCAAGATAGCGCCGTTGACCGGGCCGCTCATTTGGTGGATACTTGCGCTAGGTCCGCCGCGGCAAGAGCCCCCGTCAAAACATCCACCGGGCGGACCCGACAACCCGATTTCCCTTCTAGGCTTGGCGTCATGGCCGTTGCCGAATCGATCGATCTGCGCAAGTACTGTCTGGAGACTGCCCGGCAAGCACGGGCGGCCTCGGAGGTATTGGCACGCACCGGTGGAGCCGTCAAGAACGCGTGGCTGCGCCGAGCGGCCACGTTGCTGCGCGGCCAGCAGTCGGCGTTGGTTGGAGCCAATGCCAAGGATCTCGCGGCGGCGCCCGGCTTTGGCCTGTCCGACGCGCAGGTCGACCGCCTGCGGCTGACGCCCCAGGTGATCGAGTCAATGGCCGTGGGCTTGGAAACGATCGCCCAATTGCCCGAGCCGATCGGCGAAGTGATCGAATCGACGATTCGACCCAATGGATTGGAAGTGCTCAAGGTGCGCGTGCCGCTGGGCGTCGTGTTCTTCATATATGAATCGCGCCCCAACGTGACGGCCGATGCTGCGGGCATTTGCATCAAGAGCGGCAACGCGGTGATCCTGCGCGGTGGCAAGGAAGCGATCCACTCGAACCAGGCCATCGCAGCCGTTCTGGATGCCGCCGCCGAGGACGTCGGCCTGCCGGCCCACGCGGTCCAACTGGTCAACACGATCGACCGCGAAGCCGTGGGGCACTTCCTCGGTCTCAACGAGTACATCGACCTGGCGATTCCACGCGGCGGCGAGGGGCTGATTCGCCGGGTCGCGGCCGAAGCCAAGATGCCGGTGATCAAGCACTTCACCGGCAACTGTCACGTCTACATCGATCGGGGTGCCGATGCCAACATGGCCGAGCAAATCACCGTGAACTCGAAGTGCCATCGGCTGGGCGTGTGCAACGCCGCCGAGTCGCTGCTGGTGCACGCAAAAGTGGCGTCCGAACTATTGCCGCGCATCGCGGCGGCGCTCATCGCCCGGGGTATCGAGATTCGCGGCGACGCGCGAACGCGCCAACTGGTGCCGCAGGCTAAGACTGCCAGCGACGAGGATTTTGCCGCCGAGTATCTGGGCCCGATCATTTCCGTGAAAGTAGTCGACGATCTGGATGCAGCCATCGCACATATCAATCGTTTCGGCTCGAAGCATACGGATGCCATCGTCACGAACGATCTTGCCGCGGCAAGGCGATTCGTAACCGCCGTCGACACCGCGGCCGTCATGGTCAACGCCAGCACGCGGTTCAACGACGGCGGCGAGTTCGGCCTGGGAGCCGAAATCGGCATCAGCACGGACAAATTCCACGCCCGCGGTCCTTGCGGCATCAAAGAGCTGACCAGCTATAAGTACGTCGCTTACGGCACCGGCCAAATCCGGGATTAGCGGCGCGAATGCGCTCCTCGAACCAGCAGACATGGAGGCCAAGGATGGCTGACGACGTGCTGAGTCAGGCCGAACGAGAGTTGCTCGCGAGTCGCATGCCTGCGACGGCGAGACCTCGCCCTGCCGCTATCGATCCGCACGAGCGCGGCCGCCGGGCGATCGCCGCGGCGCCGACCACGATCCCGATGGATCGCGTCGAGCCGCACGATTTCAAACGACCTCGATCGGTCGACGACGAGCAACTGCGCGTGCTCTCGATGCTGCACGAACGCGTGGCGCGGGGGTTTGCCGCTGCCCTGTCCATCGCGGTGCGCTGTCCGGCGCGGGTCAAGCTGGCGATAGTCGATCAACCGACGTATGCGCAATGGCTGCGCGGTCTGGAGAACCCCACGTGCCTGAGCGTGCTGCGCGCGGCGCCCCTCTCCGGCGAGTTGGCCTTGGACGTGGGGTTGCCGATTCTGTTTCCGATTCTCGACCGGATGCTCGGAGGAGGTCGCGAGCCGGGCCCGACCGTACGCCGGCCATTGACGACCATCGAGTTGCGTCTGGCCTCGAGAATCCAACAGCTTTTCCTCGTCGAGCTGGCCAAAGCCTGGCGCGACGTTGCCGAATTGGTGCTCAGTGTGCAACGTGTCGAGAGCGATCCGCACGCGGCGCGTATCGTGCTGCCGGGCGAGGGAGTGGTGCGGGCCAATTTCGAGGTTTCGATGGGCACGGTGCGCGGCACCATGAGCTTGTGCCTGCCCGCTACCGCTTTGCGGAGCGTGGCCCACCACTTGCTGGCACCAGCGCAGGCGGGCAAATGTCCGGCGGCGACGGGCGAGACGGTGGCCCAACTGAGCCGGCAGGTGAGTCAAACGAACGTTACGGTCGTGGCTCGCCTGGCGGCCACCCGAGTGCCGACGGCCGATTTGCTCGAGCTGCGCGTGGGCGATCTGATCGTCACCCATCAGGGCGCGCACCAGCCGCTTGAGATCTCCGTCGAAAACACGCCGAAGTTTTTGGCTCGGGCCGGTGCGCTGCAGGGCCGAAAGGCCGTGCAGATCGAGGCCGCGCTCGATGCTCCGCCGGAACCTGCGGCGCCGTAGCCGCGCGTTTTCTCACCGGCCGCATTGCGCACAGCGGGCATGGACGCTTGCGCCATTGACCTTATAATTCCTCTTTATCGATCGCGGCAAATGCCGCGCTCCGCTCCGTGACTTTGCAACCGTGCAACCGGAAGGACTTCGCGTGGCAGTCGAAAAAGTAGTGATTATCGGCAGCGGCCCGGCGGCATGGTCGGCGGCCATCTATGCGGCCCGCGCTGAGCTGGCGCCCTTGGTGTTCGAGGGAGCGATCAGCGAGCAGAACCGCATGGCGGGCACGCTGCCGTTGGGCCAACTGAACTTGACGACGGAAGTTGAGAACTATGCCGGCTTTCCGGCAGGGAATCTCGCCGCCTATCTGGACGACGCCATCGAGCCCGCCGTCCGGCAGGTCATGGCGCCCCACTCGGGCCACGGCGTGAGCGGGCCAGAGTTGATGGAACTGATGCGGCAGCAGGCGAAGAATTTTGGCACGCGCATCGTGACCGACGATATCGACAAAGTCGATTTCACCGGCCACCCCTTCAAACTCTTTGCCAGCGGCGGCGAGACCGCGACGGCGCTCACCGTGATCGTGGCCACCGGCGCCCGTGCCAACTACCTGGGCTTGCCGTCGGAAGACGCGTTTAAAAATCGCGGCGTCAGCGCCTGCGCGGTGTGCGACGGCGCGTTGCCGCGCTTTCGCAACAAGCCCCTGGTCGTGGTCGGCGGCGGTGATTCGGCTGTCGAGGAAGCCACTTATCTCTCCAAGTTTGCCAGCAAAGTACACCTGGTTCACCGCCGAGACGAACTGCGCGCGTCGAAAATCATGGCCCAGCGCGCCGAGCGCAACGAAAAGATCGACATCGTGTGGAACCACGAGCTCGGAGAGGTGCTGGGCGACGACAAGCAGGGCGTGAGCGGCGCCGTGCTCGAAAGCACCGTCGGCAAAGGCTCCCAGACGGTCGAAGCCAGCGGCGTATTCCTGGCAATCGGCCATACGCCGAATACTGACTTCCTCGGCGGCCAGCTCGAGTTGACCGACAAGAGGTACATTCGCTGGACCACGCCATCGCGCACGTACACCACCGTCGACGGCGTGTTTGCCGCCGGCGACGTGGCCGACGACTACTATCGGCAAGCCATTACCGCCGCCGGCAGCGGCTGCATGGCCGCACTCGACGCCGAGCGCTGGCTGGCTGCTCACGAATAAATCCGTGGGCCGTGGCAATGCCGCCATGATCCGCGCCCGTATTGCACATCCCAACGGACCGTAAGCTTCGGAGCCATCATGCGGAAAATGACCGTGGCCGAAGCCCGCCGCGAGGAATCGGTCGGCCAACGCGTACGGCTGCAAGGCTGGATTCGCACGCGCCGCGATTCGAAGGGCGGCTTCAGCTTTTTGGAGCTTAATGACGGTTCCTCGCTCGACAACTTGCAAGTCGTGGCCGCTGGGACGCTCGTGAACTACGAGAGCGAAATCAAGCATCTCTCGGCCGGTTGCAGCGTCACGGTCGACGGTGAAGTGAAAACCTCGCCTGCCCAGGGTCAAGCCACGGAAGTTCATGCCGACACCGTTGTCGTACACGGCTGGGCCGATCCCGAGACCTATGCCTTGCAGAAGAAGCGCCACTCGTTCGAGTTCTTGCGCACCATCGCCCATCTGCGCCCGCGAACCAATACCTTCGGCGCGATTGCCCGGGTGAGAAACTGCATCTGCCGTTCGATTCACGATTTTTTCCAGGAAGAGGGCTTCCTCTACATTCACCCGCCGATCATCACAGCCAGCGATTGCGAGGGCGCCGGCGAGATGTTCAAGGTCACCACGCTCGACCTGGCCCAAGTGCCCAAGCAGGACTCCAAGGTCGACTACGAGCGCGACTTTTTCCAGCGCCCGGCTTTCCTTACGGTGAGCGGTCAACTGGAGGCCGAGATCCTCGCCTGCGCGCTGGGCAAGGTGTATACCTTTGGGCCCACATTCCGCGCAGAGAACTCCAATACCTCGCGGCATCTGGCCGAATTTTGGATGGTCGAGCCAGAGATGGCGTTCTTCGAATTGACCGACAACATGGATCTGGCCGAACGATTTCTCAAGCGCATTTTCGGCGACGTGCTGTCGCGCTGCGCCGACGACATGCGGTTTTTCAACGAGCGCATCGAACCGGGCGTCGTCGCCACGCTGGAAGGCATCGTCAGCCGCGAGTTCGTTCGGTTAACTTACACCGAGGCCGTGCAGATTCTCGAAAGCTCCGGCGCCCAATTCGAGTTCCCCGTGGCCTGGGGACACGACTTGCAGGCCGAGCATGAGCGCTATCTCACCGAGCATCACTTCAAGTGCCCGGTCATCCTTCACGACTACCCGCGCGCGATCAAGCCGTTCTACATGCGACTCAACGACGACGGCCGCACGGTGCGCGCCATGGACGTG
>JBBDYK010000059.1:0-8350 GCA_040901665.1 Pirellulales bacterium | reverse complement strand
GCTGCGCGCCAGCTCCATGATGTCTTCCATGTTGTCGCGGACGCTTTGGATGAAGCAGGCCGAACCCTGGGGGTATTCGTAAGGGTTTTCCGGCTGCTGGACCGTATCGGTGGCGGGGTTCCAGTGCCAGTTGCACTGCGAGCCTTTGACGTCGTACTGGTGAAACAGGCCGACGTTGAACCAGACCGGCGAATTGAAGGCGCCGTATTGGTGCAGGCAGAGGTAGGTCAGCTCGCGATAGAAGCGCTCGCCGTCCTCGGCCGAGGCGAAATAGCCGTCTTCCATGCCCCAGTCGGCAATGGTCCGCGACACGCGATGGATGAGCTGCCGCACGCTGTGCTCGCGTTCGGGCGTGTTCACCTCGCCGTAGAAGTACTTGCTGACCACGACGTTGGTGGCCAACTGGGTCCAGGTGGAGGGCACTTCGCAATCGGTCTGCTCGAACAGAACTTCGCCGTTCTCGCCCTTGATGGCGGCCACCCGCAGATCCCACTGCACGGTGTCGAACGGATCGACGTCTTCGGGAGCGAAGCGGGCTTCGATCGACAAGCCAGGCGATTCGAGTTCGGTTGGTTTCATGGAAGTGGAAAGGCGTCGACGCGCAACATCCGTGCCAATGGTGGCCATGGATTTAGCTCCCTCTAAAAGAGTCCGTGGGCATCCTACCTATATATACAGACGTATACCAGTATCAGGCGAATCATCCGAGAGCCTGAAACTGAAATCCATGCTGGCGGCGAATTGCTTTAAAAACCACCCAAAGGTAGTATAATTCCGCTATGGAACACTATATATTGTAGCAGATGCCCTCTATACCACAATATACGGTGCGTGAGGAGAGAATCTTAACCGAAATTCTGGGGTCGTCAATCAAGTCCTAACAATTGGCCGAACCGCTTGCAGTCGTTGCGCTTGGGCGCAGGGCCCCTCTGTGGATGGGTAAGCCGTTTCGAGCTCTATGAGAGGCGATTCGCTCGACAATTTTCGGCAAACGCGCGCGATTCGCAAGCGCGCGCCACGCGGCGATCGCGCGCGGAAGAATTTCAAAAAAATTCCCGTGCCGAAGCGCATCGCAAAGTTGCGAATGGGAAAAATGCGCGGACGAGCCAATCAAGATTCGGCACGCGACGTGATGATTGGTCGTGTACGACGGTCGTGATTGTTCTTGTACGACTGCAATTGACAAAATGGTGCGCGAATGTTCCAGCGCGAATGCGCAGCGTTTTGCGCTATCGCGCGGTGATTAGTCGTCGAGAAGATCGTCGTCGGCGCGAAAGGTTCCTGTTCGCCAGGTGTTGGTGTCGAGCGCGACATTGGGCAACTGCTTGGCAAGTTGTCCGCGACCTGCCTCGGTCGTTGGGGTTTCGTTGAGCCAAATGGTACGCAGTTGCGTCAGGTTGCCGAGCGACGGCAGCGCTGCGTCGGTAATTGGATTGTTGCCCAGATCCAACTCGCGGAGCGCGGTGAGGTTGGCCAGCAAGTTGACCTGTGCGTCGGTGATGCCGCAATCGGAGAGTTCGAGCGTTCTCAGTACTTTCAGCTGTCCCAATTCGCTCAGCGCGGCATCGTTGAGCGTGCATCCGGGTATCCTAAGCTCCACCAGGCGGGGAAGGTTGGCGAGCCTCGCGATTCCAGAGCCGGCCAGGTTGGCTTGACTTATCGTCAGCGAGGTCAGCGCCGCAAGTGGTTCCAATTCGACCAGCCCTGCATCCGTGACACCGCGCGCATCTTTGAGCAGCAGCGATCTCAGTTTGGTCAAATTGCCGAATCGCGCCATTCCACGGTCAGTCAATTGCGGAATCGTCAGACTGAGCTCGCGAATCTGCGGACTTAGCTCGGGCATTTCGTCGGTGAGACCGGTGCTTCCATGTAACGCGAGTGAGCGGAGCTCGCGAAGTTCCGCCAGTGCGGCTGCGCCACGCGACGAGAGCTGACAACAGTTGATTTGCAGTATGCGCAGCTTGGAGAGGGCCCGCCATTTGAGCAGCACTGCGTCGGTGACGGTGCAGCTTTCCAGATCGTCCGCAACGCTTGACGCAAACAGATTGAGCGAGCGAAGCTCTGGCAGTTCAGCGAAAGTCATCAAGCCCTCGGCGGTAACCTTGGAATTGAGTTGTCCAAACAGATAGAGCACTTTTAGCCGTTGGAGACGGCCGATGCGCTTGATTCCTGAGTCTGTCAGGAAAGTCGAGTCAATGAGCAATCCTGTCAGCGTCGGCATGCGTTCGATGTGTTGCATGGCGAGGTCGGAGATCGGTTGCCCTACGTGCAACACTTCGAGATTTGTCAGCGGTCCGATCCAGGAAAGGTCCAACGGCTCCGACAGGCTTCCCGCCAGGCTGAGCGACTTGAGCGAAGGTACAGTACTCAGTGGTGTCAACTGCGCGTCGGTGTGGTTTCCATTGAGCGTAAGTTGCTCAAGCCTCGTTGAGCCACCGAGTTCGCCGGGAACGTCGGACGAGTTCGTGACGAAGCATGTCAAGTGTTGCAGGTTGCCAAGTTGTTCGAGGCGGAGCGTGCGACCGGCGGGCTCAAGCGGCGGCAATTCGCCGGTGAGCGTGAGGCGAGCCAGGCCAGGTATGCTAGCCAGGCGATCGAACGCGACGCCGTCTTGCCGACGCAGGTCGAGGTGCAGCGTCGTTTGGGCCGACAGGTTCTCCAGCGCGCTTAACTGAGACGCCAGTGTGTTGACGGTCCCGTCGCTGCGGCCCAGGTTGATGCTTTCCAACACCGGCAATTTCTCCAGCGGCAGAGGCTCGTCCATCGCGTGGAAATCCTTGGCAAAGCGGCCCGCGAATTTCAGCTTGCCGTTGGCGTCGACGTAGAAGGAAACGTCGAAGCCCAACCTCTTGAACTCGGCGATGGCTGCTTGTTGCTCGGCCGTGGGCTCCGGTGGTTGTTCGGCCGTTTCGGCCGCATTTAGCGCAAGAACGGTCGTCGCGGCTTCGGCCGGCTGGAAGGTGCCGCCGATTGTGGACGATTGCTTGTCGATATCGGTGTCGTCGTGTTTAGTTTCGCCCGCGGACGTCAGCTCCCACAGACGGGACGTTAACTCACCCAATGTGTCGACGCCGATCGCCTGCCACCTGGACTGGAAGCGATTGCCCTGGCTTTGCGCGGTGTCGGAATCCAACACCCACACGCGCATTTGCTCATCGGCCGCGATCAGCCTTTTGAGCAGTGCGATGCTCATGCCGGTGTCGATAGCATTGATTTGCTGCAACTTGGGAAAGTTCAACAAGATGCTCAGGCCCTGATCGGTGGTTTTCGTGCCGGCCAGATTGAGCAACTCAAGCCTCGGCAGTTTGTCGCGCAACGACTGCAGGCCTTTATCGGAAATGGCAGTGTGCGCCAGATCGAGCGCCTTCAAGCCGCTCATCTGGGCGATGATGTTCGGGCCACGGTCGTCGATTGGCGCGTCGGGTACGGCGAGCAATTGCAAATGCCGCAAACGGCTAAGCGCTTCGAGGCCCGGGCCGTTGAGCTGCGAGGTGTGAATGACGAGCGCTTGCAAGTTATCCAGTGCGGAAAGCGGCTTTAGACCAGCGTCGGTGATATTGTTCGAGCCGATCAGTTCCAGCGCTTCGAGATGCGAGAGCTGACCGACGACGCGCAGGGCGGCATCGCTCAATTGGCAAGGTTGGACGCGCAAGCTGCGAAGACCGTCGAGCGTCGACCAGCCGGCGACCGCCTCATCGGTGATCGTCAGCGGGGTTTGATCGGGCAGGGCCCAGGTGGTGAACTGCAGGGTCTGCAACTTCCGAAGGCCGCCCAAGCGCGCTAACCCGGCGGGTGTGATCCGGCCCGTGTTGGCATTGTCGACGACGGTAAGCGAACGTAGTTCTTTGGCTCGCGCAAGCTGTTGCAGCCCGGCGTCCGTCAGATGGTCGAGATGAAGCGTGAGCGATCTGAGCGACGGACTGGCGCCGATATGGCGCGCGGCAGCATCATCAATGCGACAACGGTCCGTGCAGACGAGCGTTTTCAGGCTGGTCATTCCATCGAGGCACGCCAGGCTGATATGCGCAGCGGGGTCTGTCGGACCGCCGTACAGCGAGAATTCCCGCAGCTTGGTGAGGGACGCCAGGTGGTCTAATTCCGCCCCAGGGAACTCCCCGCCGACGATGATGCTCTCGAGGTTGGTTAAGGCAGCGATGCGAGCCAGATCCGAAGGGGCGGCGACGATGCTCAACGTGCGCAACTTCGTGAACGTTTCCAATCCAAATGCCGCTGGCAGTGGCTGTGTCGCTTGATCGAGCTTCGCACTGTCAACAAACGGCCCGACGGCTAACCGCTCGAGCGTGGGCAATTGCTTGAGTGCTTCTAATGCTGCCACGTTGTCGACCGTGTATCGCACGCTGAGCGTGGCCGAAGGAGGCAACAGCTTCAGGGCCAGCAACTGAGCTCGCAGCCGCCCTTCGTCGGGCGGTGCTTCCGGCGACATGCCGCCCACCAAGACCGATGCGTCGCTTTCCAGCCGATCAAGCGGCAGCGGCTCATCGGCCGGTTGCCACGATGGCGGCAACGTTATTTGCAGCATCCAGCGCGGATGCGGAAAGGAGTATCCTTGTCGCTGGACCTTGATGCCGAGCCTCTCCAGTTCGGAGATGAATTGCTGTTGCCGCGCGAAGTCGGCTTGCTCCGCGGCCGGTTGCGGGTCGTCGCGGTTGGTGGGGATGACTTCGTTGGAGTCGTTGCGTTTCGCACTCGCATTTTGCGCTTCGGCGGCCAATTGCAATGCGGCGCCTGGCAGCGTGACGATGGCGATCGCCAGCGCCACGGCCCAGGCGGCCCACGACGCGCGGCGACGAAAGGCGCGTCGGCAGTGCAGAATATGGTCCAGCCGGCGCTTGGTCACGTCGCGGCTGCGCATCGCCGGCCAGGGCAGCGCGGTGGGCAACTGGTTGCGCCAGGCCAGGATCTCCACCAGCATGCGCGCATAGTCCGTCGCCGGGTACGACAGGTTGGCCAGCACTTCTTCGTCACAGGCGCGTTCGCGTTCGACGCGCGCCCGGCGATTGGCCCACCAGACTGCCGGATGGAACCACCACGCGAGCTGCGCGGCCAGTTGCAGGCTGCCGGCCAGCGTGTCGAAGCGACGCAGATGCACCAGCTCGTGCGCGAGAATGGGTGCCAATGCGGCCGGCGATTTGGCGGCAACCAGCGACTCGGGCAGGATCACCGTGCCCGGCCACCAGCCGTACGCCGCGGGGCCCAAGGGCGCGGAAGTGACGACCAGTCGAGCGTGGCGGCGCAGGCCGATCGTACGGGCGATCGCGCTGAACTGCTCGCAAAGCGCGGGCTCGACAGGCACTCGCGTGCGTCGCAACATGCGCACCAACAACAGCCAGCGCGCGAGCGTATAACCGGCGAGTAGAACCGTGCCGGCGCCCCACACGCCAAGCAAAACGCTTCCGAGCATTTGGCCAGAGTCGATGGTTGGCGAGACGGCTGCCGGTGCGGGCGGCGAACTGGCGCGCTCGACGTCCTGCGGCGGCGCATCGATGGGCACTGCGGCTGCGACGGGCTCGATTTTCTGCAGGCCGGTGAACTCGAATCGCGGTGGCTCGACAACGGCCGTGGCTTGCTCTGCCAGCGCCCAACTGAAAATGCCGGTCGGACTGGGCCACAATGGCGGCGTCAGCGCCTTGACGACGACCAGCATCCACAGCAAGTACGCCAGGTGGGGTCGGCGCCGACTCGACAGTCCGACGAGGATCGCCACCGCCAGGGCCAACAGCGCCACTTGCCAACATTGCGTCCAGACCAGTTCGAGCACACTCTGGGTGGTGGGCATCATGATCGGCTCTCCTCGGCGTCGTCGATGAGCTGGCGAAGCTTGTCGATTTCATCGCTGGTCAACTTGCGATCGGTGATCAGATGCTCGACCAGCGGCAATGCTTCGCCGTCGAACAGCCGATCGACCAGGTCGGTCACGGTCTCGCGAATCACTTGCGCCGGGCGCACGCGAGGGCGAAACACGCTGGTGCGGCCGTCCCGCTTGGACGTGAGATAGCCCTTGGCTTCCAGGCGGCGCAAATAGGTCTGCACGGTCTTGTAATCGAGCCGGCGCTCGGCCGGCAGCGCTTCGAGCACCTGGCGGACGGTGGCGCCGCCCAACTCCCAGACGATGCGGGCCATTTCCAATTCGGCCCTGGAGGCCGTCGCACGCTTGGCCATCGAACGCTCCTCGACAGTGAAATCGACAACGTGTCCTACAAACGAAAGACATGATATCCTACGTTTGTAAGATGTCAAGCGCGGCCTCGATGATTTTTGCCGAACGAGACGGTTGCTGCCCTACGCTTCGCGGCGATACTCGGCCCGGAAGCGACGCACGGGCGGAGCTTCGTGGGAATCGAGAAAGTCGGCGAAGCTGGCTGATTGCAGGCCGTGGGTGACGAACTGGTCGAGCTCGGCGCGGGTCAGGGGCCAGGGCATGGTGCCTTGCTCGTCCGCGACGTCGCGAGCCCGGGCCACGACCAACAGCGTGCCGCCGGGAGCGAGACACGAGGCCAATTGCGAGATGGCCGTCGCGCGCAACTCGGGCGGCAGTGTTTGCAGCGTATAGATCTCCACGATCAGGTCGAATGACCGGCGCCATGCGGCCGGCAGACTCAGCGCGTCGGCCACCTCGTAGTTGACGTTCGACTGAGGAAAACGGCGGCGGCACCAGCCGATGGCCGTGGGCGAAACGTCGAACGCCGTGACACGGTAACCACGCTCGGACAGCGCCTCGGCGTCGTCACCCAGCCCGCAACCGACCACCAAGGCGCGCCGGCCATCTTCGTGCGGCCGCTGGGCCAGCCAGTCGAGCAGATTGGGATTCGCTGTTTGATCGGCCCAGGGGACCACACTCGGATCGCCTTGGGCCGCGCTATAGAGAGCGTCGAACCAGCCGGTGGCATCGCCCCGTTCGAGCGATTCGCGGGCCAGACGTCGAGCCAGTGTGCGGTCGGGTTCCGTCATACTTGCGAACTACAGTTTGCAGTTCGTGCACTGGCAGGATGCCAGTGCCACCCAAAGTCGCAACAACGAATGTCGACTCAGCCGGTCGAGATCGATTCGATCTGGACTTTGGTATAGAGCTGGCGGTGGCCGGTCTTGCGGCGCGAGTTCTGGCGGCGGCGGAACTTCTGTACGACGAGCTTGGGCCCTTGCGTGACGCCGAGCACTTTCGCGGTGACCTTGGCGCCGCCCAGCGTGGGCGTGCCCAACTGGAGGTTATCGCCGTTGCTCAAGGCCACGACCTGGTCGAAGGCCAACGCGTCTCCGGACGAGGCATCGCGGTAGTCGATGACCAGCTCCTGGCCCTCGGTCACTTTATACTGTCGTCCGCCGTCGATGATGATTGCGTACATGGTCGTGGTACTTCCGTAGTCGGTCGCGCGGGGCGCGGGCCAATTGACGCCGCTTCGCCCCCCTAAATTGTCCGCCCAAGCGAGCCCTTTAATCTAG
This sequence comes from Pirellulales bacterium, assembly GCA_040901665.1. GTDB lineage: Bacteria > Planctomycetota > Planctomycetia > Pirellulales > PALSA-1355 > JTS-RE94. The sequence continues at coordinate 892 of JBBDYK010000059.1, read as the reverse complement.
CGAAACGGCCCAACCTGGTCGAGTGGTAACCGCTCTCTAGAGCGACGGAATCTTGATCTCCCGGCCTTGGCTGTCCTGACACTCGAGCACCAGGTGTTCGGGCGAGACGCCTTCGTGGCCGAAGATCTGCACCGAAATACGGTTTTCGTCCTCCAGCCGCGCCAGTTCCCGCCGTTTACGATTGTTCAGGTAGGTGGCCACCTCGTCGGCCACCGTGATGGTGATTTTGGACACTTCCGGCTGCTGAGTGGCCGAGATCAGCAGGCGGACCACCTCAATCGCCATGCTTTCGGCCGTCTTGACCACGCCGCTGCCGGCACAGCCCGGGCAGTCCTTGTAGACGCTGCGTTTCAGGCTGGGCCGAATGCGCTGGCGGGTCATCTCGATGAGGCCGAACGGACTGGTGCGGAGGATCTTGGTGCGCGCGCGGTCGCGCTTGACCGAGTCGCGCAGGGCCCGTTCGACGCCGCGGCGGTGCTTTTCCTTGCGCATGTCGATGAAGTCGTTTACCACCACGCCGCCCAAGTCGCGCAAGCGCAACTGGCGGGCTATTTCGCGCGCCGCCAGCAGGTTCATCTGATATGCGGTTTCCTCGGCCGAATTGTCGGCGCGAAAGTTGCCGCTGTTGACGTCGATGGCCACCAGGGCTTCGGTCTGGTCGATGACGATCGAACCGCCCTGCTTGAGCGGCACCTTGCGCTGGTGGATCAAGGCGATCTCGCGATCGAGATTGTACTTGTGGAACAAAGGCTCCTTGCCCTCGTACAAGTGCAGCCGGTTGGCGTAGCGCGGCATGACGATCTGCAGAAACTCCTTGGCCCGCTCGTAGGCCGAGTTTTCGTCGATGAAGATCGAATCGACGTCGCCGGTGAAGATGTCGCGGATCGTGCGG
>JBBDYK010000058.1:0-8386 GCA_040901665.1 Pirellulales bacterium | reverse complement strand
ATGCGCACCACGTGTCCGTGACCATCAAGACCGACGGCTCCGTGGTGGTCGAGGACGACGGCCGCGGCATCCCCGTCGAGGAGCACTCGGACCTGGGTTTCTCCACGCTGCAGGGCGTAATGACCGTGCTCAAGTTCGGCGGCAAGTTCCAGAAGGGCGCGTACCAGACGTCCGGCGGCTTGCACGGCGTGGGCGTCACGGTGGTCAACTTCCTCTCCGAATGGTGCGAGGTCGAGGTCCGCCGCGGCGGCCACGTCTATCAGCAGGAGTACGAGCGGGGCGTCCCCACCGGCGACGTGCGCCGCATCGGCACCACCGACAAGGCCGGCACGCGGACGATGTTCAAGCCCGATCCGCTGATCTTTCCCAACACCAAGTTCACTTACAACACGCTGCACAAGCGGTTGCAGGAGCTGGCCTTCTTGAATCGCGGCGTGCGCATCAACGTCACCGACGAGCGCTCGGGCGATAAGGACACGTTCTTCTTCAAGCGCGGCATCATCGAGTTCGTCGAGTACTTGAACCGCGCCAGCGAGCCCATCCACGGCGACATCATCTACATCGCGGGCGAGTACGACGGCGTAGGGCTGGAAGTCGCGATGCAGTACTCCAGCGAGTTCACCGAGAACGTTCACTCTTACGTCAACAACATCAACACGACCGAAGGCGGCACGCACCTCTCCGGCTTTCGCGCGGCGCTCACCCGCACGCTCAACACCTACGGCAAGAAGGAGAGCCTGTTCAAGGACCTGAGCGTGATCGGCGACGATTTTCGCGAGGGGCTGACGGCGGTCATTTCGCTGCGCGTGCCAGAGCCGCAGTTCGAAGGTCAAACCAAAACCAAGCTGGGCAACAGTGAGGTCGAAGGCATCGTCACCTCGGCCGTCGGCGAGTTTCTGGGCAAATACCTGGAAGAGAACCCCAAGAGCGCAAAGATCATCCTGCAAAAGGCCATGGTGGCAGCCGAAGCGCGCGAAAGCGCCCGCAAGGCCCGCGAGATCGTCCGCGACCGCAAGAACGTGCTCGCCGGCCACAATCTGCCCGGCAAGCTCCGCGATTGCACCAGCCGCGAAGTGGAAAAGTGCGAGCTGTACCTGGTCGAAGGCGATTCGGCCGGCGGCAGCGCCGAAGGCGGCCGGCTGCGCGAGTATCAGGCCATCCTGCCGCTGCGCGGCAAGATCATCAACGCCTACAAATCGCGCGAAGACAAGGTGCTGGCCAACGAAGAAGTCAAAAGCATGATCTCGGCCATCGGCACCGGCATTGGCGAAGACGCCGATCTGTCCAAGCGCCGCTACAACAAGATCGTGATCATGACCGACGCCGACGTTGACGGCTCGCACATCCGCACGCTGCTGTTGTGCTTCTTCTATCGCCAGATGTACGAATTGGTGAGCAAGGGGCACGTGTACGTCGCCCAGCCGCCCTTGTTCCGCGTCCGCAGCAAGAAAGACACGTACTACGTGCAGACCGAAGAGGAAATGAAGACGCAGCTCTTGGAGCTAGGCCTGGGCGATTCCGTGTTCGACGCCGGGGCGGGACGCCTGGTCGAGGGCGAGAAGATGGCCACGCTGGCCCGTATTCTGGCCGCCATGGAAGATTCGCTGTTGGCGCTGGAGCGCCGCGGCGTCAGCCTGCGAGCGCATGCCCTGCGGCAAGACCCCGTCACGCTCAAGCTGCCGATCTACCACGTGTTCCTGGGCAGCCAGGAGCACTGGTTCACTACGTCCGAACAGCTCGACACGTTTCGCCAGCAGCAAGAGGAAAAGGTCGGCGGCGAGTTGCCGGTGGCCGACACGCTGGCCGGCGAAAACGGCAGCGAGGGCAACGGCCAGGCCACCCACGCGCTGCGCATTGTCGAGCTGCAAGAAGTTCGCACCATCAACAGCATGCTCGCCGAGCTGGACAAGATGGGCTTCTCGCTGGCCGACCTGATTCCGATCGACCGCACCGGCACCGAAGGTTCGCGTTTTTCCATCCGCCGTGGCGAGCACGAAACCGGCCTGGAGGATCTGCGCGGTTTGTTGCCGGCCATTCGAGCCGCCGGCGAAAAGGGGCTCAGCATCACCCGCTTCAAAGGCCTGGGCGAAATGAACGCCGAGGAGCTCCGCGACACCACGCTCGATCCCAAGAACCGCACGCTCTGCCAGGTGACCATGCGCGACGCCGGCGCCGCCGACGACCTGTTCCGCATCCTGATGGGCGACAAAGTCGAACCCCGCCGCGAGTTCATCGAAAAGCACGCCCTGGAAGTGCGGAATCTGGACGTGTAAGCCGGTCGCACTAACTCGCTTTTGCTTCGGCTGCCATCGCTTTGGCGAACGCTGCCACTTCGGCCGGGCTGCCGGCCACCAGCGGCGTGCGCTGGTGGATGCTCTTGGGCTGGATGTCCAGGATGCGCTGGTGGCTGTCGGTCGCCTGGCCGCCGGCTTGCTCGACCAGAAACGCGATCGGGTTGGCTTCGTACAGCAGGCGCAGCTTTCCTTCCGCGTATTCGTCCGTGGGCGGATAGAGGAACACGCCCCCCTTGATGAGCGTGCGATGCACGTCGGCGATCATCGAACCGATGTACCGCGAACTGTACCGCGCGCCCAGCTCGCCGCGCCGCAACTGCGCCACGAACCGCTGATATGCGGCCGGACAGCGCTCCAGGTACGCCTCGTTCATCGAGTAGTTCGTGCCCTGCTGGGGAATGCGAATGTTGGGGTGCGACAGCACGAACGCTCCCACGGCCGGATCGAGCGTGAAGCCGTGCGCGCCGTTGCCGGCGCTGTAGACCAGCACGGTCGACGAGCCGTAGACCACGTAGCCGGCGGCGATCTGCTGATGGCCCGGCTGCAGCACTTCGTCGGCGGCCACTTCGCTATCCAATCTTTCGGCGGTGCGCCGCAGGATCGAAAAGGTCGTGCCCACGCTGACGTTCACGTCGATGTTGGACGAGCCGTCGAGCGGATCGAACACCACGATGTACTTGGCGTTGGGCGAGCCGCCGTGGGCCAGCATGGGATGATCGTTTTCTTCCGAAGCCATCATCGCCACGCTTTCGCGCACGCTCAGTGCGTGCACCAGCATCTCATTGGCGTATACGTCCAGCTTCTGCTGCACTTCGCCCTGCACGTTGACGTCGCCGGCCACGCCCAGAATGTCGGACAAGCCGGCGCGGCGCACCTTGGCCTCGATCAGCTTCGTGGCCAGCGTGATGCCGGAGACCAGCCAGGAGAACTCGCCCGACGCTCCCGGAAAGCGTCGCTGTTCGCGCAGGATGTGCTGCTGGACGGTGATGATCGGTTCGTGGATCAGCCGCGAGGGGCGCTGCACGGGCGCGGGGCGAGGATCGGCCACGACGAAATGCCTTTCGATTCGAAATACCAGCAGGGATCAACGAGAGCCGCGTGTCCGCCTGAAACCATTCTGCTTGGCTGCTGGCATCGCCGCAAGGGTAATGACCTTGCGGTTGTTGCGCCGACTTGCCAGCGCTGCGTCGCGCGCCTAACTAGCAGTCTGTTGAATTCTTCACCAGACTGCTAAGGTGAAGTCGAGTTGGGCCGTACTTACTTCTTCGGATTGATCTCGATGCAACTCGAAGCTTTGCTCGCCGCGCTGGCGGATCCGGCTGCCTATCCCGAGACGGCCGACGGGATCGAAATCCATCAGACGCACATTTCGGCCGTGTTTCTGGTGGGCGAGCACGCTTACAAGATCAAGAAACCGGTCGCGCTCGGCTTTCTGGATTTCTCGACGCTGGCCCAGCGGCGGCACTTCTGCGACGAAGAGTTGCGGCTCAATCGTCGCCTGGCCGGCGATGTCTATTTGGAGGTCGTGCCCATTGTGGCGACCGGCAACGGCCGCGTGAAGGTTGAAGGCGCCGGCGAGCCGATCGAATGGGCCGTGAAGATGCGCCGGCTGCCCGACGATGCCACGCTCGAACATCGCCTGGTGCACGGCGAGCGCATCGCAGGGCTGCTCACCGCGCTCGCCGAGCGGATCGCGCAATTTCACTCCGCTGCGGCGCGAGGACCGCGGATCAGCGAGTTCGGGCGGTTTGCCGTCGTCGCCGAGAACGCGCGCGAGAATCTCGAGCAATCGTCCGAGCAGATCGGCACGGCAGTCAGTCGTGGCGTGTTCGATCGCTTGCGAGCGATGCTGGAAACCACGTTGGCCCGCTGGCGCGCGACGATCGACGGCCGGGCGGACCGCGGCGTGCCTTGCGATACGCACGGCGACTTGCGGCTGGGGCACGTGTATTACTTTCCCGATCGCCGGCCGCCGGACAACCTGGTGGTTGTCGATTGCATCGAGTTCAACGAGCGATTTCGTTTCGCCGATCCCGTGGCCGATATGGCGTTTCTGGTGACGGGGCTGATTCGCTGCGGGCACGCGGAGTTGGCCGACACGTTCGCGGACGCCTACTTCCGTGCGGCCGGAGACGACGAAGGGCGGGCCCTGCTGCAGTTGTACGTGAGCTATCGCGCGGCCGTGCGCGGCAAGGTCGACGGCATGCAGGCCATCCGGCAAGAGATTCCGGCGGCCGATCGTCAGGTCGCGCTGGCCAAAGCGCGCGGCTATTGGTTGCTGGCGCTGGCGGCGCTCGAGTCGCCCGACAGGCGACCGTGCCTGTTGCTGGTGGGCGGTTTGCCCGGAGCTGGCAAGAGCACGTTGGCGGCCGACTTGGCGCAAGCGGCCGGGTGCGAGGTGATCCGCAGCGACGTGGTGCGCAAGGAGTTGGCCGGCAGTGAGGCCGACATATCGCAGTCCGCCGAGTTCGATCGGGGAATCTACGCGCCGGAGTGGACCGAGCGCACCTATGCCGAGTGCCTGCGGCGCGCCATGGCGCACCTGTTCGAGGGCCGACGCGTCATCGTCGACGCCAGCTTTCGCGCCGAGGCGCAGCGCACGCGGTTTCTCGACGCGGCTGCGCACGCGGGCGTACGGCCTGTGTTCCTTTACTGCCAGGCCGACGCCGAAATGATTCGCCAGCGGCTTGCCCAGCGCACGGGCGACGCCTCGGACGCCGATTGGGACATTTACCAACAAGCGGCCCGTCTGTGGGAGGAGCCCGGCGACAATACGCAGCGATTGCTGGCAACCATCGACACCGGCAAGTCGCGCGAGGCTGCGCTGGCGGCGGCGCTCGAAGCACTCGGCCAACGCGGCCTTCACGAGCACGGTCCCTAGTTCGCGCGCGGATTGGCCAGAAAGTAGAAGTGCCCGTCCTCGGCGCCGCCGAGGTAATCTGGGATGCCGTTGCCGTCGAAGTCGACGACCGTCGGGCTGACGTCGTGCCCTTCGATGTTCTGCTCGGCGATCGAGCCGGCCTTGCGAAAGAACCACTTGCCGTCGCGGGCGTCGACTTGCTCCAACAAGTCGGCGTTGGTCGAGTTGAGCAGCAGATCGAAGCGGCCGTCGCCCGTCCAATCCGCGACGCAAAGTTTTCGTCGGCCGCTGCCGCCGGCGCGGCGTTCGTTCAACCGCAACGGCTGCCCGGCTTCGTCAACGAACGCTCGGCTTGGCGGCAGCAGCACCAACTCGTCGCCGCGGCGTGCCCGCACGAACAGCACCAGGTATCCTGCCACGTCGAGCATTGCCAGATCGGCCAGGCCGTCGCCCGTGAAATCGTACACCACCGGCGTGGTGCGCCATTGCGTCGCCAGTTCCTTGCCTTGCGGCGTCCACCAGGTCCACTCGGGCTTGGGGGGCGCGCTTTCCCACTCGACCTCCACCGGCACCGGCGCGGCCAGCTTCGGCGCCGTGCGCGTGCCGATGTTGCGCAGCCACACGACGCGGCCGAGAATCGAGTTGAGCACGATGTCGGGCAATGCGTCGCCATCCCAGTCGGCCACCGAGAACGTGGTGTAGCCCCACTTGGCTTCGGCCGGACCTTGGATGCTGCCGTTGGGTCCGGCCATCACGCGAAACACGGTGCCGCCGGCTGCCAGCCGCACGGGCGCGGCCCATTGCGGCTCGGCTATCTTGGGACCACTTCGATTCTCGAAAACCTCGATGTAGCCCGCCGTATTGCCCGAGACGATGTCGATATCGCCGTCGCCGTCCCAATCCACGCCCACGGGCGTGGCGAGCGCGCCGGACTTGAGCAGGTCGGCCTGTTGCGAGAAGTAGCGCGGCGCCAGGAATTGGGGTGTGCGGTCGGCGGACAGTTTGCCGGTGTTCTCCAGCAGGGCCACGCGTCCGTCCTCGTCGCCCACGATAAGGTCGAAGTCCCCGTCGCGATCCCAGTCGAACGCGATCGGCACGATCATCTCCAGATCCATCGCCAGCGGCGCTCCGTCCTCCGACATCAGGCGGCGTCCGGCCGCATAGCGAGGTTCGCTGCGCGTGCCGACATTCTCGAAATACGTGAACTTGTCGAGAAACTCGCCGCACAGCAAATCCAAATCGCCGTCGCCGTCGAAGTCCTCGAAGTTGGGCGTGGGACAGCCAAACGTGTCGACCGGCTTGCCGTCGGCCAACACCTTCTCGGGCTCGGCGTACGTCGGCTGCTCGTTCGTGCCGGTGTTGCGCAGCACATAGACAAAACCGTGCAGCGGGCCATTGGTCCATCGGCCGTTGGCGTCCCAGGCATCGTCCCAGCCGTAGTCGCCCCAATCCTCGATGCCGACGACCAGGTCGAGCGAGCCGTCGCCGTCGTAATCGGCGTAACGCCATTGGTTGTGGCGAATCTTGTTGGCGCGGGCGCCCGGCGCGTCGCCTGTGGGCGTGTGAATCGTTTTGGGCGCGGGCAGCGGGACGGCGTTCTCGAGTCCGTGGCTGGCGAAATCGTCGTACTCGACGCCCGGCGTCAGCACCCGCAGTTCGTCGCCCACATAGCTGGGCAACACGTAATGAATCGTTTTGCTCAAGCGCACCGGCGGCTTGAAGACGGGAAACTTGTGCTGGGCCGTGTCGCCGTCCACGTTCTCGAACAGCCACACGCCGTTGAACGGCTTGTCCGGACACGAGACGATCAGGTCGTAGTCGCCGTCGGCATCGGCGTCGCACGGCACGGGCCAGGCCCACAAGCCTACGCCCAAGTCGACAACCAGCTTGGGATCGTTGTACTTCAAGCGCGCTAGCTCCTGGGCCGAAGCCGCCCAAGGCGACGATCCGATGGCCAACAGGACGACGAGCGAACATTCGACAATGCGAGCCCTAACGCGAGAGAAAGGCAGGCTGCGAGTCATTTGGATCATGGTTGTGTGCCGCGTTGTCGGTCGACTTTTTCATCAAGCTGCACGAGCAGAGCTCCCGGATCGTGGGAGGCCACGTCCAGTTTAGTTGACCGTCGCCAGCGCGTCATCTCGGGCGTGCGCGTCTCGCGTGGAATGTGGCCATTGCCTCGTGTATACTGCCACGATTCGCGGCGTTCTGATGGGCGGATCGATTGGCAGGAACCCCACGCATGTCCCAGGCAGATTCTCTTTCGACTTCCAAGGCGCACGCCCCCGTTGCGGGCGCAGCCGGCCAAACCATTCTGTTCGTCGGGCTGTGGTTGGTGTGGGCGGGACTGCTCGCCGCGGCCATGCTATTGGGCAATTTCGCCGACGGGCACAGTAAGCCGGCTGCCACCGCGGCGCGGATGGGTTCGTCGGTCGCGCTGGTGGTCACGGGCTGGGCGGCCTATGCACTCTGGCGGCACTCGTCCGCTGGGCGCTTTGCGCTGTGGATCGCCATCGGCATGACGCTGGGCACGATCGGCGACTTCTTCAATGCCAACCTGCTCAAGTTCATTCCGCTCGAGAATCCCACGCTGGGCGGCATTGCTGCGTTTGGATTGGGGCACGTCGCTTACATCGCCGGCTGCTTCAATCTGGGGCGCCGCGCCGGTTTGACCAACCGGACGCTCATGATCGGCGCCATTCTGTGCTGGCAACTGGTTGGCGTCGTGAGCTGGTACTTCGTCGTCATGCAGGGCAGCGAATCGCGCGACCTGGTATGGCCGTCGCTGGGTTATTCACTGTTGCTGGCCGGCACGGCCGGCGTGGCCACGGGCCTGGCGCTGCAAGATCGCCGGATGGGGTGGCTGGCCTTGGGCGCGGCGCTGTTTTTGGCCAGCGATCTGATCCTGGCCTTCGGTTTGTTTCGCGGCAGCTTTCCCCACAGCACCGAGGCCGTCTGGCTCACCTATGGCCCGGGGCAGATGTTCATCGTCTTCTCGACCATCTGCGCGGCACTGGTGCTGGCCGACAAGCGACCCACCTGATTTCTCAAAAGTTGCGATCCATGGCACGTCGTTGCGCATCGATGATATTTGTGTGCTGCGCGCTTGCACACTTAGTGTTTGATATCGCGGCTGCGCGCGAAGCTCCCCGCGGCGACCTGCCCAACGTCGTCTTGTTCGTCGCCGACGACCTGGGCTGGGCGGACCTGGGCTGCTACGGCAGCACGTTCC
>JBBDYK010000057.1:0-8394 GCA_040901665.1 Pirellulales bacterium | reverse complement strand
GGGGTGGGGGATGACCCCGGCGGCGTGGCCGCGCGCCAGCAGCATGCGCACTGCCTCGCGTCCGCGCGGACCGAAGTCGAGCGTCCAGTCGTTGACATACATGCCCACGAACTTGTCAGCCTTCTTCGAGTCGAGGTCGCGGCCGTACTGCAACGCATACTCGAGTGCTTCGGCGCGGTGTGCCAGACCGTACTCGATGCTCTGCTTGAGCAAGCGGTTGACGTCGCGAATCACTTCAGGGCCCAAGTCCTTGCGAATGGCGTTGGCGCCCAGCGGCAGCGGCAGGCCCGTGGTTTCGAGCCACCACTTGCCCGTGTCGACGATCAGCGTAAGCCCGCGGTCGGCGTAGGTCAGTTGCCCCTCGTGAATGATCAGTCCGGCATCGATCGGGCGCCCTTGATATTCGCCCCGTTCGACGGCAGGGATGATCTGATCGAAAGGGACGACGACGTGCTTGAAGGCGCGACCCAGACACATGCGCAGGGCGAGATATGCCGTGGTCAACGTGCCGGGCACCGCCACCGTCATGCGGCGCAGGTCGTTCAAGCAATATGCGTGTTGGGCAACCACCATCGGACCATAGCCGTCGCCCATGCTGGCGCCGCAGGGGCAGAGCAGGTACTTGTCAGTCAGATAGGCATACCCGTGCAGGCTGACGGCCGTCAGTTCCAATTCTCCGGTGAAGGCTCGGCGATTGAGCGTTTCGATATCGACCAGTTCGTGGTGGAAGTCGTAGGGCCCGGTGTCGATCTTGCGGTTGGCCAGCGCGTGAAACATGAACGCGTCGTCCGGATCGGGGCTATGGCCGACGTGGATGCTGGTTTTGGTGATGGTCACAATGGGTTCCTTGGGTCCGAAAACGTGTTCTCGCTTCGATTGCTCGATTGGTTCATCATAAGGTCGCGTTCTCGCCTTGACGAGGGCCGCCCCCGGCAGATGCCCCGGTCGGAGAAAGGGCGCGCTTGTTCGCGAGAATCGAGCGTTGCACACGGCTTGCGACCGAACGTTGCCACGTATCGGCCCGATTCCAGTCCGTTGTTAGATACCGCGATGGCTCTGCGACGTTAACGGCCCGGTGGCCGAATGTGCGGTCGAGCGTCGGCGCGCCGGCGCATGGTTTGGCGTAGTGGCGCTGCGAAGCTAGCGAGAGGGGATGCTGACACCGCGGTTGAGAACTTACCATGCCGAAGCGCCGGCTACCGGCTAAGATTCTGACCGCTCCAAGCCAGTGAAGTCCCTCGGAATTGCCGGACGTTATCACGGCAACGGTGGACCGGAGGGTCGGCGCGCGCCCGACACCCTCCGATTCCGAGGACCCGCCGCCATCTAGTTCCTACTCGTGCGGCGGCGCAGAGTAGCACGACGAGTCATGCGAGCGCCACTTGCGCTCGTTTAATGCGTCCGACGCGTTCCATCCCGCTTGGGCGTTGGCGCACCCAGCGCGCGGGTGTCTTTCGGGTCGACGCGGCTGGCGCGCAAGTTTTCGCGCTGGATGGCTTCGTAGATCTCTTGACGGTGAACGGGGATTTCGGTGGGGGCGTTGATCCCCAGGCGAACTTTGTCGCCACGAATGTCCACGATCGTGACGACGATATTGTCGCCAATGATGATGCTTTCGTCGCGCTGTCTCGACAGGACAAGCATCGAGGACTCCTTCCTTCAACGGGCCGTTACTTTTCGCGGCCGCTGTCTGTCTGAAAAGCGGCGAAACTTTTCAGAAGGCCCGCCTCACGGGCTCTCGCCGTTGGGTTCTCGCGAGAGAGAGGCGTCGTATGGTTAATGGTTTCTTAGGTTGGGTTGCACTCACCAAAGGGGTTTCTGGCACGACGGGCGATGCGCACCGCGCTCGCAGCCAGTTCGGCGCGGCGTCTCCTCCGCCCCAGTCGTCCGGAAAACTCGATTTCGCACTTCAAGCAATTCTCCGCACGGGTTCCAACTCGCACAACTCATATTGCAAGGGCTCGTCCGCGTTGTGAATCACCTGCCGCCCCAGCCGGCGCCGCAGGTTGATCACTAGGGGAGCCTTCAAATTCAAGGTGATGCCATGCTCGCTCTTGCTCAATACCACCAGCACGTGCGCCTCGTCGATCGATTCCAACAACAGCGGCGCCAACTCGCTGCGCGGGACGCGCACGTCGTAGTCGGGCACGAACCGTCGCGGACTGACCGCCGCCAACGCCACGTCAGCGCGGCTCGTCGACTGCAGCCAACCCAAGGCGCCGTCCTCGGCGTCGGCCAGCAATACCCACTGCTGACAATCCTCCAGTCCCAGTATTCCATTTGGGAACAAGATCACATCGTCGGCATTGACGCCGACCGTGCCAAAGCGTGTCGTGTGGATCTCCATGCCGCGCTCCTCTCGTCCCTGAACCGCGCTTCGAGGCATCGCATGCAAACGGGTCATGCGGCGCCAGCGCGCGAATCAAAACGCATGGCAACCGTACGCGGCAAAACTCCCGCGCACGCATTCATACGCTAAATCGGTCGCGAAGCGGCGATAGCACCACAAAAACGGCGAAGGAAGCATTCTGTGTCGAGGGGGCAAAGCCGGCGGTCGGAAGCGCTACTGACGGCCATGACGTGGCATGCCGGTTAGCGAAGATTTGCCGGCCCTCGGTCAGGCTCGACGCGACGCGTCGATCAACGGGCCCGCGCCCGCCACCAACAAATTCGCCGCCACGCGATTGCCCAACGCGACGGCGGCGGCCAACGCATCTTCGCCGCCGGCGGCCAGTCGCGTTTTGCCGTCGGCGCTGAGCACGGCGGCGTCGAGCCGCAACCGGCCGTCGGCTGCGACGCGGGCCCATGCTCCGATCGGCGCCAAGCACCCTCCCCGCAGCGCCGCCAGCAGTGTTCGCTCGGCCAACACCGCGGAGTGCGACAGCGGGTCGTCCAGTCGCTCGACAAGTTCGTGGGTCGAACTGTCGCCCGTGCGGACTTCGATGCCCAACGCTCCCTGGCCAACCGCGGGCAACACCACAGTAGGCTCGAAGCGCTGGGTCACGTGGTGTTCCAATTCCAATCGCCGCAAGCCGGCCTCGGCCAGCACGATCGCGTCGAACTCGCCGGCGGCAAGCTTGGCGACTCTCGTGTCGACATTGCCGCGGATGTCGCGCATCTGCAAATCGGCGCGGGCGTGCAGCAGTTGCGCCCTGCGCCGCAAGCTGCCCGTGCCGACAGTCGCACCCTGCGGCAATTGCTCGAAGGGACCATGTCGACTGAGGAGCACGTCGAACGGACTCTCGCGCGGGGGAACCGCGGCCAGCGTAAGGCCATCAACCACGTCGGTCGGCAAGTCCTTCAAGCTGTGGACAGCCAGGTCGATACGCTCGTCGATGAGCACCCGCTGCAATTCCTTGGTAAAAACACCCGGGGCGCCCAGATTGCCGATGGCGTCTCCTTGCGACGTGTCGCCGCGAGTGGTGATCGGCACCAACTCGACGTCCACGCCGATCGCCTTCAACGAATCGGCAACCCACTGGGCTTGCCAACGAGCCAGAGCGCTGGCGCGCGTGCCGAGTCGAAGTCGTGGCCTGCTCATGGGTCGAGAAAATCGATTGGAACGGAATGAGACGCGAATCGGTACGCGTCTATTCTTTCGATTCCAACCAGCCTGACAAGCCGCGTCTGGGGCACGGCTGCTTCAATCCAACCCTTCCGCCCGGGCCAGCACGGCGATGCCAACCGTATCAACCCCACTACGCACGAGCATTCTGGCGGCCTCGTTCACGGTGGCGCCGGTGGTCATCACGTCGTCGACGAGCAGCAGCCGCGCGCCGGGCAACTCGCGATGCGGTTGCACGCGAAAGGAGCCGCGGACGTTGGCCTTCCGTTTGCTGGCCGGAAGCCGCGCCTGCAATGCCGTGCGACGATGACGGACGAGCAAGTGCGCTGCAATGGGCACCTGCAATTGCGCAGCCAATCGCTCGGCCACTGCGTGCGGGCTGTTCACGCCCCGGCGAATCCGCCGAGTCCAGTGCATCGGCACCGGCACCACCGCGTCCGCTCGCCACGCGGCAAGTTGTTCACCTCGCAACTCGAATAGCAGGTCGCCCAGGGCCATCGCCAGGCCGGGATTCGTCTCGGTCTTCATCCGCAACACGGCCCTGCGCAATTCGCCGTCGTAACGACCAAGCCGCGCGACCGAGTCGAAATACAACCGCTTGGCGTGACAATGTGGGCAAGGAGCCCCCAACCCCGACGGCGGCGCTGAACTGCCGCAGCGAAGGCAAGCGGCCCGGCTATCGACCAGTTGGCCGCGGCACGTCGCGCAAAGCAGCACGCGATGGTGCGCATCGAGGGGAACTTGACACATCGCACACGTCGGCGGAAACACCAGATCGAGCCCGAAGCCGAGCCAGCGACGCAAGCGACCGGCCAGCTTGGGCGCACTGTCCAATCGTGGCCCCGGCAGTACGCTCATGATTCCACCAGCGGAGGGTGTGTGTCGACGCAGATCATATCACTCGGTTCCAGCCGCCTGAAGCATGGTGCGGCCCGCGCCGTTTGGGTGTCCCCACGACACAGGCCTCGGCGGCTGCCTGCATTGCTGCGTTTGCCTTGCTGCCAGCATTGACCGATCTTGACTCGCTGCAATAAGTTAAATATCGTTCGCCCGTCACATTTTGGCCCAGCCGCACCCGCACCACACCGCACCCCACCCCACATGCCAGCGCCGCGCACTCTAAGCCGTCGAGCCGGATTTGCCGTCGGACAGCCGATTGGCGAATTGATGCGCCTGGCATTGGCGCGGCCGGAGTTGATCTCGCTGGCGGCCGGCTTCGTCGATCAACAGAGCTTGCCGGTGGACGAAACCCGGCAGGCAATCGAGCAACTCTTGAGCGAGCCGACGCAGGCCCGTGCCGCGCTCCAATACGGCACCAACGCCGGACACTTGCCATTGCGCGAGGCGGTGTTGGCCCGCTACTTGGCTGCCGATGGACCGCGGTCGGTTGCTCCGCGTCCGCCGATCGAAAACGTGCTCCTCACCGCCGGCAGCAACCAATTGCTGCACCTGGTGGGGGAGGTGCTGTTCGATCCGGGCGACCTGGTGCTTTGTGCCGCTCCCAGTTACTTCGTGTACCTGGGCCTCGTGGCCGGCCTGGGCGTCACGTCCGTGGGCATCGCCATCGACGACGACGGCATGATCCCCGCGGCGCTCGAGGAGGAGCTCGCGCGCCGCGAAAGGGCGGGGCAATTGAACCGCATCAAGGCGATCTACGTCACCAGCTACTTCGACAATCCCAGCACGGTAACGCTATCGCTCGAGCGCCGCTCGGCGATCGTCGAGATTGCCAAGCGCTGGTCGCGTGGTCGGACAATTTACGTGATCGACGACGCCGCGTATCGCGATTTGCGATATGCGGGCGACGATCTGCCCAGCTTACGCGCGTTCGACACCGAGGGCGACACGGTCATCGTGGCCGAGACTTTCAGCAAGTCGTTTTCACCAGGCGTCCGCGTGGGTTGGGGCATCCTGCCCCCGGCGCTGATCGAGCCGGTTGCCACGCAAAAGGCAAACATCGACTTTGGCTCGCCCAACGTCAATCAGCATCTGATGTCCACCGTGATGGAGCGAGGGCTGTTCGAGCCGCACGTGGCGGCGCTGCGCTCCAGCTACCGGGAAAAACTGGCTGCCATGCTCGCGGCCATGGACGAACACCTGGGCGACGTCGAAGGCGCCCAGTGGCGGCGCCCCTCTGGCGGATTGTACGTTTGGCTGCGCGTGCCGCCCGGCATCGACACCGGACCCGGCGGTTCGTTGATCGCGCACGCCATGGACGAGGGCATGTTGTATGTGCCGGGAGAATACTGCTATCCGGTCGAGGGGCAGCCGCGACGAAGCGACCACATTCGCCTGAGTTTTGGCGTGCAAACCTGCGAGAATATCCATCGCGGCATCGCGGCACTGGCTCGCGCCTTGCGCCTTGCGGGCGCGAAAGCGCGTCCGGCGCAGGCTACCCGCTAGGAGTACCCCGCGTGTCCAAGACGGCAGCACCCACGGCGCCCGGCGGCACGATCCGCTTGCTGATCATCGATCGCTATCTGCTGCGCCAATTCCTGCAAACGTTCCTGATCTGCTTCGTCAGCCTGACCGGACTGTACATCGTTATTGATGGCTTCGGCAACTTGGAAGAGTTCATCGACTATGGGCAGCAACACGGCGGCTTGTTGAAGGTGATGGGGGAGTACTACGGTTATCGCTCGCTGTCGTTCTTCGATACGATGAGCCCAATCTTGACGCTGATCGCGGCCATGTTCACAGTGACCTGGATCCAGCGGCACCAGGAGTTGACTGCCATCGAAGCGGCCGGAATTCCCAAGGCGCGCATCATTCGGCCGATTGTCGCCGCGGTGATCGCCATCAGCCTGTTCAGCGCGCTGGTGAATCGCGAGGTGCTGATTCCCCGCGTGCGGCATCATCTCAGCCACAATGCGCAGGACCTGGGCGGCAGCAGCGGCACGCTGCTCGTTCCGCGCTACGACAACGAAACCGACATCCTGTTGGGAGGCTCGGGCGCCAAGACTTATGCCAATGAACAGCGTATCGAGCGCCCCGACTTCTACCTCCCGCCGGGTTTGGATCGCTATGGCACGCGTCTGGCCGCTGAGAACGCCTACTATCAACCGCCGCGCGAAGGCCGCGCCGGCGGCTACCTGTTTCGCAACGTCGAGTTCCCCAAGGGCGTCGAAGCGCAGCCATCGCTGTCGCTCGATGGCCGGCCGATCCTGCTGACGCCGCAGGACCACGACTGGCTGAAGCCCAACGATTGCTTCGTGGTCAGCAACATGAGCTTCGAGCATCTGGTGGGGGGCGCCGCCTGGCAGAGGTTTTCCAGCACTTATGGCCTGATTCGCGGACTGCGTAATCGCAGCCTTGATTTCGGCGCCGATGAACGCATGGCCATCCATTCGCGCTTCGTGCAGCCGCTGTTGGATGTTACGCTGTTGTTTTTGGGTCTGCCTTTGATATTGTCGCGATCGAACCGCAACGTGTTCGTGGCCATCGGACTGTGTGTGCTGCTGGTGGTGGCGTTCATGTCGGTCGTGATTGGCTGCAAGGAACTGGGCTCGAGCTATTGGCTCGAACCTGCGTCGGCGGCTTGGTTGCCGCTGATGATCTTCGTACCCTGCGCCGTGGCAATGTCGGGCCCGCTACGAGAGTAACCGGGAGGTTTGTGGATGAGCGGGACTGACAAACGGCCGGCGATCGACGAGCAAGCCACGCCCTGGGTCGAGGGGCGCACCATGCCGCAAGTGTTGCGAGAAACCGCCCGCCGCCATCCGGAACATGACGCGCTGGTGTTTCCCGCGCTTGACCTGCGCGTGAGCTACGCCGAGTTTTCGCGCCAGGTGGATCAGGCCGCGCGGGGCCTTTTGGCGCTGGGCATCCAGCGCGGACAGCACGTCGCCATCTGGGCCACCAACGTACCGGAGTGGGTCGTGCTGCAATTCGCCACGGCCCGCATCGGAGCGGTGCTGGTGAACATCAATCCGGCGTACCGGCCGTTCGAGTTGAAATACGTGCTCGAGCAGAGCGACTCGGTGGCGTTGTTTCTGGTAGCCCGGTTCAAGACGTCGGACTACTTTGCCATGTTGGCCGAAGTTTGCCCGGAACTAGCGCAGGCAAAGCCGGGCGAGATGCACGCTGCCGACTTTCCCAAGCTGAAGTGGGTGGTCGCGCTCGAAGACGAAGCGCCCGCGGGCGCCATCACCTGGCAAGAGCTGCTCGCGCGCGGCGAATCGATCGCCGCCAATAGGCTGGATGAAGTCGATTGCTTGCTCGAACCGGATCAGCCAATCAACATTCAATACACCTCGGGCACCACCGGCTTTCCCAAGGCCGCCACGCTCAGCCATCGCAACCTGCTCTTGAATGGCTATTACACGGGCATGTGCCAGGCTTTCACGGCCGACGACCGCGTGTGCATTCCGGTGCCGTTTTATCATTGCTTCGGCTGCGTGTTGGGCACGATCACGTCGGTCGTGTATGGTGCGGCGATGGTGATTCCGGCCGAGAGTTTCAATCCCACGGCCACGCTGGACGCCATCGAAAAGGAGCGTTGCACGGCGCTCTACGGCGTGCCCACGATGTTCATCGCGCAGTTGCAGGATCCTTCGCTGCCGGGTCGCGACACCCGCTCGCTGCGCACGGGGATCATGGCCGGCAGCCCTTGTCCGATCGAAGTCATGCGGCAGGTGATCGACCGGCTGGGAGCGAAGGAAGTAACGATCGGCTATGGCCTGACCGAGGCTTCGCCCATCATCACGCAAAGCCGCAACACCGACCCCATGGAGTTGCGCGTGGAGTCGGTAGGGCGGCTGCTACCCGGCGTGGAAGCAAAGATCATCGATCCGGCCACCGGCAAGACGTTGGGCGACAACGAGCAAGGC
>JBBDYK010000056.1:0-8394 GCA_040901665.1 Pirellulales bacterium | reverse complement strand
ATGGGGACATTTCTAATGGTGCCGATAGGGGTCATTTCTAATGGTGAATGACACGCGCAAATTGCAGTTGCAAGCCGGTCGACGGGTGGTACACTAACTTCCTTGGATTGTTGGCAATTTACAGAAACGTAGGAAGGTTCTAGTCACTTTGGCATGTTTCGGTGCTCAGACGTCTAGAGGACGTTTGCGGTGCCGAGGACGGGCCAACGTAGAGAAGGCGCGGCGCGCAGATGACTCTCACGAAAGAGCGGAAACACGATTTGATCGGCGAACACAAGCGGGCAGCCAACGACACCGGCTCGCCCGAGGTGCAAATCGCCATCTTGACCACTCGGGTCGGCGAATTGACAGAGCACCTGCGCTCGCACAAGAAGGATTTCGCCAGTCGGCGGGGCCTGTTGATGATGGTGAGTCGGCGGCGTCGATTGCTGGATTATCTGAAAAAGGTCGATCCGCAGCGATACCTCGACGTCATTCGCCGTCTCGACATCCGCAAATGATTCTGGCCGCGCGTGACCCCGGCATTCCGACTGCGGTTTTTCGCTGGTTGGTGACGCCGCGGCCACTTTCGCGGCCAAGGGTCAACGACGTCGCTGTGGCGGTGCCCGGCAAATTCTGTTGGGGTCCGGCCCAGCCTGGCGGTTCCCTTCGTCTTCTCTCGGATGGCGCCCAAGACAGCTTGGAGCACGCTAGCGCAGCCCGACGCCGCGCCGGTATGCTCGGCGACAACCCGTCCCTGGGGCGTGCCGTTCGGTTGGCAGGAACGCAACGCAGGTAAGGAAAATAAATTGAAAGTACGTGTAGAGAAACAAATCGGCGCAGGTGTCCTCTCGATCGAAACCGGCGTGCTCGCCAAACAGGCGGCCGGCAGCGTGCTCGTGCAATACGGTGAATCCGTGGCGCTGGTGGCAACCGCCTCCGGGCCGCCTCGTCCGGGCCTGTCGGACTTTTTCCCGCTGACGTGCGACTATCGCGAGCGGACTGCGGCCGCGGGTAAGTTTCCCGGCGGATTCTTGAAGCGCGAAGGTCGTCCCACCACGAAAGAAACGCTCACCAGCCGGCTGATGGATCGCCCCATCCGGCCGCTGTTCCCCGTCTGGTACCGCGACGAAGTGCAGGTACAAGCCTTCGTCATGGCCAGCGACCGACAAAACGACGCCGACGTGCTGGCGATGAACGGCGCCTCCGCGGCGCTGAGCATCTCGCCCTTGCCCTTCGACGGCCCCATCGCCTCGGTCCGCTTGGGACGCGTCGAAGGCAAGTTCGTGCCGTTTCCGACCCAAGATGACCTGGAAGAGAGCGACCTGGATCTCATCGTTTCGG
This sequence comes from Pirellulales bacterium, assembly GCA_040901665.1. GTDB lineage: Bacteria > Planctomycetota > Planctomycetia > Pirellulales > PALSA-1355 > JTS-RE94. The sequence goes on along the minus strand of JBBDYK010000056.1, from coordinate 7,071 downwards.
GCAGCAAGGACGCGATCTTGATGATCGAAGGCTTTGCCCGCGAATTGCCCGAAGAGGTCATGCTGGAAGCCCTCCGCGAAGCGCATCACATCATTCGCGAAATCTGCAACCTGCAAGACGAGTTGGTCGCCAAAGTCGGCGTCCAGAAAACGCAGTACTTCGTGCCGCCCGACGACGGACTGCTTGCCAGGCTCAACAGCAACTACTTCGACGCACTGCGGACCGCCAAGCAAACCTCGGGCAAGCAAGCCCGGGCCGAAGCCGTCGACGCCTTGAAAGCCCGCGTCAAGGCCGAGCTGATTCCCGACCCGGCCGCCGCGGACGCGCTGACCGCCTTTGCGTTCGGCACGGCCTGGCACGCCCTGGAAGAGCACGTGGTTCGCGATCTGATTCTGGCCGGCACGCGGCCCGATGGTCGCGACTCCACGACGATTCGCCCGATCGAGTGTCGTGTCGACGTGTTGCCGCGCGTGCACGGTTCCGCAGTTTTCCAGCGGGGCGAGACCCAAGCCCTGATTACCGTCACGCTCGGTACCAGCCGCGACGAGCAGCGGGTCGACGGCTTGATCGACGAGTACTCGAAGAAGTTCATGCTGGACTACAACTTCCCGCCGTTCTCGGTCGGCGAAGTGCGACCCATCCGCGGTCCTGGCCGCCGAGAAATCGGCCACGGCGCGCTGGCCGAACGGAGCGTGAAGCCCGTGCTGCCGGATCCCGAAGTGTTCCCCTACACGATCCGCGTGATCTCCGACATTCTGGAGTCCAACGGTTCCAGCTCGATGGCCAGCGTCTGCGGCGCTACGCTGGGCCTGATGGCCGCCGGCGTGCCGATCACCAATCCGGTGGCGGGCATCTCGATCGGCCTGGTCAAGGAAAACGACAAGTTCACCCTGCTGACGGACATCCTGGGCGACGAAGACCACTTCGGCGACATGGACTTCAAGATCGCCGGCACGCAAAACGGCATCACCGGCATTCAGCTCGATCTGAAGATCAACGGCATCAGCGAAGAGATCATCAAGGCCACGCTGGCGCAAAGCCGCGAAGCCCGCATTGATATCCTGCGCAGCATGCTCACCGCGATCAGCCGGCCGAAGGCCGAAATCTCGCCCTGGGCGCCGCGACTGTTGCGGACGCACATTCCGCCGGACAAGATCGGCGCGCTGATCGGCCCGGGCGGCAAAACCATCCGCGGCATCCAAGAGTCGACCGGCGCCGTGCTGGAGGTCGAGGACGACGGCACGGTGACCATTGCCAGTGTCGACGCCGAAGGTGCTCAGCGAGCCTTGGCCGTTGTCGAAGCCCTGACCGCCACGGTCCAGGTCGGCCGCATCTACTACGGCCGCGTGACCAGCGTCAAGGACTTCGGCGCGTTCGTCGAGATCATCCCCGGCAAGGACGGCCTAGTGCATATCAGCGAATTGGCCGACGACTACGTCAACAGCGTTGCCGACATTTGCTCGGTCGGCGACGAGATGACCGTCAAGGTGATCGCCGTCGACGAGCAGGACCGCGTGAAGCTGAGTCGCAAGCAGGCGATGCGCGAGCTCGAGGCGCCGCAAACGGCCGACAAAGAGTAGCGCTGACAGGCGTTTTTCAACGGACTGACAGCCCGCACCTGCAACCTCACGGATGCCATGGCCACCGCGGCGCTCGCCGCGCTGGCCATGCTTCGTTTGGGGGTTTGCGCCATACGCCTCCCACAGGGCCTCGGGTTGCGATCATCGATGAACCTGTCACATCCCCCCACCGCCGAGCAAGTCAATCAAAAGCTGGTCGAGCAATACACCGAGATTGCGCAGTTGGCCGGCGGCCTGGCGCACGAGATCAAAAACCCCTTGTCGACCATCGGGCTCAACATGGAGCTGTTGGCCGAGGACTTTGCCGACGCCAAATCGCCCCGCGACAAGCGCGCGGCGGCCAAGATCGCCGTCGTGCGCCAGGAGTGCCAACGGCTGCAAAACCTGCTGGACGATTTTCTCAATTTCGCCAAGGTCCGCACGGTGCGCTTCGAAGCCTCGGACTTGAACGCGCAAGTTCGCAAGTTGATCGACTTCTTCGGGCCGAAGGCACGAGAATCCAACGTCGAGGTGCTCTCGTATCTCGACCCCGATCTGCCCAGCGTGGTGTTGGACCGCGAGGCATTTCACGGCGCGCTATTGAACCTGGTGCTCAACGCGTTTCAGGCCATGCCCGAGGGAGGCCAACTCGTGGTGCGCACCAGTGTCGCGGCGTCCGGCGTCGCGCTAGAGCTCATCGACACTGGCTGCGGTATGGACGAGCGCACGGCGACGCACATCTTCGAGGCGTTCTACTCCACCAAGCCCGGCGGCTCCGGCCTGGGCCTGCCCACCACGCGCAAGATCATCGAGGCCCACGGCGGGCGCATCCGCCTGGAAAGCGAAGCCGGCCGCGGCACCAAGTTCACGATCGAGCTGCCCGTGCCCGCGCGACTGGAAAGCAAGGCGTAGCAGGCCGTCGAAATACTCAACTGCCTGGTAAGGCGCACGCCAGCCGGCCGCGGCGTCTCCTTTCTCTGCCCGCGGCTTTTCGCTATCATCGACCGCATGGCGACTACTCAAGTCACACAGCGCGCAGTCACCGACGGCGCGCCCATTCGCGTGCTCATCGTCGACAACGAAGCCTCGCACGCGCAAGCCGTGTCAGAGAGCCTCGAACGCGTCGGCTACGTGTGCACCGTGGCCACCAGCGGTCCGCAGGGCGCCAAGCTCATCGACCGCGATTCCTTCGACCTGGTGATCACCGACCTGGTGATGAACGACGTCGACGGCCTGCAACTCTTGGCCCTGGCCAAGGAGAAGCTGCCCGACGCCGAAGTGATCCTGGTCACCGGACACGGCACGATCCCCTCGGCCGTCAGCGCGATGCAGCAGGGGGCCTTCAACTACCTGCTCAAGCCGCTCGATTTGAGCCAACTGCGGGCCGTCGCCGAAAAGGCCTCTTCCAGCTTGCGCTTGCGACGGCAGAATGCCGAGCTCAACCGTCGCCTGGACGAAAAGTTCGGCTTCGAGGGCGTGATCGGCAACAGCCGCCAGATGCACGAGGTGATCGACAGGCTCAAACGCATCGCCCCCACCGACGCCAGCGTGCTCATCCAAGGCGCCACCGGCACCGGCAAGGAGCTGGTGGCCCAGGCCATCCACCAGAACAGCCCGCGCAAGAACAAGGCCTTCGTGGCGCTCAACTGCGCCGCCTTGAGCGAGAACATTCTGGAGAGTGAGTTGTTCGGCCATGTGCGGGGCGCGTTTACCGATGCCTCGACCGATCGGATCGGCAAGTTCGAATACGCCGACGGCGGCACGCTGTTCCTCGACGAAGTCGGCGACATGCCCATCGCCACCCAGATCAAGCTGCTGCGCGTGCTGGAAAGCGGCGAAATCACGCGCGTCGGCTCGAACGATCCCATGAACGTCAACGTGCGCATCCTGTCGGCCACCAATCGCAATCTGGAAGAATCGATCGCAGGGGGTTCCTTTCGCAGCGATCTTTATCACCGGCTGAAGGTGGTGACCATCAATTTGCCCTGCCTGGCCGAACGGAGCCAGGACATTCCGCTGTTGATCGATTACTTCATGCGGCAGTTCGCCAAGCGGCACCACAAGAAGGTCGAAAGCATCTCGGCCGCGGCGCGACGACGTTTGATGGCCTTTGACTGGCCCGGCAACGTCCGCCAATTGCGCAACGTGGTAGAGAGCATGGTCGTGGTCGACTACGACGGAGTCCTCGACGTCGACGATCTGCCGGCCGAGTTGGCGGCGCCAAGCGATGCAACCGAAGAAGGGCAAGCCGGCAACCTGGCCTCTTTGGTGGGCAAGCCGCTCTCGGAAATCGAACGGTTGTTCATCGCCGAAACGCTCGAGCAAACCGGCGGCAACCGCGAAGCCGCCGCCGAAATGCTGGGCATCGGCCAGCGCACGCTCTATCGCAAGATCAAGGAGTTCAATCTGTGACCAGCACGAGCGACAGGATGAGCCCGATTCGCGTGCTGCCCCAGAGCGTGGTCAACAAAATCGCCGCCGGCGAAGTCATCGAACGCCCGGCCAGCGTGGTCAAGGAGTTGATGGAGAACTCGATCGACGCCGGCGCCACGCGGATCGACGTCGCGGTGGAGCAGGGGGGCCTGGAGCTGATTCGCGTCAGCGACGACGGTTCCGGCATGCCGGCCGATCAACTGCCGCTGGCCGTGGCCACGCACGCGACCAGCAAGATTCACGAAGCCGACGATCTGTTCTGTGTCCACTCGCTGGGCTTTCGTGGCGAGGCCCTGGCGTCGATCGCCGAAGTCAGCCGCCTCACGATGCGCAGCCGCACGCGCGACGTGGACGCCGGCGCGCAGCTCGAAGTGGCCGGCGGCCATGCCACGCCCGTGGCGCCCTGCGGTTGCCCGATCGGCACCACCATCGAGATCCGGCAACTGTTCTACAACACGCCCGTGCGGCGCAAGTTCCTCCGCACCACGCAGACCGAGATGGGACACATTGGCGAAGCGTTCACGCGGATCGCGTTGTCCAATCCCGCGGTCGCCTGCGCGCTGCGGCATCAAGGCCGCCCCATCTACGAGCTGCCGGCCGCGAGCGATTGGCGCTCGCGGATCGCGGCCTTCTTTGGCGATGAGTTGGCCGCCGATCTGATCGCCGTCAACAGTCTCGACGAAGACATCAAGTTGCACGGTTACGTGGCCAGTCCCAGCCACAGCCGCGCCAACAACCGGATGCAGTACTTGTTTCTCAACGGCCGGGCGATTCGCGACCGCGCCCTGCAACACGCATTGAGCGAAGCCTATCGCGGACTGCTGTTGACCGGCCGCTTTCCGATCGCGTTTCTGCACATCGAGATGCCGGCCGAATTGGTCGACGTCAACGTCCATCCCACCAAGCTGGAAGTCCGCTTCCAGGAAGCCGGGCGACTGTACAGCCAACTCCTGGGCACGCTGCGGACGCGCTTTCTGACGACCGTCCTGACGGCCCGCCTGCAACCCACCGGCGAGAACGAAGCAGCCACTGCCGTCGACCCGGCCCGGGCCGAACAGATGCGCCGCGAGCTGGTCGATTGGGCCAAGGGACAACTGACCGCCGCGGGCGCTACGCTGGCCGAGCCCGGCATGCCCGCCGCGCACGTGCAAACCACGCTCCACGAGCCGCCACCTCACGCGCCGCTTGAGTTGAGCGTGCTCGACCGTCGCTGGCAGCCGGCTCCAACGGAGGATGATGAGCCCGAGCCCGACACGTCGATGATCGACGATGCGTACGACCAGCACGCCGGCGGCGGGCACGCCGCGGAACCGGCGGACCGGCCGGTTTCGGCGCTGCAACTGCACAATCGTTACTTGGTGACCGAGTGCGACGGCGGCATGGTCGTGATCGACCAGCATGCCCTGCACGAGCGGATCATCTACGAGCACTTGCGCGAGCGAGTGTTGGCCGGTCCCTTGGAGTCGCAGCGGCTGCTGGTACCCGAGCCGATCGATTTGGCGCCGGCCGAAGCGGCGGCCGTGTTGCAGGCGCACGAGGTGCTTGCCCAACTCGGGTTGGCGATCGAGCCCTTCGGCGGCGACACGGTGCTGGTGTCGAGCTATCCGGCCATGCTGGCGAATCTGCCGCCTGCCGAAGTGCTGCGCGACGTGGTGGACCAGTTGCTGGCCGGCGGCAAAGGGCCCGAGCGCCGCGACCTGCTGGATTCGCTCTTGCACATGATCTCGTGCAAGGCGGCGATCAAGGCCGGCGACCGCCTCAGTCCCGGCGAGGTGGCAGCGCTGCTCCAACAACGGCACCTCGCCCAAGACACCCACCATTGTCCGCACGGCCGTCCGACGGCGCTGTACTTCAGCCGCGAGGAATTGGACAAGCAGTTCAAGCGAACCTAGTGGAGCGTCAAGCTGATTCATTCTTCACGGTCAAGAGCCGACCGTCCGCTGTCGGCGTCGTTCGCTTTTGGGGACATCTGACCTCGCTCGATTCCGGCGGTTATAATCAAATCGAGCCCTTCGGAGTACGCGGCGCCGAGCGGCAGTTGATCGCAACTTCGTCACGATTGGCCCCCGCATCCCCAGACTTCCCATGATTTGCGTTAGCATCGCACGCGGTCGGCACCGGCACATGATTGCCGAGCATCGGCACCTGGTTCAGCAGGGCGCCAAGCTGGTCGAATTGCGCCTCGACTACATCAACGGCGACGTCAACTTGCGGCGCTTGCTGGTCGATCGCCCTTCGCCGGTCGTCATTACCTGCCGCCGACCTCACGATGGCGGCAAGTGGACCGGCACCGAGGAGCAGCGGCAGATGCTGTTGCGCAGCGCGATTGCCGAGGGCGTGGACTACGTCGACATGGAGGAAGACGTGGCGGCCATGATCCCGCGCTACGGCAAGACCAAGCGCATCGTGAGCCTGCACGACTTCCGCAAGACTCCCGACAACCTCACGGAGATTCACGCCCGGCTGGCCTCGCACGACGCCGACATCATCAAGATCGCCACCACCGCCAACAACACCCACGACAACCTGCGCGTGCTCCAGCTCATGCGCGACTCGAAAGTGCCGACGGTGGCGATCTGCATGGGCGATATCGGCACGCCGTCGCGCATCCTGGCTGGTCGCTTCGGCGCTCCCTTCACGTTCGCCACGTTTCATCACGAGCGAACGTTGGCCCCCGGTCAGCTCAGCTACCAGCAGATGACCGACATCTACCACTACGATCTGATCAACGCCGACACGACGGTGTACGGCGTGATCGGCGACCCGATCGGCCACAGCCTGAGCCCCATCGTTCACAATGCGTCCTTCCGTCAGTTGGGCGTGAACGCCGTGTACGTCCCCTTTCGCGTCTCGCGCGAGCACCTGAACCAGTTTCTCGACGACGCGCCGGCGCTAGGCATCAAGGGCTTGAGCGTGACGATTCCTCACAAGGAAGCCGTGCTGAGGAAACTGTCCAAGAAGGATGCCATGGTCGAGGGCATCGGCGCCGTCAACACCGTGCTGTTCGAGGCCGATGGCTCGATGACCGGCAACAACACCGACTATCAGGCCGGCCTCGACAGCCTGGCCCAGGCCTTGG
>JBBDYK010000055.1:0-8404 GCA_040901665.1 Pirellulales bacterium | reverse complement strand
GGTCGACGCCCGGGCCTTCGAGTTGACGGATCAGTTGGCCGGTTGCCGTGTCGTAGATTCGCACCAGGTGCTCGAACCCTACGGCGGCCAATTGCGAACCATCGGGACTATACGCCAAGGAGTACACCGCGCGATGATGTGGCGGCAGGCGCAGCGCTTCCTTGCCCGTCGAGACGTCCCACAGCACGATCTGCCGGTCGTCGCCGCCCGAGGCAAGCGTTTGGCCGTCGGGGCTGAATGTGAGCGTTCGCACCCAGTCGCCGTGCGTTTCCAAGGCGTGAACCACTTTGCCCGTGGCAGTGCTCCACAGTCGTACGACGTGGTCATCGCCGGCGGTGGCAACCAGCCCGCCACCGGGCAACACGGCCACGGCGGTGATCACCGGCGGCCGCTCGTTCGCGGCGCGCGGTTCGTGCTCGATGATTTGAGTGGGTTGAACGCCGGCCACTTCATCGGCGAACACCACACCGCACGAGAGGCCCAACGCGCAGGCCAGGCCGGCCACGGCGCACGTGAGTTGACGCATGAGATCGCTTCCCTGTTCTGACGAACCGTCGCCGGTCGCAGCGATCCGTCGCTGCCGGCGTCATCCGTGTGACCATCGCGCGCGCTGATGCACCACGGGGCCACGAACCCTTGTATCGGCTGAACCGACCGTAGGGCCGAAGCTCAACCGAGCCAACAGCTTGGGCGCGGTCCGGTCGTACCGATCAGGTAAGCAGGGAAAGACGCCGGGCCCCGCTGCATGCGGGACCGCTGCCCCGGTGGAGTGCTGGCAAGTGAGCGAGCCCCGGGGAAATGCCGTCGCAGTACGGAGGTGCCAGCTACTTTCGCTGATCGAGCGGCACGAAGTCTCGCTCGCGAGGTCCGGTATAGATCTGTCGGGGACGGCAGATTCGCTTCGTCGGCGAAGAGTGCATCTCCATCCAGTGGGCAATCCAGCCCGGCAGGCGACCGATCGCGAACATGGGCGTGAACATTTGCACGGGAATGCCAATCGCGCGGTAGATCACGCCGGAATAGAAATCGACATTGGGGTAGAGCTTGCGTTCGATGAAGTAAGGATCCGACAACGCGGCCTTTTCGAGTTGCTGTGCGATTTCGAAAATCGGGTCGTCGATCTGCCGCTTGGCCAGCAGTTTGTCGCAGGTGTGCTTGATGATGGTGGCCCGCGGATCGTAGTTCTTATACACGCGGTGGCCAAAGCCCATCAGGCGAAAGTTGCTGTTCTTGTCTTTGGCCATGGCGACGTACTTGTCGACGTCGCCGCCGTCGGCGCGCATTTTTTCCAGCATCTCGACACAGGCCTCGTTGGCGCCGCCGTGCAGCGGCCCCCACAGGGCGCAGATGCCGGCGGAAATCGAGGCGAACAAGTTGGCGTCGCTCGAGCCGACCATCCGTACGGTCGACGTGCTGCAGTTCTGCTCGTGGTCGGCATGCACGATCAGCAGCAAGTTGAGCGCCTCGACGAAATCGGGGTCGATGGCGTAGGGTTCGCTGGGCACCGCGAACATCATCCGCAAGAAATTGGCGCAATAGGCCAGATCGTTCTGCGGATAGACGAACGGCTGGCCGATCGATTTCTTGTACGCATAGGCTGCGATCGTGGGCAACTTGGCCATCAGCCTGTGGACGGATATTTCGACCTGGCGCGGATCGCGCGGATTGAGCGAGTCTTGATAAAAAGTGGACAGCGCGCCCACGACCGAGCTCAAGATGGCCATCGGATGCGCATCGCGCGGAAAACCGTCGTAGAAGGACCGCATCTCCTCGTGGATCATCGTGTGACGTCGCAGCGAAGTGCGGAACTTATGCAGTTGCTCCTCGTTGGGCAACTCGCCATAGATCAGCAGATAGCTCGTCTCGACGAAATCGCACTGTTGGGCGATCACCTCGACCGGATAACCGCGATAGCGCAGGATGCCGTTCTCGCCGTCGAGGTAGGTGATCGAACTGGTGGTGGAGCCCGTGTTGACGTATCCCTCGTCGAGGGTGATGTACCCCGTTTCGGCGCGGAGCTTGGAGATGTCCAAGGCGTGTTCGTTCTCGCTGCCGACGACCACTGACAGGTCGATCTCCTGGCCCGCAATTCGGAGCTTTGCTACATCGCTCATCAAGCCGGTCCTTTCTCGCACGGTGCCACTCAAAGCCAACGCGTTTCTGAAAGCAGTTTCACCCCGAAGCCTGCCTGGGCCACCGCCGTTCCTGAGTTTATCCGCTGCCTTGCGAGGACACAATTGTCGCAATGCGGTCGCGCATCGGACGAGGTTGGAATCGAGCGACACGAGCGGCGTGTCAAGATTGCCGTGAGAGATTAGCGGACCGTAGCGTCCGGACGGCTGGCCAGGGGAGAGTCTGCGTCGAAGATGGTGTGTACGGGCGTGCGCTGGCGGAGCGCTTCGATATACTCGTTCATGGCTTCCAACTTGCCGCCCTCGTGAAGCTTTTTCTTGATTTCGGGCTGGACTTCGATGAACGGCGTAGTGTGTTGCTCTTCGCGTTCCACGACTCGCACGATGTGAAAGCCCTCCTCGTCGGCCAGAATCTGGCTCAGCACGCCGACCGGCAAGCCGAAGATCGCCTGCTCGATCACGGTCGAGCGCAGACTGCCGTGGGTGGTCCAGTCGTTGAGCCCGCCCTCTTCGGCAGCGAAACCATGGGAGTTGGCCCGGGCTACTTCGGCGAACGGAGCGCCGTTTTGGATTTGCGTACCCCAAGCGGCAATCGCGCGCCAGGCTTCGGCCCTGGAGGGAAACTTGTCGAATTGGGCGGTCAATTGCTCCCATCGCGAGCGAGCCGGATGCCCCCACTGGGCGATGTGCTCGCGATAGTAGTTGACCATCTCCTCGTGCGAGGGTTCTTTCTTTTCCTTGATCTGGCTCATCGCCCAACCGATGGCCATGTTGCGGTCGACGTAAGCCATGCGCTGCGACTCGAGCGAGCCCCCTTGCTGGCGGAGCTTGTTCTCCAGATCGACGACGCTGGTCGCTTTGTACAGCTCCTTCAGGCGTTTGATCTCGCTTTCGTTGAATCCTTTGCGCATGTGCGACACATTCTTTTCGACGCCCTCTTTGGGCGCCGTGGCCCTAATGTCGGCGATGAGCAGCTTGATTTTGATCGTGTCGTCCAGGGTCCGCTTGACCAGCTCGCGATGCCACTGCGCAATCTGTTTTTCTTTGAAGTCATCGGGCGCCTTTGCCAACTGCTCTTCGACGCGCTCCAGATATGCATCGAGCGTTTGGTGGACCGCGGGCAGGATTTCCGAGGCCTGCACGACTTCCGAGCCCACGTGCGCGAGAATCGCGGCCGGCTCGTAGGGCGGCTCGGTGGGATCCTTGAACGGTACGGGCGCCGCGGCCGGCGCATTAACTCCAACCGGCGGCGGCAAAGCTCCGTCAGGCAATTGCGCGGCCGCATTGGGCGCCGCACCGGGCCATCCCGCCGGACGTGGCGGATTGGTGGGAGCGGTTGGGGAGCTGGGACCGTAATTGTTGACCCCGAAAGCGTCCGCGTTGTTGGCGCCGACGCCGGTTGGATCGCTGTAGCCCGCTGGCAGATTCGGGTCGTAGCCCGGTGGATAGTAGTTGCCTGGGACTTGCGCTACGGCGAAAGCCGGCGGTCCCAGGTTCGTAACGACCGAGATGACGCCGGGGCGTACGTGCTCGAAGGCCACGGCCAACGACAATCCGATCAGGATGCGAAGTGCGTTTCGCGCCACGAGAAAACCGCTGGAGATCATTGAGAAGCGATCGAACGAGCCAACACAAACCGCTTGGGAGAATTCCCGATACGCGACAAGGCGGCTGCTTCCGAAGCCGGCATGGCTCCTAGGCAGCGCGGGGGGATTATAGGAACCTCTCACAATGGCCGCAACAGCGATTCCAGCAGTTCCAAGACTTCGCCCGTTTCGATAACCTCTTTGTTGACTGGCAGATAGGCGCTGCGGTCGTCGACGATGCGCAAACGGCCCGGGTGGGTTTGAGACAACTCTTCGATTCGTCGACGACTGGCGTAGCCGAAAACGACGAAGCCCTCCTCGAGGTGAATCGAGTCGATTTGCCACCCGTGGCACCAGATCCGCAACTTGGCCACCAGCAGCGTCCGATCCACTTCGGGCGGACGCGGTCCAAAGCGATCGATCAGTTCTGCCGCCAGCTCTTCCCACTCCTCGATCGTCGATAGCCGCGCCACGCGCCGATACAGGTCGATCTTCAAGCGCATGTCGGGGACGTAACTGCGGGGGATGTAGGCCTCGCAGGGTAAATCGACGCTTACGTCCACCTGCACTTTGGGCGGCAGTTCCTTCAGTGTGCGCACGGCCTGTTCCAGCAATTCGCAATACAGCTCATACCCGACGGTGGCGATGTGCCCACTCTGTTGCGTGCCTAGAATGTTGCCGGCGCCGCGCAACTCGAGATCGCGCATGGCGATGGCGAATCCGGCGCCCATCTGGCTGAATTCTTCGATGGCCCGCAATCGCCGCGCCGCCGTGGTCGAGAGATGCTTGTGCTGGTCGATGAGCAAATAGCAATAGGCCCGGTGCTTGTACCGGCCCACTCTGCCGCGCAACTGGTGCAGATCGGCCAGCCCGTAGCGGTCGGCCTCATCGATGAAGATGGTGTTGGCGTTGGGGATGTCCAATCCGCTCTCGACGATCGTGGTGGCTAACAGCAGATCGAAACGGTGATCGACGAAGTCGAGCATCACCCGTTCCAAGTCGCCTTCGGACATCTGCCCATGACCGATCGCGATGCGGGCCTCGGGCACGATTTCCTGCAAGCGATGCGCGACCTTTTGGATATCGTGGACGCGATTGTGCACGTAAAAAATCTGGCCGCCGCGGTTCAGCTCGCGCATCACCGCGTGCCGCACCAATTGCGGATCGAAGCGGGTGACACGCGTCTCGATCGCCAGTCGATCGCTGGGGGGCGTCTCCAGGTTCGAGATATCGCGCACACCCAGCAACGACAAGTGCAAGGTGCGCGGAATCGGCGTCGCCGTCATGGTCAATACGTCGACGGTCTGGCGCAGCGCCTTGAGCCGTTCCTTCACTTCCACACCGAAGCGCTGCTCCTCGTCGATGATGACCAGGCCCAGGTTCTTCAACGTCACGTCGTGTTGCGCCAGTCGATGCGTGCCGATGACGATGTCGATCGTGCCGCTGGCCAATCCGGCCAAAACTTCGCGAGTTTGCCTAGGCGTGCAAAACCGCGAGAGCGACACGATCGACAAGGGAAACTCGGCCATGCGCGCTTTGAAAGTACGCAGATGTTGTTCGGCCAGGATCGTGGTGGGCACGAGCACGGCGACCTGAAAGCCGTGGTCGACCACTTTGAACGCGGCCCGCATTGCCAGCTCGGTCTTGCCGAACCCGACGTCGCCGCATAGCAGCCGGTCCATCGGCCGCGGCTGCTCCATGTCGGCCTTGATCGACACGATCGAGGACAATTGGTCCGGAGTCTCCAGGTAGGGAAAGGAGGCGTCGAACTCGCGCTGCCAGGGAGTGTCGTCGGGATAGCGAATGCCAGGCCGCAGCGCGCGGGCCGCTTGCAACTCCAACATGTCGGCGGCCAGATCCGTCACCGCTGCTTGGGCAGCTTCCTTCTGTTTGGTCCACATCCGGCCGCCGATGTGCGCCAAGGTCGGCCGCGACTTCTTGCTGCCGCCGACGTATTTCTGCACTAACTCGATCTTCGAAGCCGGCACGAATACCTTGGTGTCGCCGTGGAACTCGATGACCAGGTGTTCCTCGGCCTGGTGCGCCTTTTCCAGCAATTGCAGGCCGCGATAGCGCCCGATGCCGTGCGACAGGTGCACGACGTAGTCCCCTTCGCGCAGCTCGAGGAAGCTGTCGATCACGCGGCCCAGCCGGCGGCGCGTGGGCCGATTCAAATCGGCCCGGTGAAACAGCTCGCTGCCGCTCACCAGTGCGATCCGCTCCGACACCAGCCGGAAGCCCGACTTCAAGTGGCCCAGCGGATAATGCAGCCGCCCGGCCGCCGCGAGCCGCGTGGGAGCGAAGATTTCTTTCAAACGCTCGCTCTCGGCCTCAGTCTGGCAGACAACGAACACATCCTGCTCGCCGGCGTGCCCGGCGCCCATCGAGGCATCGAGCTCGTCGCGCACCTTGGAGATCTCGCCGCTGAAACGCTCGACGCTCTCGATCCCCAAGTGGCACGTCGTTTCGAACGAACCGGCCGGCACGCTTGCCGCCGTGACCGAGGCAAACTGGGTGATCTGCCGCAGCGTGCTGGAGACGCTGTGAAAATCCTGGGGGCGATCGAGGCGCTCCAGGTACCGTCGCCCCTCTTCCTCCACGTCGCCGGGCTCGATGACGTAGAACCAGGCGCCCTCGGGCAAGTAACCGGAAAAATGCTCGCGGTCGTCACCTCGTTTGCTCAAGAGCGTGATGTCGATCTCGTCGAGCGTTTCCAGGCTGCGCTGCGTGGTCGCCTCGAAGCGGCGGATGGACTCGATCTCGTCGCCGAAGAATTCGATCCGCACGGGGTCGTACCAGTCGGGCGCAAAGATATCGACGATGCCGCCCCGCGGCGAGAACTCGCCCGGCAACTCGACGGCGCTAGTGCTGTGAAAGCCGTTGTCCACCAGCCAGCGCAGCAATTCGGGCACGTCGAGCGACTGGCCGCGGTGCAATCGCCGCGTTTGCTGGGCCAGTTTTTCACGCCCGGGCACCGGCTGCAGCAGACTTTGGATGCTGGTGACCACCAGCCGCGGCGGCGCGCCGCCCGACAGCATTTTCAAGAGCCGTAACCGCTCGCCGTAGATTTCGTCGTAGACGACCGCTTCGCCTGCGTCGCCCTCCCAGGCCGGAAATGTCTCGGGGGAGACGTTGCTGAATAGCGCGAAGTCGGCACAAAAATCATCGACGTCGTCGATGTGGGGCCAGACGACCACGACAGGCGCCGAAGCGTGCCGCACCAATGAGGCCGCCACAAGCGCGCAGCTCGAGCCCCAGACTCCGCCCAGCGTGGAGGCGTGGCCGGCTTGCAAGCTGGCCAACACCTCGGCGAAGCCGTGCTGCGCCTCCAGGCGTCCGACCAGCTCGTGCAGCCGATCGGACGCGGTTAGGACACTTTGTGCCTCGGCCATGTTTATGTGCCGGGAATTCTAGACGGAGTGGAGCGACCCGGAAAGGTCGCTAAGCAGTCCTTGTCTGGACTCGAGCCACATGCGGCTGGAATGCTGCGATCAATCGATGACGGGCGTGTGAGATCAGGCCTCGTCGGCGAGTTGTTCCTTGAGCCTTTTGAGCGTCATCGCCTCGGGAAGGGCTTTGTAGTACGGGTCGAGCGGATAGCAGCCCGACTCCAGCCCCTGCCGGGGCGCTGTCGTGCAATCGCTGAACGTGCGACAGACGCGCTTGCGCGCCAGCGTGCCGGTGGCCAAGGTCTCGGCGGGCAATTCCGGATAAGAGAGGACCATTCGGCCCAGTCCGACCACGTCGATCCAGCCTGCGCGCACCACGGCCTGCGCCACGTGAGGCACGTAGTCTTGCAGATATGTGTACCCGGTACCGACCATCGGCATTTCGGGCACGGCTTGCTTGCACTGGCGAGCTGCGTCGATCTGCCGCCAAACGCCGTACAACGGATCCTCCGGCGGTTGATAGCCATCGCTCGGTGGAAAGATGGCCGGTCGCTGCACGTGGGGGCAATAGTAGGGGCTGCCGCACGAGAGGTTGACCACAGAAACGCCCAAGGCGTGCAGGCGTCGGATCAAGGCGATCGGTTCGGTCAGGTCGATGGCCAACGGGTCATCGACGTCCACGCCAAATCCGCAGTCGTACGGCAGCAAGTCCGCATAGGAATACGGCTGGCCGATTTCGCGGCTCGTTTGATAAGGCACCGTGTCGAAGACGCTCAAGCGCACGCCAATCGCCAGCTTCGGCACCTCACTGCGAATCCGCTCGACGATGGTGTATAACAGCCGCGTGCGGCCGGCCAGGTCGCCGCCGAACTTTCCGGGTCGGCGGCGTGCGCTCAGAAACTCGTGCAGCAGGTAGCCGTGGCACGCCTTCACGTCGACGAAGTGGAATCCCAAGTCGCAGGCCAGCCGGGCCGACGCGCAAAACGCATCAATCAATCGCTCGACTTCGGCGTCGCAGATGACGGCCGACTCGTCGCGCGGGTCGATGTGAAACTTGGCGTCCAACAGCGGATGGTGGTAAGCGATCTTCGGCGCGGGCGGACCGTCTGGCCGGCAGAAGCGGCCCGAGTGGGTCAACTGCAAGCCGATCCAGAGATCCGACGTGTCGCCGAACGACGACGCGTGCGCCTGCGTGAGCTCGCCAAGAAGCGCCGCCAGGCCGGCCCGATTGTCGGCCGTGGCCAGCGTTTGATTGGGATTGGCGCGGCCTGTGGGCACGACGGCGGCCGCTTCGCCG
>JBBDYK010000054.1:0-8411 GCA_040901665.1 Pirellulales bacterium | reverse complement strand
AGGGGGCACCATCTCGCGCGCCGCCTTGCGCAAGTGCGACACCTCGGCCGCGCGATTCGGTTCGTCGTCCGGATCGCCGTGAAACAATTCGCTGACTTCCTGCACGAACAGCGCGATTCGCCCCTCGCCCAGGTAGGCCCGCGCAGGGGTCATCAGCCCCAAGATCACGCCGCCGATGGTCGCATGCACGCCCGAAGCGTGAAAGAAAAACCACATCAACACGCCGAATACGACGTAAACCAGGAAGCTGCGAACTCCCAGCCGTGCCGCCCCATTCACCACGGCCATCATGCCAAACGCCAACGCCAAGGCGGTCAGGTCCACCTCGCGCGTATAACCGACGGCGATCACGATGATCGCGCCGATATCGTCGACGATCGCCAGCGTCAGCAACATCACCCGCAGTCCGCGCGGAATGCGCGAGGCGAACAGCGCCATGCAGCCGACGACAAAGGCGATGTCCGTGGCCATGGGAATGCCCCAGCCCGCTTGCCCCGGTTGGCCGAACTGCAGCGCCAGATAGATCGCGGCCGGCGCCACCATGCCTCCCACGGCCGCGGCGATCGGCAGCATCGCCTGGCGCATATGCCGCAATTCGCCGTGCACGATCTCGCGCTTGACTTCCAGTCCGACGACGAAAAAGAAAATTACCATCAGCCCGTCGTTGATCCAGTGGAGCAACGAGAGCTCGAGCGCCTGGTCTCCCCAGACGAGTGCGATGGGCGTGTGCCAGAATTCCAGAAACGGTTCCGCCCAGGCAGAATTGGCCAGTCCCAGCGCGACGATCGTCACCAGCAGCAACACCACGCCGCTGGAGGCCTGGATGTTCATGAACCGCGCCAGCGGTTCGGCCAGGCGGTCGATGGGCTCGCGCGGCAGCACGCGCTGTGAGATTCTCGTCGGCCCTGCCATGATCGGCTCCCGTGTCGTCGCAAAATCGCCGTGGCGGCTCGCGGCAACATGCCACGGTCGCATTACGGCGAATCCGCCGTGCAATCGCAGCGTAGTCCCGGGATTAGCCGGGGGATTCGTACGATCCAGGCATAGCCCGCTCGCAAACCGCACGCCCAAGAGCGATCTACTGTCGCGGGATGATGTGAAAGTCCAACCCCAGCACGAACAGCATCAGGCTGATGATGAACACGAAGCCCGCATAGTGGAAAGCGATTTGCACGCGTTCGCTGACCGGTCGGCGCATGATTCCTTCGAGAATCAGAAACACCATGTGGCCGCCGTCCAACAGCGGAATTGGCAGGAAGTTCACCACCGCCAGGTTTGCCGAGAGCAAGGTCAGAAAGATCAACAATTGCGAGACGCTGTCGTAGGCCGCATGGCCGGCGGCCTGGGCAATGGTCTTGGGCCCGCCCAGCACCTTGATCGAAATCTGCGAACCCAACTTTCGCAGGAACAAGTACACGTGCAAGACGGCGTCCACCGTCTCGCGCCCGCCCATCGCCAGCGCTTCGGAGACGTTGCGGGCTTTGGTGGTCGTATACTCGGCGGACGTGTTCAGTCCACGATCGGCGTAGTGCCAATCCGCGGCGTCGACCGGTTCGAGCGTCGTCGTGCGGCCGTCGGCCAGCGTCAGCTTCACCTTGGCGCCCGGCGGCAGCCATTGCAGTTGCGCCATGAAGAACGGCCAATTGGGCGTCTCGGCGCTGAATTCCAGCGGCTTCGAGTCGTCGACCAGCTTCTCGTCGTCGGGCGTCTCTTCGGCCGGTTCCGGTGCGATGAACTCAGCCTGCACGATCTCGTCGCGCGGAGCAAACAGAGCCACCTCGGCCGGCTTGCCGTCCTTGGTCAACTCTCCGCGCGCCGCGGGACTGTCCTTCTCCGTGGTGTCGACGATGTTCAGCACGCGATAGGCGATGCCCAGCGCGGGCACGTCCACCGGACTGCCCGGCGCCACCAGCGAGCCGTCGGTGCCGTTGCTCCACAAGGGCTCGCGCAGGCGGATTTGCTTTTCGAGTTTTTCGGGTTCGCCCGCGCCGCCTTGTCGCGAAATGGCCAGGGTGATCGTCTCGCCCGCACGGCGTCGCAACACGTCGGGCAATCGCAAGGGATCTCCGGGCGGTTCGCCGTCGATCGAGGCGATGAAGTCTCCCTCGCGCAGGCCGGCGGCCGCGGCGGGCGAGTTCGCCTGAACGGCGGCGATCGTGCCCATCTTCATCACCAGTCCCAGCGTCCGCATCGGCCGCGGCGGGACGTCGATCTCCACTTGCTGCGCCGCGACAGGAGCAGGCTCGGCCGTTGTTTCCTGCGCGTCCGGCGCGTCGGCAGCCGGCTTCTCCGCGCGTTCGACCACGATCTTCAAAGTGTCGTCCGGCTGCTGGGCCAGCGCCGCCACGAGGTCGGCATAGCCCTCGATCTCGACGTCGCCAACCTGCACGATGCGATCGCCCGGCTCGAACGCGCCGGTTGCGGCAGCCGGCGTGTCCTTGATCGCCGGGTGCTCGTCGGCCAGTTGCGTGGTGCGGGGATTGATCACGCCGATCGTGGGCCGGAACCGCTTCTTGTCGGGATCGGGCCGCACGTTAACCCAAAAGGGCTTCTCGACGCCTTCGCGCTCGACCAGGAATTCGATGCCTTTTTCCAGATCGCCCAGCGCCACGGCGTTCATCAAATCGCGGAAGCGCAGCGGCCGCTCGCCGGAGTTGTTGATCGCCAGAAACGTATCGCCCGGCCGCAAGTCGGCCCGCCAGGCGGCTTCGCCCGGCATCACGGCCGACACGCCGCAGGCCTGATCGCGCACGCCCAGCCCATAAGCGATGGCCGCCATCACGAAGGCGAAGATCACGTTCATGATCACGCCGGCCGAGATGATGGCCATCCGCTGCGGCACGCTCTTGGCCATGTAGCTGCGCGGATCGAGGCTGGTCGACTCGACCTCTTCCTCGGTGGGCTCGTGGGGCAAGTCGCCCGACGGCACGTGAATGGTCGAGCGCTCCCGCTCTTGCGCCGCGCGGCCGGGGTTGTCGTCCTGCCCCAGCATCTTCACGTAACCGCCCAGCGGCAGCGCGCCGATGCCATACTCGGTTTCGCCCCACTGGAATTTCGCCAGCTTGAGGCCATAGATGTCGAAGCCCAGATAGAACTTCTCGCACTTCACGCCACAGGCCTTGGCGACCAGGAAGTGCCCCATCTCGTGCACGAAGATCACCATGCCGAGCCCAAAGGCCACTTCCAGAATCACTATCAGCAGTTGCCAGTCGAATGCGACGGCCATCAAATGCATGCCCAACGGACCACCTCCTGGCGGGCCCACGCATCCAGCTCGAGCAACGTCTCGAGAGCCGGCGTGGGCTCGAAATGATGTTGTTCCAAAACGGCGCGGCAACTGGGCACGATTTCGTGGAATCGCATCCGCCCGGCGCGAAACTCTGCCACCGCCCCTTCGTTTGCCGCGTTCAAAACGGCGCCGGCCGTGCCGCCGGCCCGCGCCACTTCCTGACCCAAGGCGAGCGCGGGAAAGCGCTCCAGGTCGGGCGGCTCGAATTCCAATCGCATGCTTTCGCCAAAATCCAGCCGCGTCGCCACGCCCGCGGTGCGCCGCGGATACTCGAGCGCGTACTGTATCGGCAGCTTCATGTCCGGCGAGCCCATCTGCGCCATCACCGAACCGTCGACGAATTCGACCAGCGAGTGCACGATCGACTGGGGATGAATCACCACGTCGATCTGCTCCGGCCGTAAGTCGAACAGCCAGCGGGCTTCGATGATCTCCAGCGCCTTGTTCATCATCGTGGCCGAGTCGATCGTGATCTTCGGACCCATTTGCCAGGTCGGATGCCGCAGCGCGTCTGCGAGCGTCACTTCGGCCAGTTGCGCTCTCGTATGGTTGCGGAACGGTCCGCCGCTGGCAGTCAGGATCACGCGCCGCACTTCGTTGCGCTTGCCGCACTGCAGGGCCTGGAACACCGCGCTGTGCTCGCTGTCGACCGGCACGATGCGCGCGCCGCTCTTGGCGGCTAGCTGGGTAACCAGCGGCCCGGCCACGACCATGGTTTCCTTGTTGGCCAGCGCCACGGTCTTGCCCGCTTCGATTGCGGCCCACGTGCCGCGCAACCCCGCGCTGCCCACGATCGCAGCCAACACGATTTGTACGTCGGGATGCCGGGCCAGGGTTTCCAAACCCGCAGTCCCCACCAGTCGCTCGACACCCGCGGGCAGTCGCGACCAGTCCTGGGCTTCGGCCGCCTGGGCATCGGCCGCCACGACCCAGCGGGGCGCACACTGGCGCGCCTGCTCGATCAACTCTGCGAGCTTGGCATGCGCGCTCAGACCCACCACGCGCAGCCGCTCGCTGGCCGCGATCACGGCCAGGGCGCTGGTGCCGATGCTGCCGGTCGAGCCGAGCACGGCCACGTTGGCAACGTCGTGGGTCATGGGTCCCGCTTAAGGGGTGAGTGGTGCGAACGGTACGGAAGCTAGCAGTTGGGGGGTCGTGCGGCGGTTGAGACGTCGTTGGGCGTGTCTCGTTGGGCGGCCACTTCCCGCCTGACGCACCGAAGGAGGTGAGGGCCCTGAATTTCGCCGAAACTCGGCTTCGCGGCCCGACAAACACCGCACAGGGCGCATTCTAAGTCCAAACGTGGAATAGTCACAACCCGAACGCGGCTGCACGCTCGATAGAACCGGCCGGCGCCGCGAACCGCGCGCCCGGACGCTGAATTCGCCCCGGTAGCTGAATTCGCCAGAATTCAGCAACTCGCCGCCAAAGTCCTACAACTTCAACAAGCGACCACACCCGGCCCCCTCCCGCCGCGCGCGAGGGGGGGTCCGTGTGTTTGTTTTTCCCAAATGTAGGTCATACTATGAACAGACGCGCCAATCCGCGCTCCGCCCCAGAACGCGGGGCTATTTTTCCCAGCGGGCCTCCCGCGTTCCCTCGTGCAATTGCCCTGCGGAGCGCGACGCCCTCAGCACCGCTTCATCCCTGCTCGCCTTGAACCTGGAACCTTCGCCTGATGAGTCCCGAAAAAGAACCGCTTCGCAAGTCGTCCGATAAGAAATCGGCCTCGCTCAATAACAACGTCGTCTGGTTCCTGCTGATCCTGGGCGTCGTCACCTTCTCGGCCGTCAGCCTGTTGACCGCCGGCAGCGAAGAAAAGCTGCAATACGCCGATCTCCTGAACCTGGTCAAGGTCGCCAAGCAAGAGGCCGGTAAGAACGCGATCGAGGTCACCCAAGGCACCGGCGAAAAACAGCAAGTCGTGCGCTATAGCGATCCGCGCGAAATCAAGATCGGCACCCACGAGGTCACCGGCAAGATCACCAAGGAAGTCGCCGGCAAATCGACCGACGAGGACTTCTCGGCCAACGTGCAGCCCTTGGACAATCGCCTGGCCGAGTTGCTCGAGCAGCAGGGCTTCCGCTTCGACAACAGCGATCGCCCCAGCGCCTGGACCTCGTACATTCCCATGCTGGTGATCACCGCGCTGTTCGTGGTGTTCATCTTCTACATGATGCGCCGGCTGGGCGGCGCGGGGTCGCCCATGGCGTTCGGACGCAGCCGCGGCAAGATGTACGCCCAGGAAGATCTCGGCGTCACGTTCGAAGACGTCGCCGGCATCGACGAAGCCGTGGAAGAATTGCGCGAAGTCGTCGAGTTCCTCCGCACGCCCGAAAAATATCAGATCCTCGGCGGCCGCATTCCCAAGGGCTTGCTGCTGGTCGGGCCGCCGGGCACCGGCAAGACGCTGCTGGCCAAGGCCATTGCCGGCGAGGCCGGCGTGCCGTTCTTCAGCCTGTCGGGCTCCGACTTCGTCGAAATGTTCGTCGGCGTCGGCGCTGCCCGCGTTCGCGATATGTTTCAACAGGCCGAAGCCAAAAGCCCCTGCATCATCTTCATCGACGAGCTGGACGCGCTGGGCAAGACCCGCGGCTCCAGCATCGTCGGCGGACACGACGAACGCGAACAGACGCTCAATGCACTGCTGGTGGAGATGGACGGCTTCGATTCCAACAACGGCGTGATCGTGCTGGCCGCCAGCAACCGGCCCGAAACGCTCGACCCGGCGCTACTGCGGCCCGGCCGCTTCGACCGCCACGTGCTGGTCGATCGACCCGACGTCCGCGGCCGCGAAGCCATTCTGAAAGTCCACGTGCAGAGCGTGAAGCTCGACGAAAAGGTCAACCTCGCCGAAGTCGCCGCGATCACCTCCGGCTTCGTGGGCGCCGACCTGGCCAACCTGGTCAACGAAGCGGCCCTGCTGGCTGCGCGCAAGGGCAAGTCCGCCGTGGGCATGGACGAGTTCAACGACGGCGTCGAACGCGTCACCGCCGGCCTGGAAAAGAAACAACGCATCATCCATCAAGACGAAAAACTGCGCGTCGCCTATCACGAGTCCGGACACGCCCTGGTGGCCTACAGCCTGCCCAACACCGACCCGGTTCACAAAGTCTCGATCATCCCCCGCGGTCTGGCCGCGCTGGGATACACGCTGCAGCGTCCCGAAGGTGATCGCTACCTGCTCACGCAGGGCGAGCTGGAAAGCCGCATCCAGGTGTTGCTGGCCGGCACTTGCGCCGAAGAGCTCGTGTTCGACGACGTCTCTACCGGCGCTCAAAACGACCTGGAACGCGCCAGCGCCATCGCCCGCAGCATGGTCATGGACTACGGCATGAGCGGCATGGGCCGGGTGAACTATCGCGAAAGCTCGCGCAGCCCGTTTTTGGCCACCGGCGGCGAGATGCAGCGCGAGCACAGCCACAGCGAGCAGACGGCCCGCGAAATCGATCAGGAAGTGCGCCGCATCATCGACGAGTCGCTTTCCAAGGTGCGGCACATTCTCGATGCGCGCATGGCGTCGCTTCGTGCGCTCAGCGCGCGGTTGATCGAAAAGGAAGTGATCGACTCCGACGAGCTGAAGTCGATCATCGAGGCCAACTCTCCCAGCCCGCAGATCGTCCCCGGCACCGACGCCGAGCGCAAGCGCACCGCCGCCGAACTGGCCGAGCGCGAAGAAGGCCCCGCGGCGGCCGAGAACGCGTAACCGTGAGAGTCGTCCGCTGACGTTGCCGCCTCGCGATGAGCAGCCCCCGGTAAATGACCGGCGCTAACAAGTCGGCGGGATCTACTGCCGCGAAACACGCGCCGCAGGCTGCAACCTAAGTCCGATGCTGCGGATCGTCGGGCACGTCGTTCGGCCAGTTGTAGGCGCGGCGCAGCGCCGCGTCGACGGCGCTGGTGATCTGCCGGCGGCTTACCGGCTTGGCCAGGATCGAGAAGGCCTGGGCCAGTTGCGCCTGGCGAATGATCGACTCGTCCAAGCCGGCCGAAATCAAGATGCACGGCAGCCGGGACTTCATCTCGCGCACGCGCAGCAGCGTCTCGAGACCCGTCAGCTTGGGCATGTGCATGTCCAACAGCACGAGGTGCACTTCGTGGGTGCGCACGATGTCGAGCGCTTCTTCGCCGTCGCCGGCCACCAGCGTGCGAAAGCGCGGCTCGAACAGCCCGCGCAACGTCTCGCGAAAATCGCGATCGTCGTCGGTGATCAGCAGCGATGGAACTTCAAGTCGCATGGCACGCGCTCGTTAAGTGCCGCAGGCAATCGACCGCATTGGCTCTCGTGGGCGTTCGCATCCACGACAGTGCAACTGTAGTACCATTTAGGCCCCCGGGGCACGCTGCGACTCGCTCGTTGTCGCGATAACCTATTGGCAGCACGCTTCTTATAGGATAATTCGCACGGCGTCGGGAGAGAAGTTGGGGGCTCTGCGATGCCCTGAAGGAGGCCCGGCTCACCTGCCAAACAGGCAGAGTTTTCCGAGGCCAGCCCGTCGACGCCAATCGGGCGGCGCGAGTCAAGCGGGGCGCGGCGGCCGCCGCCAGGTTGTCGTTTCGCTTGCCTGCTTTGGGATGTTAAAGCCTGACGTAACCGCCAGTTCAGCGCGGTCGAGAATTTGCTCGACCCCTTCCCCCGAAGGCGGCTTGTCAGGCGCGCCTCCCCCCCTATACTACAGTGCTTTGATGCTTCCATCACATGCCTTGCCCGTCGATTGCGGCGTGCAAGTAACCAGGAACGCTCCTCGTGGAAACCACGTCCGCCCCGCCGGCCCCGGTCGTTGAACCCTCTGACTCCTTCCTGGTCCGCCACCAGTTCATCCTCTACCGCCTGTTTTCGCTGGCCGGGTTGATGCCCATCGGCGCCTACGTGGTGGTGCACCTGCTGACCAACGCCTCGGTGGTCAACGGCGCGGCGTCGTTCCAAGAGAACGTCAATCGCATTCACTCGCTGGGCGTCGTGCTGCCCTTGGTCGAGTGGACGTTCATCTTCATTCCGATCCTGTTTCATGCCGCCGTCGGCTGGTTGATCATCAGCGGCGCGATGCCGAACGCCGGCCATTATCCGTACGCCAGCAACATCCGCTACACGATGCAGCGCGTCACGGCCATCATCGCCTTC
>JBBDYK010000053.1:0-8425 GCA_040901665.1 Pirellulales bacterium | reverse complement strand
CCCCTGACCTCTAGCCCCTATT
Source organism: Pirellulales bacterium (assembly GCA_040901665.1). Taxonomy (GTDB): domain Bacteria; phylum Planctomycetota; class Planctomycetia; order Pirellulales; family PALSA-1355; genus JTS-RE94. Next base: position 8,403 of record JBBDYK010000053.1, on the reverse strand, counting down.
CCCAAGTCTTGCGGGCGCGCGGGTTGGGCGGAGTTGTGATCGTGCATGGCAGGCTCTGATCCGAGAAGAAGGGCGCCCCTGATGCCGGCGGCTTGCCCAACGGCCGACCGTTTCATTCTAGCGTGCCTGCCCGCGGATAGCCACATTGGCGCCCACCCGCAAACCCCAGGATCGCCCCAACCCCGTGGGGGTGAAATGTCCCGTGGGGGCGAATCGCCGCAACCACGCCTGGTTCGCTGCAATCACCCGGCCGGCCATCACATGCGGCGCAAGCGGGCGCGGGTTTCTTCGATGACGTCGCGGATGACCGTGTCCAGGTCGAACTCGGGCTTGAAGCCGGTGATGCCGCGCAGTCGGGTGAGATCGGGGATGCGCGAGCGGACGTCCTCGAAATCGCGGTCGTAGGCCTCCGTGTAGCTTTGAAACACGACAGTCAGCTTGGGATTGATCGCGCCGATCACGCGCTTGGCCAGTTGCAGGATGCTGATCGGCTGGTCGCTGCCGACGTTGAACACGCCCGCCACGGCCGCGTCGGTCTCCATCAGCTCCATCACGGCCCGCACCACGTCGAGCACGTGGGCGAAGCAGCGAACCTGGTGCCCGTCGTCGTGCACCACCAGCGGCCGGCCGGCCAGCGCGGCGTCGATGAAGCGCGGCAACACCATGCCATAGCGTCCGGTTTGGCGCGGTCCCACGACGTTGAAGAAGCGGCCGATCACCACCGGCAGCCGATGTTGCCGCCAATAGGCCAGGGCCAAAAACTCGTCGATCGCCTTCGAAGCGCCGTACGACCAGCGCGGACGTTGCGTCGAGCCGAACACCAGGTCGTCATCCTCGGACCACAGCGGCTTGGGGTTCTTGCCGTAGACTTCGCTAGAGCTGGCGATGAACAGCTTGACGCCATAGCCGGCCCGTTTGCGGCGCAGCAGCTCGTTGAGGATCAGCTCGGTGGGATAGATGTTGGTTTCGATGGTGTGGATGGGCGCGGTCTGAATCAACTGCACGCCCACCGCGGCGGCCAGGTGATAGACCTCGTCGACGTCGCTGACCAGCGAGCGCACGAGCGTCTTGTCCGCGGCCGAGCCCTGCACGAAGCTGAAGTTGAAGTGCTCGCGCACGGCGGCCAGATTTTCGGCCGTGCCGGTGGATTCGTCGTCCAGCACGGTGACGCGGCAATTGCGGGCAATCAGGGCTTCGGCCAGGTGGCTGCCAATGAAGCCCGCGCCGCCAGTGATGAGAACATGTTTCACGAGTGTCGAGTCAGGCCGGGGTGCGAACGAATGGTCCCTGCGTGCAGGTTGAAGAAGCGTCCGTCAGCGCGATGGCGCCGCGCCAGCGCTGCGAGCACTGGCAAGATGCCAGTGCCACCCTACGCCAGTGCCACCCTACGTTGTCGCTCGCCCAGCGAGCAACCCGGGGCGCCTGCTTTCTCTCTTCAACCTGCCGCCAATCTCAAGAGTGCGCGGGGTGACGCCCGCCGTCAATAGCCGGTGTCGGAGCGGCCCAACTCGGCGGCCGTTTCGCGGCGTTTGGCCACGACGGATGCGACGATTGAAACGCCCAAAAGCGACAGAATGATCGCCAGCGACCCGACGGGCGTGACCACGTGATGCCCGGTCCAGTACTCGGCGACCATCTTCACCCCCACGAAAACCAGCACGCCGGCCAGGCCATAATTCAAGTAGCGGAACAAGTCGATGGCGCCCGCCAGCAGGAAGTAAAGTGCCCGCAGGCCGAGGATGGCGAAGATGTTGGAAGTAAACACCGTGAAGGCGTCGTCGGTGACGCCGAAGATGGCCGGCACGCTATCGACGGCGAACAGCACGTCCGTGCTCTCGATGACCAGCAGCACCAGAAACAGCGGCGTCACGCAGCGGCGGCCGTTTTCGATCGCGAAGAACTGGTTGCCGTGATTCTCCTTGGCAATGTGGAACATCCGCCGCGCGGCGCGCATGAAAATGTTCCGCTCCGGGTCGGGCTTCGAGTCGCTGTGCATCGCCAGCTTGACGCCCGTATAAATCAGAAACGCCCCGAAGATCCACAGCATCCAATCGAAGTGCTGCAACAGGGCCGTGCCCGCCAGGATGAACGTGAGCCGCATGATCACGGCGCCCAGGATGCCCCAGAACAACACGCGATACTGATATTTCAGCGGCACGCCGAAAAAGCTGAACACCACCGCGAACACGAACACGTTGTCCATCGACAGCGACCACTCGACCAGGTAGCCGGTGAGAAACTCGATGGCGATCGTGGGCCCGCGCCAGTACCAGATCAGGCCGTTGAACGCCAGCGCCAGCGAGCACCAGACGAGCGTCCAGATGGCCGATTCGCGCAACGTCGGCTCGTGCGAATCGCGGTGGAAGACCACCAGGTCGAGCGTCAACAGCACGATCACCAGCGCGCCAAACGCCAGCCAGTGCCACAGCGTGGGTTCGCCGGCCAGGGCCCCAGCGGAAACGTCCGCCAGGAGCAAGAGCGACAGGGACTGTCCGCAGCAGCTAGCAAACAACGCGACGGCATCCCGGAAGTCGAAAGGGCCAAAGCAACAGGCTCGCTGACGGTCATCATAGAGAGCGACCGGCGAGTCGACAACGGCCAACCAGCGGCGACGCCGGCACGCACGCCAGTTTGGGCCGCCAATCCGACAGGGGCCCGCCGCGGATATACCCGGCGCGCGCAGCCACGGCTCGCAACCGATCGGCGCGGGTCGCAGATCGACGCGCGCCAGCTTAGCGCAGCGCGACGATCTGCTTAGCGCAGCGCGACGATCTTCTTGTTGCGGTCTTCGTCGACCGACACTTTGTCTTCCCGCGCCAACCAGCCGATCGCCTGCATGATCACGTCACGCGGGGCATCGACTTCCTTGGCCAGTTGGCTGAGGGTGCGGGGGCCGGATTCGCTCAGGTGGTGCCAGACAAGACCGGCCGTATCGCCGATCTGGTCGACGCAGCAGTGATGGGCGGTCGCCATATAAGGTTGCTCCTACGACGTTCTGCCATTCGGATCCTTCAACACCTGCCACCTTTACCAGCGGAAGTATATCGACAGGGCCCGCGAAAACTCAAGTCCCGCGCGGTCCCCGGCGCCGCTGGTCGGGGCCGGTTGAAAGCAAAAACGGCCGGCGCAAGCGCGCCGGCGCTGCCACGGAAGTATAGGCTGCCACCGCGCGCACGCGCCCGTTGGGATGGCGCCGATCTTGCCGGACGGTCCGGATGTTTTGCCCGCCGCGATGCACCCGCGTCGGGCCCGGCGGCGCGCCGCAAACCGGCCGCGCAAGAATAAAGGGCTCGGCTGGCCGTGTGCGGCGGCCAACCGGGCCCTTCAACCGTGAAAAACTGGCACTTCCCGTGGCGGGCTAAGGTCGCCATACCTTGGCGACATACTGCTAAGATTCACGGTGCATCCTGTTCGGCGGGCGGAGTGAACCCCGGATCGCGTGCCCCCCTTGGAAATTTGGGCACCGGATTTCACCACGGTCGAACACGAGCGGCAGGGGGTATTGCACGCCGCGTGCCGCAGTCGGCAGACCGCCCGAACTTCTTCAAGAATTCCGCCAACGATCCCAAAAATCACCGGAAATCTGCCCGCGCTCAGCGACTCAAACCGCGTTGTAACTGGCGCCGTGCGCCCGTTTGACTCTTGTAACTTTTGCAAGGCAGCGGCTATTCGCAGGCTACTCGGATTCGCAATCCGACGACAGCAAGCTGGTGGTGATGGCACGGAAAACGGCGGCCAGCTCGTCGAACTCGCGGTCTTCGGCCTGGCAAAGCAACAGGCAGCTTGCCGTGGCAGTGCGAAACCCCCGGATCAACGCCGTACTGACGAAGTCGAGATAGAAGAAGTGGAAGTCGAAGCCGTCGATCAATCGCCCCCCGATGCGCTCGGTGACCGGCTCGGACTCGGAATCCCGATACTCGGCCGCCAGCGCTTCGAGGGCGGCTTGGGCCAACTCGTCCGGATCGGCCGAAGGAGAATGGATCGCCAACGACCAGAATGCCCCGCCCGGACTCTGCACCGTCACCGACGGAGTGGCGCTGGGCGAATCCTCCTCGTCCAGGATCCAGCTATCTGGGTAAAGGAAGCGAACGCCCAGATTGTCGTACGTGCTCGGCATGGCTCGGCGCTAACTGCGGGAAGAAACTAGCTAGCAGCATTGTACGAGAACGACCGGCCCAGCGGCCAGCCGGCCTGGCCGGGGATTGCCTTGTGACAAATACCCGGTTTTGTTACCGTTCTCGCGCGCATCGCCCCATTTCTACGCGCTGCGCACGTGGCCACGGATTTCTCCTCGTTCCTTTCGAGTGCCGGCCCCCATGCCGCGCGCGCACGCTCATCGTATGCCTCGACTCGATCGCTGCCTGGCGCGGCGCCGGCGATCGACTGCGCGCCGAGTGCTGCTGCTGACGGCCTGCCTGCTGGCGATTTGCGGCTGTCGCACGTTCGGGCCAAAGCGCGGTCCCCAGCCGCAGGCCGTGGCCACCTGCCGCCAATTGACCGAGCAGGGCATCAGCGCCATGGAACGCGGCGACTGGAAACGCGCCGAGTCGCTGCTGGCGCGGGCGGTCGACGCCTGTCCGGTCGACGTCGACGCGCGGCGGCACTACGCAGAGTCCCTGGCGCATCGGCAGGCGCTTTCGGAATCGTTGACGCAGTTCGAGGAAGCGCGAAAGCTCGTCGAGACGGACCCGACCCTGGCGGTCCGCGCCGGCGAGGTCTATCTGGCAATCGGACAGTCGCAAAAGGCGCAGGCGATGGCCGACGAGGCCCTGCGGCTCGATCCCAAGCACGCGCCGGCTTGGACGCTGCGTGGCCGCGTGGCCGGCGCCGCTGGCCAGCCGCGCCAGGCGCTGGCCAGTTACCAACGGGCCCTCGGCTACGAACCCGACAGTCAGGCCACGGCCATTCTGGTGGCCGAGACCTACCGCCAGCTCAATCAGCCCGAGCGCGCGCTAGTGACGCTGCAAGCCGTCTCGAGCAAGTGCGCTCCCGGCGATGAGCCGCAACAAGTGCTGTATTTGGAAGGCATCGCGCTGGCGGCGCTGGGCCGATACGACGAGGCGACGCGCAACCTGGCGCAAGCGGCGCGTGCCGACCGGCCTTCGGCCGAGATCCTCTGCGCTTGGGCCGACGCCGAGTTGCACACCGGCAACCTGGTGCGGGCGCAGGCATGCGTCCAAGAAGCGCTGCTCGTCGATCCGCAACACTCCCGAAGCCGTGCCTTGATGACCCGGCTGGCCGGCGTTGCGCCGCCCGCGCCAGCGGCCCCCGCCGGCGGTTCCGGCGCCGCGCAACGCTTTTAGCGCTGTCCAAGCGGCACGACCGTTACAGCCGCCATGGCCGTGCAGCGGACCGAGCAGACGCGGGCCACGCCGTGCGATCGCTCGTTTGCCCCAGCGGCCAATGCGATCTAGGTTTGTTTGTCGAGGTGCGCACGTGCGAAACGCCCTGCCGCCCGAAAGTGCTGCTCGACGGGTCATGCCGACCACCATCCCACCTGGCAGAAAGCGCGTCGGCCGTTTCGCAACCCAAGGAGCGTCCATGTCGAGTCCCACGCTGAGTCCCGCGTCCGACGTCTTTTTCGATCGTCGCAACCAGGAAGCCGGCGGTGGTCGAGCAAGCCACGAACGCCGCCAGTTCGCCAACAGCCACGACGAGCTCACGCCTCCCGCGCGCGAATTGGCCACCGCCATCGACGGCTACAAACTGATGCACCGCCGCCGATTCATCACCTGCGAAGAATTGCTCACCGTAGTGAAGGGCCTGGGCTACCACCGCTAGAGGCCTTGTCACACTGAAATTGCCGGGTGCCATGTTCACACGCCGCGCTAGCGGTGGGTGAGCATGTTCACGAAAGCCGGGTGCCATGCTCACACGCCGCGCGAGCGGTGGGTGAGCATGCTCACCAAAACACTGTCACTGCCAATCTTGCCAGTGCAGGCCATGCACCCGTGAAACGCCAGCGGCGCAAAGTATCCCGCCGCCCGGCAATCAACCGCTATTCGTCGCCAGCCGTGGTACGCCCGGTGGCGACGTCGAACTCGAAGATCGCCGGCACGAGCATTGCCGCGGTGGCGAAGCCATACGTCGCCACGGTGACCAGAAACACGCTCAAGGTGTAGTGCAGCAAGAAGCTGGTGATCGCCCAGAACGTGGCAATGGGACAGAGCATCGAGGCCACGCCGATGGCCACCGAAGGGTTTCGCGCGCCCAGCGCCGCGTACAAGCCCACCGCGCCCCCCAGCATGAACGCCAGAAACGGCTGCATCTGACCATAGAACGAGTGAAACGCGATCATCATTCGCATGCAGGTGGCAACGCCAATGAACAAGAAGAACACGGTGCCCAGGCTGACGCCGATGGCGGTGCGCGAGTTGCCGTAGTTCATGCCGGCGTGAATCCCCAACACGGCGACGAACAGATTCATCACGGCCAATCCGCCCACCAGGTACAGCAGGTTCTCGCCGCCGATGGCGCCCTGAATCCACAGATAGCCGCACAGCACCATCGGCAACAGCACCATTTCCTTGGTGTTGTAGAGCACGCCGCCCAATTTGCCGAACACGAACTCCTTGGCCGTTAGATCGGTGACCAACAGCAAGTCGATCGCCCGCACGTCGCGCTCGGTGGTCAGCGACGTCACGGCCTGGGCGTTGACCAGCACCAGGCTCAGCACCAACAGCGGCACCAGCACCAGCGCGCCGGACGCCAACGTCAGGTTTTGCGCCGCGATCATCTGGTGCAGCGCGAAAAACGCGGCGCCGACCAGCGCCAGATATCCCAGCCGCACGATCAGCACGCGCCGGCCATAAGCCCAGGTGCGCATCTCGCGCCAGAGGATGGGGTTGTCCCACACCGGCCGCACGGCGCCCGCGGCCGCGTGGACCGAGCGCGCCGACTGCCGCTGCAAGGCGGCCGATTCCTCGGCCTGGCCCCAGATGCTTTCGGCTTCCTCGCCATCGCGTCCCGCAGCGCGAACTTCTCGCGACGGATTCCACACCCGCACCCGCAGGATGGCCGTCAGGTTCACGGCAATGGTCAGACCGCCGGCGAACAACAAGAACAGATTGATGGCATGTCCGACGTAGGGCAGGGCGTCCTGCGCTTCGATCAGGGGTCGAGTGGCAACGACGATTGCCCGCCAGGGACTGAACGCGGCCGCCCACACGTCGGCCGGCGCGCCGAGCCAGCTTGCGCCAAAGGCGCCCCAGGCCACGGCCTCGCCGGCCGCCAGCCAAAAGACCAGCACCAGCGCCGTCAGCGCCAGCGTTTGAAATGTCTTCTCGCGCCACAATGCAACAAGCGAGGCGATGCTGCCGGCCGCCACGGCCGTGGCCAGCGTGACGGCGAACACCCGCGCAATCTGCGCAAACGACACGCCCCCCAACAATGCGGACAGCATGAACAGTGGCAGCGCCGCCGCCAGCAACACCAACACGTTCAACAGGCTGGCCAACAACTTGCCCAGCACCAGCTCGCTGTTGGTCAGGTTGGTCAACAGCAGCAAGACCAGCGTACGACGGTCTTTCTCCTGGGCAACGCCGGCCGCCGCCAGAAGCGACGAGAAGAAAATCGCCAGCCCAAGCTGCAACGGCGCCAGAATCTGAAACAGCATCGAGCCGAAGCGGGCCATGTCTCCCAGGTTTCGCACGATCTGCGTGCCGGTGACCAGCAGCCAGGCCGTGCAGACCAGCACCAGCAGCGCCGAAACGTACGCGGCGCGCGCCACGAACAACCGCGGCCGCCGCGGCGCCGTCACCACCTCGCGCGAGAAAACAGGTCCAATCAGCAACGCCGCCCCCCTCGTGGTTGCATCGACATTCGTTCCGCACAGGCCCCCGATCGCGCCGCGACGTTCGCGCCGCCAGGTCTTGCGCCCACCAAGCCATACCAGGCCATCGGCGAGCCCACACGATTATAAGCCAGCCCACCCATCGCCACGAGACCGCCCCTAGCCTCCCATGCCAGTATGAGCGACGACGAGCACAATCTGTTCATGCGGCCGCCGCTATATGGCGATGACGACCCAAGCGGTGGCTGGGGGCTAGCCTTGCTGCTCTCGATCCTGGTGGCCGCTGTGGCCGCGACTGAATGGTTGACTCTTGCGTTATGACGCCGCCCTCAAGCGCCTCCAGCAACACACTAATCACCCACTACCCGATTTCCAATTTTGGATTCGTATCTCCCTCCTCGTCCGTCGTGCCCGTCGAGTCGTCGTGGTCAATCTCCCTCCGTCCTCGTCCTCCCTCTGCGCCCCTCCGCGCCCTTGGTGGTTCCCATCCCTCCTCGTCACCGGCCACTGACCAATTTTTAAAATTTTCCAGTGTCCAAAAACTTACACTGGTATTGCGCCGCCCATTCATTAGGATGCACTCCAGTCTGACCAGACACGGGTGGCTGCTG
>JBBDYK010000052.1:0-8451 GCA_040901665.1 Pirellulales bacterium | reverse complement strand
TCTACCTGGCCGAGGCGCTCGAATACATCACGGCCTGGCAACAGGCCACCGAGGATCGGCCGGCAGGCATCTGCGGGCCGATCGGTCCGACGGAGCAGTTGCCGCTGGTGGCGCGGCTGGTCAACGAGTTGAATCTCAATCTGCGACATTGCCATTTTTGGGGCATGGACGAATGGGCCGTCGATGGCCGGCCGGTGCCTGAGGACTTTCCGCTGAGCTTTGCCCGGGCCGATCGCGAGCTGTGCTTTAACCGCATCCGTCCCGAATTGCGCATGCCGGAGAGTCAATTGCATTTTCCGCTGCTGCCATTGGAAGACTACTGTCGCAGCTTCGACCAGGCGCGTTGCGTGGTAATGCAGGGAGGGCAGGGGGAAGTGAAGCATTGGGCGTTCAACGATCCGCCGCGGCGCGACGGCGCGTTCCAGGACCAGCCGCCGCCGCCGGCCGACTATCGCAAGCTGGGCACGCGGCTGGTTGAGTTGCACCCCATGACGCTGATTCAAAACGCACGCACGTCCGGTGGCGGCGTGGTGACCGGCGTGCCGACCCAGGCCTTCAGCGTCGGGCCGGTCGAAACGTGGAAGGCCGAGAAGGTTTCAATCTGGCACGCGGGTAATCACGACAATCCGTTCGGTCAACGGCTGACCACGCTGATGATCTCCAAGCACCTGGCCGACAGCGCCGTGCCCATGTCGCTGCTGGCCGATCATCCGAACGTGCAGTTCAACTTTCTGCGCAGCGGCATCGGCGTGTGCGACGCGGAGATGCATTAGTAGCAGGTCGTGGTGCGCTACTACGCCGCAAGTGACTACCCGAAGCGGAGAGAATTATCCATGAGTGTTGGCAAGAAACGCGCGTTCGCCGTGGCGGCGCATCCGGACGATATCGAATTCGTGATGGCCGGCACGTTGATGCACCTGGCGGACGCCGGCTACGAAATTCACTACATGAATATCGCCAACGGTTGCTGCGGCTCGACCGAGCACAACGCCTCGGATACGGCGCGGATTCGCCAGCAGGAAGCGATCAACGCGGCCGCGAGCATCGGGGCCGAGTTTCATCCAAGCCTGGTGAACGACCTGGAGATCTTCTACAACCACGCGACGCTGGTGCGGCTGGCGGCCGTGATGCGCGAGGTGGCGCCCGAGGTCTTGCTGGTGCATGCCCCCAGCGATTACATGGAGGACCACATGAACGCCTGCCGGCTGGCCATCACGGCGGCGTTTGCGAGGGGGATGCCTAACTACCCAACGTTGCCGCCGCGTCCGCCGGTGGAGCAGCCCGTGACGATTTATCACGCTCAGCCGCACGGCAATCGGGATCCATTGGGCCAGCTCGTACTGCCCGGGATGTTCGTCGACGTCAGCGGTGTGATCGACCGCAAGGCCGCGATGCTCGCATGCCACAAGAGCCAGAAAGAGTGGCTCGATACCAGCCAGGGTTTGGATTCCTATGTCGAAACGATGAAGGAATTGATGCGCGAGGTGGGGCGCATGAGCGGGCGATTCGAGTATGCTGAAGGATGGTGGCGGCACACGCACTTGGGGCTGTGCGCCGCGGGGGCCGATCCGTTGCGAGCGGCCCTCAAAGACCGCATATTCGCCGCGACCTGACGCAAGGTCGAGTCGAATCGGCAGCGACGGCACGCGCAACTTGACACTGATTTGGGTACAGTTAAGATAACAAGCTTGGTTAGCCGGCTCGCCCGAAATCATAACGTGTGAGCCGGTTAGGCGCCATTTGTAGGGGCGCCGGGAGCCCCGCGCACACGGATCGACCGATGCGCCGGGCATGTGCGCTGCAACACCGATCGCCCCCGGACGCGTTTCCACGAGACGCGCAACAACTTTAGCTGCGACCTCGCACAGGAGCACGTTGGATGACCGTTCATCGGCGGTTGCAACTTTCGGAAGTCGGCGACGTGAGCGTCGTACGCTTTGTCGACCGCAAGATCCTCGACGAAGCCAATATCCAAGAGCTCGGGCAAGAGCTTTTTCAATTGATCGAGGAAGAGAATCGCAAGAGCCTGTTGCTGAATTTCTCCTCCGTCGAGTTTCTTTCGAGCGCCGCGCTGGGCAAGCTGATCACGCTGGATAAAAAGGTCAAGGCCCACGGCGGCAAGCTCAAGCTCAGCAATATCCGCCCCGAAATCTATGAAGTCTTCGCGATCACGAAGCTCAATAAACTGTTCGATATCAAAGACGACGAGGCTGACGCCTTGGCCAGTTTTTAGTTTTCGGAACACAGCCGCAAGAGGCGGCGTGCTCGTATCATGGTCGGGCGTCGCGAGAAATCGCCCGTTGATCATTGGCGGCGGATTGACAACGCGGTAAGTCATGTCACAACCTCCAGCAGCCTGGACCCTCGATCGCACGATCCCCAGCGAGCTCGCCGCGGGCCACCGCGTGCTCGAAGAGCTGCTGGGCAAGCTCGAGTTGGAAGGCTGGTCCTCGCGCGATTTCTTCGGGCTGAGGCTGGCCCTGGAGGAAGCCGTGGTCAATGCCATCAAGCACGGCAATCGCCTGGACGCGTCGAAGTGCGTGCACGTCGTCTGTCGCTCGACCGAAGAAAAAGTGTGGATCCACGTCAGCGACGAGGGGCCCGGCTTCAATCCCCAGGCCGTTCCCGATTGCACGGATGCAGAGCACATCGAGGCGCCTAACGGCCGCGGCATCATGCTGATGCGCAACTTCATGAGCCACGTCGAGTACAACGCCTGCGGCAACGCCGTCACGATGGAAAAGCTGCGACCATCGGCCAGCTAGTGTCCTGAGTTGGAAGTTCTTTTCATGGGAAACCCATCTTCAGGACACTAGGTATCTTCTGCGGCCAAAGCACTTACGTCTTTGGCCGGCGTATCCTGAATTGCAACGAAGTTGCAACTCAGGACACTAGCATCTGACTCGCATTCTGCCAGCGGCAAATTGCTCTTGAGCCGCGTGGCGCGATTGGCTACAAGCCACGGCCCATTTTTCCAGCGCGGGCTGGAGAATCGCAGGGTGGCCGACCCCTCCGGACCGCTGGGGGTTCAGGAGCAAAGCGAATGCGGTGGCGAAGCTCGTCCGTCTTGTTGCTGGCAATCGCAACCTGCGTCGCCGCGCGCGCTGACGAGCTTCCCTATACGGCCTATGTGAACTCTGACGACGTTTACGTTCGCAGCGGGCCGGGTCGCAACTACTATCCCACCGAAAAGCTCACCAAAGGCGACGCGGTCGAAGTCTATCGGCACGATCCCGGTGGATGGCTGGCCATTCGCCCGACGCCCGCCAGCTTTGCCTGGGTTTCCCAGCGACACTTGGATCCCACGGGCGACGGACTGGCTACGGTCAACACCGACCGGGTCGTGGCCCGCGTGGGCAGCACCTTCAGCGAAGTGCGCGACGTGATCCAGGTGCGACTCGAACAGGGCGAAAAGGTCGAGTTGCTCGCACCCCCCGAGCCCGATTCTCCCTGGTGCAAGATCGCTCCGCCGGCCGGCGAGTTTCGCTGGGTGTTTTCCAAATACGTCGATCGCAAGTTGAACGCCGAACTGGCTGCCGACGACGACGAAGCCACAGGAACCGAGGCGGACGACGTGCGGCTGGTCAATTCCCAGAGTGATGTTGCGACTCCGCGCAACGACGATCCCTTGCAGGCAGCCGGCGCGGCGTCGTCCGCGCCGCTCGATCCGGCGTCCACGGCTGCGCGCGAGTTGGCTCGGCTGGAGTTGGAATTGTCGGCCGTAGTGTCCGGCGATATCTCGGCCTGGTCGTTCGGCGAGTTGGAGAAGCGGGCCGAGAACTTGCTGCAAGATGCGCAGACGTCGACCGAGCGCGGCCACGTGCGAATTCTTATGAGCAAGCTGCAGCGCTTCGACGAGATTCGCCAGCGCCACGACAAGCTACGCCAGTCCACTGGCGCATCGGCTACGCCTATGCCGGCGGCCGGGGGCAACGGCGAGTATCGCCGTGCGGACATTTCGCAGTTCGACGGCGTGGGCCGCCTGTCGCCGGTCATCTCCGAAAAAGTCGGCGGTCCGCAGTACGCCTTGGTGGACAACGCCAACGCGGTCATCTCATTCGTCACTCCGGCGCCGGGCGTCAACCTGCGGCCGTACGTCGACCACTACGTTGGCGTCAACGGTCAGCGCGGTTATTTGACGGACTTGCAACGCCAGCACATCAGCGTGCAACGCGTGACCGTGCTGGACGTTGCCCAGCGGTAGCACTACACGCTCGCCGCCCATTGCCCCGCGGTTTCGCGCTTCTGACAACCCTCCAGGTTCCTGTCGGCACGGAGCCATTCACCAGAATTCCCAGGCCCGAGAGTCACTCCGAGCGTCACATCAGCTAGCTGCTGGCGTGAAATGAGCGAGGGGCCGTCGAATTTGGCTCGCCTCGACTGCTTTCCTGAGCCGAAAAACTTCTAACGTCGGCACAATCGGCCGACCCTGCCGCTGGCGGACCGTGACTTCACGATCCGCAAAGGGGGCGGCAGGTAGGGGGGACTTGGCTCTGGGGGGAGACCATGCCAACGGGAGTTAGTGGGCGCGGCTGCGCGCGCCATGCGTTTACAGGGCCGACGTCACGCCGATGCCGGGAGTGTCGCCTGGCGGCAGTGGCGCTGTTGGTCGCCATCGTGGCGGCTGTTTGCCTTACGACCAGAGCCTCGGCCGGCGGCGAGACGGTGCAAGCCAGCTCGAGCCGTCAAGCGCGCGACGAGGCGGTTCGAGCCATCCCGCTCGACAAGCTCACGCCGCAAGACAAAAAACGGGTTGCCGCCACTTTGAGCGCCAACGGGCTCTACCGCCGCTTGCCCGTACAAGTAACCGAATGCGATCCCGACATGTACTTGTTCCTGGTGCGGCATCCGGAAGTGGTGGTCAACATTTGGGAAGTGATGAAAATCTCCAACGTGGCGCTGCACCGCACGGGCAATGACACGTTTCAAGCCACCGATGGCGCAGGCACTTTGTGCGACGTCAAGTATTGCTATAGCGACCACGAGACGCAGGTCATCTATGCCGAGGGCAGCTACGACGGTCCGCTCTTCAAAAAGCCGATCAACGCACGGTGCGTGTTGTTGCTCAAGAGCGGCTATGTGCGAGAAACCAACGGCCGGTACTACGTCACCAGCCGCATGGACACGTTCATGGACATCGATCATGCGGGCGTAGAGATGTTGGCCAAGACGATGCAGCCGCTGGTGAACCGCGCCGCTGACTACAACTTCGTGGAGACGGCGGCCTTTCTCAGCCAGATCTCGCGCACCTCGGAGGTCAATCCGCTGGGCGTCGGCCGGCTGTCGCGCAAGCTGACCAATCTCGAGCCCGACGTGCGCGAGCGCTTTGCCCAATTGTCGCTGGAGGTCGGGCACAAGGCCCGTCAACGTGAGGCGATCGAATCCACGACCGGCGGCGGGCCGGGCAAATCGGCCGCTCAACGCGTATCGCTCGAGCGGCGCTAGCCGCGGTGCGCGGTCCGAGGCTTACCGGCTGGCGGTCGATCCGCCGGCGACTCGGTCTTGCGCCATTTCGCGGACGGCTTGCAAGTCGAGCTTGCCCGTTCCCAAGAGCGGAATTTCGTCGACCTCGAAGAAGCTGTCGTTGCCAGGAACCCACAAGTTTGGCAGTCCCTGGGCCGCTAAATCCTTGGTGATCTGAGCGGGCGACTTTTCCGTCGGCAGGTGGAAGACGATCAACCGCTCGCCCTTGCGTTCGTCGGGCACGGCGGTGACGGCGACGAACACTTTCTCGTCGTCGTCCGACAGCATGCGCTGCAGCAACTCTTCGATGCGGATGTGCGGCACCATCTCGCCGCCGATCTTGGAGAACCGGCTCAATCGTCCGGTAATGTGGATGAAGCCATCGGCGTCGAGCATGCCCATGTCGCCGGTGACGTACCACTCGCCGCGCATGACCTTGGCGGTTTGCTCGGGCATTTTGTAATAGCCCTTCATGACGTTGGGGCCCCTGATGAGCAGCATTCCCGGCTCATCGATGCCCAGATCCTCGCCGGTGTCGACGTCGACGATTTTGGCGCTGACGCCGATGACGGGCCGTCCCACGGTGCCGACGCGCTGATATTCGACCGAACCGCCGGGAGCGCGATTGGCCGGCACGTTCACGGAGACCACCGGCGACAGCTCGGTCGTGCCGTAGCCCTCCATCGGGCGGATGCCGAAGTGTTCCTCGAACGCTTCGAGCAAGTCGGTGGGCAGCTTTTCGGCGCCGGTTACGACCAGGTCGAGACTTTCGAACTCCTCGCGCGAGCAGCGCCGCATGTACGAACGCAGAAAGGTAGGAGTCGACACCAGGATCGTGACGTCGTGGTCCATGCACAGCTTGCCGATGATCTTGGCGTCCAAAGGGCTGAAGTGGTAGGCGCCCTTGACGTCGGTGCAGAGCACGGCCCACAGCGCGATGGTGTAGCCCATCGAGTGGAACAGCGGCAGAATGCCGCACACCGTATCGCCCTCGCCCAATCTCAAGGTATCCTCGATGGCTGCCACATTCGAGCCGATGTTGGCGTGCGTGAGCATGACGCCCTTGGGCAGGCCGGTCGAGCCCGAGGTGTAGATGATCGTGGACAGATCGTCCCATTGGTTTTTGTGCAAGCCAAGCCAGCGTTCGAGCACCGCAGGCGGCAACACATAAGCTCCCAGCACGCCCGCCAGCTTATCGGCGGTGCTCACTTGCTCGCGCAGGTCCTCCAGATAGAGCAGTTCGGCGTTCAGCTTGAAATTGAACCGCTCCATGAATTTGCGGCTGGTCAGAACGTGGCGGATGCCGCACTGCTCGATGCAATAGTTGAGCGTCTCGGACGTGACCGTGTAGTTGAGATTGACCGGCACCTTGCGCATCAACGAAATGGCCGTGTTGGCCAGCACTCCGCCGGCCGAAGGCGGCACCAGCACGCCAATGAACTGCTCGTCCGGCGCGATGCCGTGGCGCAGCAGGATGCGCCGGAAGATGAGCGTTCTCATCAACAGGCTGCCGCCTGTCATCTCGACTCCGGTCGAGTCGGCGACCTTCTTCTTGAACAAGAATTGCCGGCACTTTCGCAGAAAGTATCGCGGCAACATGATGCGGCGCGGTTGTTCGCTCATCGTGGTTCCAGCACTCGAGAGAAAAGGTGATTCTCCGAACTCGCGACGCTAGCAGTTACAGCCCGTGGAGTACTACGGCGGATTGTTAGACGCCGCCGGGGCGCGCTTGGTCAGCGATAGTGCAACCGGGGTGATCAGCCTGGGCCCTTGCGGAGTTTACGTAAGAATACTTCTTGGGAGGGTGGTCGGACAAGATGGCTACTACGGCCCTGGGATTGCTCGGGCAGGGCGCCGCGTCGGTGTGTCAAACCGGCTCGTCAATAACCGGATTTTCCAGCGTGCCGATCTTCTCGATTTCAACGCGGAGCCGATCGCCATGCTTGAGCCACACGGGCGGCTTACGCGCCATGCCGACGCCGTGGGGCGTGCCGGTTAGGATAACTGTGCCGGGCAGTAAAGTTGTACTGCCGCTCAAGAACTCGATCAGGGTGGGCACATCAAAGATCATATCGTCCGTATTCCAGTCCTGCATGACATCGCCGTTGAGCACGGTGCGAATCGCCAGCGAGTTGGGATTGGAGATCTCATCGGCCGTGACCAGGCAGGGGCCCAATGGACAGAAGGTGTCGAACGTCTTGCCGCGACACCACTGGCTGCCACCCATCTCCTTTTGCCAGTCGCGGGCACTGATGTCGTTGCCGCAGGTATAGCCCAGCACGTAGTCGAGCGCTCGCTCGCGCGAGACGTTCTTCGCACGCTTGCGGATCACGACCGCCAGCTCGCACTCGTAATCGACTTGCTTGCTTTCCAGGTGACGCGGCAGCATTACCGGATCGCCGGGGTTCTGCACGGCGCTAATCGTCTTCATGAAGAGCACCGGCCACTTGGGAATGGGCGCACTGCCCTCGTCGGCGTGGCGCCGATAGTTGAGCCCGATGCACAGGATGCCTGTGGGCACGATGGGCGCCAGCAGCTTGCGCACGTCTGCGAGGCGCTCACTTACCTCGTAGCTGCCGAAAATGTCGCCGTCAATTTCACGGGCCGAACCATCGGGCCGTTGTGCGGCAAAATGGATTACCTGTTGTGAATCTTCATAGCGGATGATCTTCATCGATGCTTGGCGCCTTGGGGTTGAGGGAAGGAATCTGGCGGGAACCGGTGTGGAACTGGAACGATTATTTTCCGCGACGGCACGCCCGTCAATGACTGCCGGTATCCATCAGGGGCCCGATGTGTTTCGACGCGTGAATCGCTATGATTGAACCATGAGTCGTGCCGATGCCGTGCATCACGCCGTGGAGTCATCGCTCCGTGCGGGCCATTTCTTTGTCGCGAGGCCGAGCGCGCTGCGCGTCGAGCACGTTTGCGATGAACCGATCGCCTGGGAGACATTTCGCGGCCATTTGCTGGACGAGGCCCATTCGA
>JBBDYK010000051.1:0-8546 GCA_040901665.1 Pirellulales bacterium | reverse complement strand
CCGCACCTGGAAGACAAATACCCCGGCACGCGGATGATCCTCGACATGCTCACCGACGACAGCCGGCTCGACCGCCAGCGCGTGCTGGTCGACCACGTCGAGGAGCACACGATTCGCGCCGTGTTGGACGAAGGCTTCTGGGCCGGCATGACGCTCTATCCCACCAGCAAGTGTACGCCCGAGCGCGCCGTGGACATGGTGGAGATGTACGGGCCAGAGCGGTTGCTCGTCAACTCGGCCGGCGATTGGGGCCCGTCCAAGCCCACCGCCGTCCCCGACTTCATCCTGGCCATGCGCCTGCGCGGCCATTCGGAAAGCCAGATCCGCCGCATCGTCTACGACAACCCCGTGAAGTTCTTCAGCCAAAGCCGCAACTTCGACTTCACTCCGCCGGAAGTCTTCGAGCCGGAGGCACGATTCTAGATTTTGGATTTTGGACGGACGCCCTGTTGTGCGGCAGGTTTGTAGTGACGATATTGCAGTGCCGGCATGGCCAAGCGATATAGTCTACAAACTGCATTTTGGCTGACGGCTGGTATGGCTGTGCCATGCGCCGTTTGACAGGCTGCTGTTGCAGCGGCGTTCAGATTGATTTGGCTGTTAATCTGGCCTAGCGCGGAGCGCGCCAGACGCCAGCGAGCACCGATTCCAAAATCCAAAATAGCAGGGACCACACCACATGAAGGTACACATGCTTCGCTTATCCCTACTGTCACTTGTCTATCTCACTGTCGCCGCCGTCGTGCCTGCTTCGGCCGCTGACGACGAATCCGCCTTCAAACCGATCTTCAACGGCAAGGATCTCTCGGGCTGGGATGGCCGGAAGGAGTTTTGGTCGGTCGAGGACGGCGCCATCACGGGACGCACCACCGCCGACAATCCCACCAAGGGCAACACCTTTCTGATCTGGCGCGACGCGCCCGTCGACGACTTCGTCCTCAAGCTCCGCTACACGATCGTCGGCGGCAACTCGGGCGTGCAGTATCGCAGCCGTGAAGTCGATCCCTGGGTCATCTCCGGATATCAGGCCGATATCGATTCCGGCGACACCTTCTCGGGCATCAACTACGAGGAGAAAGCCCGTGGCATCCTGGCGCAGCGGGGACAAAAAGTAACCATCAAGTCGGACGGCGAGAAAGTGGCCGAGCAGATTGGCGACAGCAAAGTGCTGCAAGCCAACATCAAGAAGGAAGATTGGAACGACTACGAAATCAGCGCACAGGGCAACCGCCTGATCCACAAGATCAACGGCAAGGTGACGTGCGAGGTGATCGACGAGCAAGCCGACAAGCGTGCCGCCAGCGGCCTGCTCGCCTTGCAGTTGCACGCCGGTCCGCCGATGACCGTGCAGTTCAAGGACGTCCGGCTCAAGCGCACGCGGTTGGCCGACGGCGGCAAGAAGATCGTGCTGGTCGCGGGCACCCAGAGTCACGCGCCCGGCGATCACGAGTTCAACGCGGGCGTGAAAATCCTGCAAAAGTGTTTGGACAAGTTGCCGGGCATCGTCACGGCCGCCTATTTCAACGGCTGGCCCGCCGATCCCACGGCCTTCGACAACGCCGACACGATCCTGTTGTACATGGACGGCGGCGGCGGCCATCCGGTCATTCAGCGCAACCGCCTGGCCGAGATCGATCGGCTGATGCGCGGCGGCGTCGGCCTGTGCTGCGCGCACTACGCGGTCGAAGTGCCCAAGGAAAAGGGCGGCCCCGATCTCACCAAGTGGATCGGCGGATACTATGAAACCGGCTACTCGATCAACCCGCACTGGGACGCCACGTTCAGCAACCTGCCCAAGCACCCCGTGACGCAGGGCGTGGAGCCGTTCACGATCAACGACGAGTGGTACTACAACATTCGCTTCCCAGAGGGCCAAAGCGGCGTCGACCCGCTGCTGGTGGCCACGCCCCCCGACGCATCGCGACGCACCGACGCAGCCAAATCGTTTCCCGGCCGGGCCGAAGTCGTCGCCTGGGCGGTGCAACGGCCCGATGGCGGTCGCGGCTTCGGCTTCACCGGCGGCCACACGCACGCCAACTGGGGTAACGACAACTTCCGCAAGCTGGTGCTCAACGCGCTTTTGTGGACGGCCAAGGCCGATGTGCCCGCAGATGGCGCGTCGTCAAGCGTCACGCCCGAAGAGCTGACGCAAAACCTCGACCCGAAGGGCAAGTAGCTGCGGCGCGCGGCACTTGCTTTACGGAATCGGCAGGAACCCGGTCTTGTCGCGATTCTCGTCGATGAGCTTGAGGATCGCGGTCTTTTGATTCTCGAGCGCCCGTAGCGCCGAGGCATGAACGCGCCGATCGGCGATGCGATGGGCGAACCACGGCGCCGTGGTGAGAATCTTCTGCGTCAGCGTCAGTTCCACCAGCGTGTCCTTCGCCGGCTCGTCCCGTTGAAAGTGGGTCGTCATTTTGTAGTCGAGCAGCCGCTCGGACGGCTTGATCTGATCGGTTTTGGAAAAAACTTCGTCCGGCGTGATCCGCACGTCCTGCGTCAGGTCGACCAGCGGCTTGCCCACGTATGGGTCGAGCGACTGCACCTTGAGCGTGCCGTGCAGCTCGAGTCGCCAGTCCTTGAGAATGTTGATCGAGTCGAGTCCGCCGCCGACTGAGCTCCAATTCTCCTCGACGAACTCGCTGTCGCCCGCCATGGTGATGATCTGCTTCGTGGCTTCCGTGCGCACGAGAATGCGGCGGATCTTGGTGAAGTCGTCCGGCAGATGAAACGTCACGATGGCCGTCTGCTCGGTGGGATATTGATTGGAAATCACCAGCGTGCTGGCCGCCAGCGCCACGGCCAATAGCACCAGCAGGCCGACGACGCCCATGAGGATGTTGCGTGGTTTTCGCTTCATGGCAGGGGCGGCGGAGGGGTCGGGGGTGAGATTGGGGCGGCGGGACCGCGTCAGATGCCAAATTGTCGCAGCACCAATTCGCAAACGTCCGTGTCGGCCATCGCTTGTCCCACAAGCGTACCTCGCTGGGAGGCGATTAGCACGCCCCGCTGACGCTCCTCGTGCGGCGGCGCCCCGTGCGAGCCCTTCACGAGCGTTGCTTCCAGCGGAATGCTCTTGGTGGCCATGTCCACGTGCATCTCGACCGGATCGTAGCCCGGCTTGCGATGAATGTCCACGGTGCGGGCGAATTTCGGAGCCCGTGCATCGTCCAGCCAATAGTAATAGGCCTGCCAGCTATTGGGCTCGGAGATGAGGATCACCTCGCCCGATCGCTCGTGGTCGAGATCGTACTTGGCGCGCTGGGGCCCGACGAGCACCTCGGCGATGCCCTGGCGGCCGCGAAACAGGCCGGCGACTTTTTCCGTCTGCGACGAATCGGCAACGAACACATGCGCAAGCTGATGATCGACCAGCGCCCAGGCGGCGCTCGATTTGAAGTCCAGCAGCTCGCCCTCGCCTTGGTCATCGATCGCCAACATCCCCGCCTCGCGCAACACTCGGTTCGGATACGTCACGTGGTTGACCGGCCCAATCGTGTACTCGCTGGCCACCAGCCACAAGGGCTTGTGCGGCGCATACGCGGCTTCGATCGCCGCTTGCAACTTCGCGATCTCGCCATCGAGCTCGGTCAACGCTCGTTGTGCCGCTTCGCTGTCGGGGCCGGATTTTTGCGCGGCATAGTCGAGGTGTGGAAAGTAAATGTAGAAGAAGTTGGGCCGGTGCTGCGCGGCTGCCCAGGCCGCCGAAGCGCCGATCCACGCGCTCGACTTGATGTTGGCCAGCGGTCCCCAAAAATGCTGCAAGGGAAAATGGCCCAACGCGTCGCGCAGCGTGCCGTACATTTCCGTCGGCTTGGTGTAACACCACAGCGATTCGCTGCCGTCGGGGTTGTGGATCGGCGCCGGCGTGCAGACGAAATCCGCGCCACAACCCTTGCTGTGCAGCGCAAACCACACGGCCGAGGTCAGCGACGCATCGTGCCGATGTAGCGTGTCCCAAATCTGCGGCCGCTGGATACAGTCGTTCCAGGCCGTCCACATTTCCACTTCGTGCTTGTCGCGCCAGTAGAAGCCGTTGGCCACCACTCCGTGCTCGCGCGGCGTCACGCCGGTGGTCATGTTGGCCTGCACCGGACAGGTGACGCAGGGAAAGCTGGGCACCAGGTCGACCACTTCGCCCGCTTCCGCCATGCGCGCAACAGCCGGCATCCTGGCGAGATCCGCTTTGCGCAATCCGGGTATCGACAGCAGGACGATGTGGTCGCTCATGGATGTTGTTTCCTCGCTGGATGTTGATACTTTTTCGTGCGGGGCTGCTTCACCGATCGCTCGACGCGTCAATCGGCCGGGGCGGATCCTGGTCGATCACCACGAAGTCATAGCCCTCGGCCCCAACCTTCGGCCGAATCTGGAACCGCGTGCGCACGATATCCGCGGGCTTGTGACCGGCATACGCCTCTTCCAGCGCTGCCATCTGTTCCTGCACCGCCGGCGGAAAGTAATGTGCCAACTCTTTGCCCAAGCTCGAGATGTCCGCCTTGCGCAGCAAACGTCGGTCGACCGCGTGCAGCGTCCCTTTGAGCCAACCGATCCGCAGCCGATTGTCGTCGCGCCGTTGGCCGACGCGTTTCACTGGCCGCTGTGCGGACAATCCGGTGATGTATTCCACCCGGCCCGATTTCGAAATGGCGGCGACTTCGATCTGGAAATAGTCGAGCTGCCGCGCATATTCGTCCGGTGTGATGTCTTCGTCAAACAGGATCTCCCACTGCTTTTCGTGCGCGCGCTCCACGTCGATCGTCGCGCTGCCGCGCCTCTCGGCGCGCGGTTCCTCGCCGCAGAGCGTGGCGGCCGCAAACGCTGCCGCCGCAAGCGCACACAGTGCGTTCACCCTCATTCCTGCGTCCCTCGGGCAAATCTGGCCTGCGTCCAATGTATCTTGCCCACCCTGCCGCCGAAAGCGGCCGCAGCCGACTGTCACACTGAAGTTGGAGGGTGCCATGTTCACACGCCGCGACAGCGGCGGGTGAGCATGCTCACGCACGCGTGAGCACGGCACCCACCACAAACTGATTGACAGCCCACTAGTCGACTGCCTGGTAGCTGAATTCGCAAGAATTCAGCCGTTCCTCAATCGGAAGTCTTGCGACCTCAGCTACGAGCGGGTCGCTTCGTGCGAAGATCAGGTCGAGTATATCCACCGCCCCAGCAGGATCGTCGGCAGCAACAGCGCCACGATGACCAGCGCCCACATCCGATCCTGCACGGCCAGCACGGCGCCGGCGTCGAGGATCACCAGTGCGAAGATGCAGTTGCGCACCGCCGCTTGCACGTGCGCCGGCCGCGGATCGGCGACGGCCCTGGCACAGCGCCAACCGATCAACAGCGCAATCAATCCCCAAAAAACAAACCAGCGCTGCGGCGTGCTCACCGGCGGCCATTCGGCGCCGGTGGCCCACGCGGGCGTGGAGGCCAATAGCCCAATGCCCCCCAGCAAGATCGCCAAACCGAGAGCCAGTTGCGCTCGGCCGCTGGTGCGGGCTTCGCTGCGGGCAAACAGCGTGACCCCTGCCACGTAGACTCCCACGCCGCAGGCCACCACCCAGTGCACCGGGTGCCATGCGCCTTCGGCCAGGCTCATGCCCAACAACACGTTGAGCGTCCGGCACGCGCCCATCGTCACCGGCGCGATCATGGTTTGCTTCAGCAGCCCGTCGTAGGCAAACACGGCGCTGGCCAACACCACGGCCAGCATCACCGGCCAAGCGCTGCCTGCCACCGAACTGGCCACTCCGCCGGCCGCTACTCCCAGCACCATCAGCGTGATGCCCAAGCGCAGCGCCGTCGCGGCATCGACTCTGCCCGACGGAATAGGACGGTCGGGGCGCTCGCGGGCATCCTGCTCGCGGTCGAAATAATCGTTCAGCACCATGCCCGACAGGTACAGCAAGCCGGAAGCCACCAGCAAAAACACGAACTGCGGCAAAGGCTCAAGCCCGCTGTGCGTGAACAGATAGCCCAGCAGGATGTCGGCCATCGCCGTGAAGACGTTCGGCACGCGCACAAGTTCGAGATAGGCGCGCATGGTCGCGTTCCAAGGGCGCGGGCGTTACTCGAGCGGCAGATCGAGCCGGGCCAGCAAGTCCGACATGTAGCGATAGGCTTCGCGGGCCGCGTCGTCCGGGTTGTCGATATATGGATACAGCTCGATCGTCAGAAAGCCATCATAGCCGCTCGCGGCAATGGCGCGCACCGTGGCCTCGAAATCGATGGCCCCGTGGCCCGGGATCAAGTGCCGGTGGACGCGCGTCGGGGCGATGTCCTCGAAGTGATAGTGCCGCGTGTGCTTCTGCATCTTGGCCACCCAATCCTGCGGATCCTCGTGAACGCAGAATGCGTGGCCCACGTCGAAGTTCAAGCCCACCCAAGGCGAGTCGATCCGCTTGATGAATTCCAAGTACTCCTCGAACCGTTCGATCATCAGATCCGGCTCGGGCTCGATGAGCAGCAACACCTCCACTTGCTCGGCCACCTCGATGCAGGGCATCAACTCGTCGTAAAAAACTTGCGCCGCTTCGTGCCAATCGCGCTCCGGCGTGAGTCGCCCGCCCGGCTCGGTCGTGATCGATGGCGCCCCCAATTCGGCGGCCAGCTTCAACGCCCGCTTGGTGTGCTCGCGGCGGATGGCCCGATAGTGCCGATCGGGATCGGTCCAGCCGGGATACCAATAAGGCTGGCGCGGATCGGCCACGGCATTCATCATGAAGGCGTTGACGTTGGAGATCTCCAGCCGGTGCTTTTCCAAGTGCCGGCGGATGGATTCCTTGCGCTCCTCCAGCAAGCCGGCCGGCCAGGCGTGCGGCACGTCGGCCAGGATCTCAATCCCGGTATAGCCCAGGCTGGCAATCTTCTCGATGGTCCGCTCGATCGAGAAGTGCATGTACGCATTGGAACTGAAAGCAAGCTTCATGAGGCGTGACGAGCGAGCAGAGGTCCAGGCGGAGGGCAAGGGGCAAGTCGATAGCCAAGCAATTGTAGCTTGCCATCGGCAGGGCTGAAACCGGAGTCTGCCGCCACGCGGCGGCTGGCGGAGCGGCTGGACGGCGCAGGCAGTTTTTCTGCTACTCGTCCGCTTCCTCGACATCCCCGCAATTTGTCGGCCCCGGCAATGCCGGGCCCTTGTCGGCGCGCTTGATGCGCACGCGCAGGTTGCCCCGGTTGTCGGCCAGCGCGCTCCAATCGTCGCGGCAGCGCAGATAGAGTTGCCCCGCAGCCGGCGGCTGAAACGTGCCCGCTGCACCCAGCGGAAATGGTTCGCCGAGTTGATAGTCCGACAGGATCGCGCCTTCCAGCCGTCCCGCGCCGTCGGCGCCGCCATCGGCCGTGACGTTCGCCGCTTCCTTGCCCAGTGACCACTGCCCGCCGGCGCTGTACTCATACGCAACTTCCGGCGACACGATCGCGCCCGATGGCTGCCATCCGCGCCGCGCCGCAATTCGCGAAACGATGGGCGCGGCTTGCGGCTGGTCGAACTTGCGATGCCAGTCCCAGGCGCACAAATCCACGCGATAGCCGTTGCCCACGTGCGACACGAAAAAACGATACTCGAACGCCAGCTCGGGCATCATCGAGCCGAACGCGTCGAGAAAGCTGACGTTCTGGCCGGTCAGGTATCCCAGGCCCAGCGGTCGAAAGCGCTCGGCGTAGTTGGGATTGTTCTCCAGCATGTGACACAGGGCCCAGCGCCAGGCATAGTTCTGCCACGAGTCGCCGGTAGCGGCCGCCGGACGTCCGGGCCGATCGACCTCCTCGCCCAGGATCGCCCGCAAAGGCTTCGGTCGGTTCGCGCGAAGGTACTCGAGGATGTAGTCAGGGCACTCGACGCTCGCGTCGTCGGGACGCCAATAGTTGCCCAGCTCGGCCATGCCCTCGGCATACCACAGCGGTCCAACGCGGCCGAACGTTTGCCCGCAATAGGCGTGTACCGCCTCGTGCTGCGGCGTGCCGCGATCGGCGATGGCATAGACCACCGCTTTGGCCGCCACCAGCTCATCGCCCCGGTTGAGCGTCTCGACCAGCGTGATGCCGGCATCCTCGGCGATCTTCGCCCGGCCCACCGAATCGAGCGAGCCCTCGGGCCAGTTCGCCAGATCCTTGACCACGTACATTTCGATCGTGCTGCTGCAGGGCTGTCCCCAGTACTTCGAGATCAGCCGCAGCATCACTTCCAGGCGATTCAGCAGCTTGCGGGCCTCGTCGGCCGGCAGATCGGTGTGCAGCTCGAAGTGCGTCGACTTGTAGTCGGCCGGTTGACGCGCCGCCGGCCCGGCGACCGCGATCGACCGCGGAGCATCGGACGGGCCGGGCAGTTCGACTTGCGCCACTGCTGGAGCGACTAGCAAGAGCAGTAGCGCGCAGCTAGCCCATCGGACAGCAGCCGTCGCGCGCCGTATTGCCAGGAATCGACCCATAGCTCGATTCTACTTCACGGGGACGCCTTCGGCCAAATCGCGGTGAGGTTTGCGGCCGATTCGCTTGCTTGCGGACGCGAGACTGCCGGCCGGATGCGCGCAAAAAAACCGGCG
>JBBDYK010000050.1:0-8580 GCA_040901665.1 Pirellulales bacterium | reverse complement strand
GACCAGCACGTCGCATCCGGCAGCGTGAGCCGGGGCCAAAAACTCGCCGGCGCTGCCGCAGGCCACGGCGACGGCTCGCACCGGCTGCTCGAGCGCGCCGACGGCTTGCGCGTGCTCGATGTTCAAAAGTGCTTTGACCTGAGCGGCAAGCTCGGCCAACGTGAGTTGCGCCGTCAAGCGGCCAAAACGTCCCGAGCCTGATCCCGGCGCCTCGCCCGGCACCAGCGGCGCGATGTTACTCAGTCGCAGGCCGTCGGCCAACCGCTGATTGATGCCTTGCTCGGCCGAGTCGAAGGCGGTGTGCGGACTGTATACCGCAATCTTGGCTTCGATCAATGCCAACAGCAGGCGGCCATCGGGCGTTTCGCTGGTGAGTCGCTTGAGCGGGCGAAACGGCAGTGGATGATGGCTCACGATCAAATTGGTCCCCGTGCGCACGGCTTCGGCGACGCTGTCGGGCGTGATCGTCAGACAGGTCATTACGCGCTCAACCGGTTGCTCGCTACCGCCGACCAACAAGCCCACGTTGTCCCACGCTTCGGCCAACTGCGCCGGGGCAAACGCTTCGAGGAATTGAGCGACGTCACGGACCGTGGTCATGGCGGCATCTGCAGGAACAAGACAATCCGAATCATGGTCGATGGCGCACGCGGGACGAACGCTGCGCGGCGACCGGCTTCTACTATTATGCCCGACGCGATTGCGCAGATGCGATGGGCGCACCCTGCCAGACCGTTACAATCACTACGGTTATCACTGCGTGAGGATCCTTTTGTGCCAGCATTGAAGATCGGCATCCAACTTTCGAGCCTGCGGCTGCCGTTTCGCCAGGCGTTGGCGGCCGCGGCGCGTCTAGGCGCCAGCGGCGTCGAGATCGACGCGCGCGGTGAGTTGCGCCCGCACGATCTCGGCCAAACCGGCTTGCGCGAGGTGCGGCGCCTGTTGGAAGAGCACGATCTACGTGTGGCCGCGGTGGGCTTTCGCACGCGGCGCGGTTACGACGTCGCCCATGAGATCGACAAACGCGTGGCCGCAACCAAAGCCGCCATGCAGCTTGCCGCCGAGCTTCGAGCGCCGGTGGTCGTGAACCAGGTGGGATGCGTCCCCGCCGAATCGAGCGGTCCGGCGTGGACCTGCCTGATGGAGGCGCTGGCGGACCTCGGCCGCTTTGGGCAACACGTCGGCGCCACGCTGGCCGCTCAAACCGGGACGGAAAGCGGCGCCGATCTGGCCCGCTTGCTGGACGCGCTTCCCCCGTATGCGATCGGCGTGGATCTCGATCCTGGCAATCTGATCGTCAATGGCCTCTCGCCCTTGGAGGTGGTCGAAACGCTGGGGGAGCGTATTCTGCACGTCCACGCTCACGATGGCGTGCGCGATCGAGCGCGGGGTCGCGGTCTGGAAGTGCCGCTAGGGCGAGGGATGGCCGATTTTCCAGCGCTACTGGGCGCGCTGGAAAACGTCAGCTACCGCGGCTATTTTACGATCGCTCGCCAGGACGCCGACGATCCGCAGCACGAGATCGGCGCGGCGGTGAGCTATCTCAACGAGATCGTTCGGTAGCGGGAGCATTCTCGAATCGCCCGCCGAGTCCGGCTAGCACGAATGCGTGCGACGCTTTGCTTCGCACCTGGCGAGATTGCTAGAATGCGGGCGTCGCGGGAGCACGCCTGGCGCACCCGCGGCCGGCAGCGTATCGACGTTCACCATTACTGCGAAGAGGAACTTGCCATGACGCGCCTTTTGTCATCCGCATTCGCTTGTCTCGTATTGACGCTTCAATTGACATTCGCCCAAGCTGCGGCCGCCGAGGAGCCAGCCAAACCGGCCCCGACTCAAGAGGAGCTCGAAAAGAAATTCGCCGAAACGATGTCCGGCGCGACGCTGGTCGGCCGCTTCACCACGCGGGAGATGGGTGTCGACAAACCGCTGGCCGAAGACCGTTACACGCTGGGCAAGGTCCACAAGCTGAAAAACGGCCTGTGGTCCTTCGAAACCCGCATCCAATACGGCGAGCGCGACGTGACGCTCCCCTTGGCCTTGGAGGTGAAGTGGGCCGGCGACACGCCCGTCATCACGCTCGACAACGTGCTGGTGCCCGGCCTGGGAACGTTCAACTCGCGGGTGCTCGTGCACGACGACGAATACGCCGGCACCTGGAGCGGCGGCAATCACGGCGGCCAACTCTTCGGCCGCATCACGCGCGCAGCGGATAGCGAAACAAAGTAGTCGCCGTTAACCGGCTTCGAGATGCGCAACCAGCGCCGCGACGACGGCCAGCGCCGCCGTTTCGATGCGTAGTATGCGCTTGCCCAAGCCGACGGACTGCCAACCACAATTGACGGCCGCAGCAACCTCAGCGGCGGTAAATCCACCCTCGGGTCCGATGGCGATAGCCACGCTGGACGGAAGTTCGCTGGGCAGTTCGCGCAGCAATTCTCCAATCGCGGCTCCGTCAGGCTGAGCGAACCAGCGCAGCGCGTCTGGCCGTTGGTCACCCAGGAACAACGGCAGCGTCTGCTGCGGCGCCACTTCCATCAACCGGTTGCGGCCGCATTGCTTGCAAGCCTCGACCACGGCGCGTCGCAAGCGGCCCAACGAGGCTTCCGATTGATGCTCGCCCGCTCGCTCGCTCACCAACGGCACCAGTCGCGCTACGCCCAATTCCGTAGCCTTCTCCACCAGCCATCGTTGGCGGTCACCTTTGGGCAGTGCCACGCCCAGCGTCACGCAAAGGGGCAACTCGCGCGTCACCGCTTCGCGCGCCAGCACTTCCAGCACGACTTCGGAGCGGCCGACGGACTCGACGCGCGCCTCGAACTGGGCGCCGCTGCCGTCGAACAACGTAACCGAATCGCCCGGTTTCGCGCGCATCACATGCGCCAAGTGATGCGCTTCATGGCCGATGAGGCTCGCCCGGGCGCCATCGATCGGCGCCTCAACAAAAAAGCGGTCTGACATCGACGACCTCGGTGAGCGCCAGCAGCAGATTGGGGCTGGCGGCGATGCGCGAACAAAGTGGTTTGATTCAAGCGATCCGCGCAATTCTACCGAAGAAACCAACGATGCCCAATGGTACGCACGCCGCGTGCCAGCTAGCAGGCTATGCCAGCGCGAGAACCGCTATGTACCTATCTTACTGGGGACTCGGCGAGTCGCCGTTTCGAGCCAGTCTCGATGTCCGTTGCTTCCATCAAGGACTGGCGCAAGAGGAAGCGATTGCGCGGCTGCACTTTCTGGTGGAAGAGCATCGCACGCTCGGCTTGCTGGTGGGCACCAGTGGCAGCGGCAAGTCGATGTTGCTCGAAGTATTCGCGCGGCAACTGCCCCGCGTGCGCACGCATTCGGCCCTGTTGAACGTGGCGGGCGTCGACCTGCACGAGTTCTTGTGGTTGGCCGCCGGCCGATTGGGCGTCGAAGTCTCACCGCATGCCAGCCAGTTCACGCTCGCGCGCACGGTGGTCGATCACCTGATCGCCAATCGATATCAACAGCTCTCGACGGTGTTGCTGGTGGATGACGCCGACGAGGCGCAGGAGGAAGTGCTGATCGAAGTGGCTCGGCTGGCCCAGATCAACGCCGACCGCAACG
Organism: Pirellulales bacterium; assembly: GCA_040901665.1. GTDB lineage: Bacteria > Planctomycetota > Planctomycetia > Pirellulales > PALSA-1355 > JTS-RE94. The sequence continues at coordinate 4,989 of JBBDYK010000050.1, read as the reverse complement.
CGCAGATCACGATCGTGCTGGCGGCCAAGCCGTCGCGCATCGGCCGGCTCGGTGCGCGACTGTTGGACCTCGCCGAGTTGCGGATCGACGTCGACGGCTGGGAAGACGACGAGACGGCCGCGTTCGTCAAATCGTCGTTGGCCCGGGCGGGACGCTCGACCACGGTGTTCAGCGAAGCGGCGCTGGCCCGACTGCACGAGCAAAGCGGCGGCATTCCCCGCCGGGTCCAGCAATTGGCCGACCTGGCTCTGCTGGCCGGCGCCGGCCAGAACCTGGGCCAGATCGACCCGGAACTGATCGACTCGGTGATTCACGAGTTGGGGGTCGTGACGACGGGCGGCTCGATCGTGGCTGCGGCCAAGCGCTAGGCTGGGCCGTTGACCACCCTCTGCAAGCAGCGGCGAAACGCTGACATGCCCCAGGCTTTGCGCTCGCTGGGCTGATCTGGCACCGACCGCGTCGATCGGTAGAATGGGTACAGGCTCCGATCCCACCCAGCGTGTCGCCCGAGGTTACCCCCGCAGTGTCAAAAGCCGCCGTCGTCGAATCCAGCCTGCCGCCGGAAGAAGTGATCGACCTGAAAGATCCGATCGTGGCCGCCATCCTCGGTTGGCTGGTGCCGGGCTTGGGCCACATCTACCAGGGCCGCACGCGCAAAGGCGTGCTATTCATGGTGACCATCCTGAGCACGTTTTTCTATGGGCTGTTCATCAGCGAAGGACGAGCCGTGTATGCCTCTTGGGTGGAAGGAGACAAGCGATTGCCCTATCTGTGCCAGGTTTGCGTGGGCTTGCCTGCGCTGCCCGCGCTAGTGCAGACGTATCTGGTGCGCAGCGGCCGCGAGCCGCTGCTGGGCGGAGTGATGGCGCCGCCGGTCGACATCGCCGCGCTCAACGAGCTGTGGAAGCGACTCAACCGACAGCTCGACCTGGGGACGGTCTATACGATGGTCGCCGGGTTGCTGAACGTGCTGGCCGTCTACGATGCGTATGGAGGCCCCGTGCGGCTGGAGCCCGACGAGCAATCGCCGCGCAAGAAGGACGACGACGAACCGGCCGAAAGTTCCGGCGGATAACATCGTCGGCGTGCGCGCACATTGGGAGCTTGATATGCACAACTTGCTTTTGCCGCTGGCCCAAGTGAACCTGATGTGGTACTCGCTACCGCTGATCGTGGCGATCAGCCTGGTCTATTCCGCCACGCGCCACGAGCAAATGCAGCCGATTCTGGCCCATGCGGCGCGGCTCGGCACGATGATCGTGCTGTTCATGACCGCGATTCTTATCGGGCTGGCGCTGCTGAGTTGGTGGCTATAGCGGCTGAGTTGCTCGCGGTCGCCGGATCGCGCCGGCATGTTGCCAACAGCCCTTCGTTTGCGACATCTACACGAAGAAATCGGGCTGCAGCCCTGCGCCCGGTTCGACGGCATATTGCTCGAAGTCGGTCACCCCGGCGCTGCGCAGCACGTCGTCGTCGACGAAGAAGTTGCCGGTGGTCTCGCGGCTGTTGCGCGTGAGGATGGCGTGAGCCGCGTCGCCCATGATGTCGGGCTTGCGACTGTGACGCACCATTTCATCTCCGCCCAAAAGGTTGCGCACGGCCGCGGTGGCAATGGTCGTGCGGGGCCACAGCGCATTGACTGCCACGCCCTGCTCCTCGAACTCGGCGGCCATGCCCAGCACGCACATGCTCATGCCGAACTTGGCCATCGTGTAGGCTACGTGACCGGCAAACCATCGCGATTCCATCAGCAGCGGAGGCGAGATGTTGAGAATGTGCGGGTTGGCGGCCTTCAGCAGGTGCGGCAGGCACAGCTTCGAGGTCAGAAACGTGCCGCGCGTGTTGATGCCGTGCATCAGGTCGTAGCGCTTCATGTCGGTTTGCAGCGTACCGGTCAGCGAGATGGCGCTGGCATTGTTCACCAGGATGTCGATGCCGCCGAAAGTCGTCACGGCCTTGTCGACGGCCGCTTGAACCTGCTCCTCGAAGCGAATGTCGGTAATGCAGGCGATGGCCTTGCCGCCGGCCGCTTCCAGATCGGCAACGGCGCTGTGGACCGTGCCTTCGAGCTTGGGATGCGGCTCGGCCGTCTTGGCGGCAACTACGATATTCGCGCCGTCGCGGGCAGCCCGCAATGCAATCGCCTTGCCGATGCCGCGGCTGGCGCCGGTGATAAACAGCGTCTTTCCCTGGAGATTTGCCATCGACGGATCCTGCCTGGTTCTTAGTAGCTTGGGGCCGAAAGTGCGTCATCCTACAGCAGCCGGGGAGGCCGCCGCAAACATCCAGACCCAGAAGTCTGGCGGGAAACCGGCTGCCAATCCGGTGGGCAATCGCTATTTTCGCGCCAGCCGGCCGCGTTCCATGTCGGGGGCCGTGGAGCGGCATTGAGCAGGGCCGATCGGTTCGTTGACACCTCGTCGTAAGCCATTTACAGTAAATACGTTGACGAAAGTCCGTTGGCATTTTTGACCCGGCCGTTAGGCTGCTTTAGCGAGGCCATGTGGCAAAGAAGGCTTGGGGCGGAGTATTTGAAGAGGCGACCGATCGCCGCGTCGAGGAGTTCACCGAAAGTGTGAGCTTCGATCGCCGCCTTTACGCGCATGACATCATCGCTTCGATCGCCCACGCCCAAATGCTGGCCCACGTTGGTCTGATCACGCCCGATGAATGCCAACAGATTGAGCAAGCGCTGGCCGATATCCGCCAGGAAATTGAGCAGGGACGTTTCCAATTCGAAATCGAGTTGGAGGACATCCACATGCACATCGAACGGGCATTGATCGACCGGCTGGGCGACGTGGGCCGCAAGTTGCACACCGCGCGCAGCCGCAACGATCAAGTGGCAACCGACCTGCGATTGTGGGTGCGCGACGCCATCGACCAGATCGACGCCCGCGTGCTGGCGCTGCAGCGGGCGTTTGTTGGCCGGGCCGATGCGGACGAAGGAGTGATCCTGCCCGCCTATACGCACATGCAACGGGCACAGCCGGTGTTGGCCGCGCACTATTGGCTGTGCTACTGCGAGAAGCTCGAGCGCGACCGGGGCCGGCTGGCCGATTGCCGGCGACGGACGAACGAATGCTCGCTGGGCGCCGCCGCCGTGGCCGGCAGCAGTCTGCCCATCGATCGCCAGGATGTGGCGCGGCGGCTGGAGTTCGACCGCGTAGCGGCCAACAGCATCGACGTGTCGAGCGACCGCGACTTCGCGTTGGAGTTCGCCTTCGTGCTCACCATGCTGGCCGAGCACCTGAGCACCTGGGCCGAAGAATGGGTGCTATGGACGACCAGCGAATTCGATTTCCTCAAGCTGCCGCAGGCCTTTTGCACCGGCTCGTCCATCATGCCGCAAAAGGTGAATCCCGACGTGCTGGAGCTGGTGCGCGGCAAGACGGCCCGAGTGATCGGCAACCTCACTTCGCTGCTGGTGCTCATCAAGGGGTTGCCCTTGGCGTACAACCGCGACCTGCAGGAAGACAAGGAGCGACTGTTCGATTCGTTCGACACGGTGAACCGCTGCCTGGAACTGGCGGCGCCGCTGGTGGCCGGCGCCGAACTGAAACGATCGAGCATCGCCGCGCGGCTGGATCGCGGGCATCTGGACGCCACCACGCTGATGGAGGCCCTGGTGCGACGAGGCGTGGCGCAGCGCACGGCGCACGAAGTCGTGGGCAAGCTGGTGCGCCAGGCGCTCGACCGAGGCGTGCGTTTGAGCGACTTGTCGCTGGCCGAGTTTCAGGCAGTGGATGCCAGCCTCGACACTAGTCTGCGAGAAGTGTTGGGAGTCGATCGCGCCGTCGGCGCGTTCGTCAGCTACGGGTCAACGGCGCCGGCGGAAGTGGCGGCGCAAGTGCAACATTGGAAACAAAAGCTGGATGCGACTGGCGTTTGACGGACCTACCGGATCGTGCATCGCGAGTTTCAAGCTCGATGGTTCGAACTTCGTTGGTGACTGACATGCGTGCAACCTTTCATCTCTACTCCCGGCTGCTGTGCGCGGCCCTGCTGATCGGCTTGCTGGCGGCGCCAGGTTTACTTGCTCCCCGCACGTGGGCACAAGAGGACGATCCATTCGGCGCTCCGCCGGAGGATGCCGCCGCCCCTGACGCCGACGCTGCGGCGGACGACGCAGCGATGGACGCTGCTGCGGATCCGGCTGCTGACGAGCCGACCGATACACCCGCCTTTGGAGATTCGATCGACGTATTTGGCGCCGACGCCGACCCCGCGGCCACTGCGCGACCGGCCGCTCCCGGCGCGAAGCCGGCGCCAGGCGCCGAGCCGGCCGCGCCGACCGATCCGGCCGTGCTGGCTATCCTGGATTGGAAGCCGCAAACGCCGGCGCAACTGCTGCGCGCGATCGACATTCTGGTAGCGCTCGACCACGCCGCCCAGGCAAAGCCGTTCGTGGATCAGTTGGGGCAGAGCAATCTCGACCCGGCGGCCAAAGCCGCGCTGGTCGACAGCACCAATCCTGCTCGACTGCTCGCGCTGGCGCGTCATCCCGAACTAAGCGCTACCCTGGGCCCGATGATCGACGACTGGATGGCCTCGGCCGAGGCCTATCGGCGCGATTCTCAGCGACTCGTTGCCACGGCTCAGAAGCTAACCGACCCCAGTGCGAGAGTTCGCGAACAGTCAGTGCTCGACCTGCTGCGAGCCCGCGAATCGGCCGTGGCGCCTTTGGTGGCGATTCTTGCCGATCCGGATCGTGCCGCCGAGCACGCCGCTGCGAAGCAAGTGTTGATCTACCTGGGCGATCAAGCAATTGAGCCCTTGCTGGGAGTGCTGGAAACACCCGATGTGACGCTCAAGACGCAAGCGATCGAGCTCTTGGGACAACTCTCGGCGTTGCAGTCGGTTCCGCAGATGCTCGGCCCGCTGGTCTCCGAGGCCAGTCCCACCCCGCTGCGATTGGCGGCGAGCCAGGCCTTAGCTCGCATCTTGGGCCACGCGCCGGACGAGACCCAGGCCCTACACATGCTGGAA
>JBBDYK010000049.1:0-8591 GCA_040901665.1 Pirellulales bacterium | reverse complement strand
GAGAGTGTCGTCGTTGATGCCTACCAGCGGGTTGCTGCCCATCAGGTTGATGTGGTCATCGATGAACATGATGTCGCCGCGGGCATAGTTGGGATTCATGCCGCCGCAGGCATTGGTGACGATCAACAGCTCGGCCCCCAGCGCTTTCATCACGCGCACAGGCAGCGTGATCTGCTGCATGCCATAGCCTTCATACGCATGAAAGCGTCCCTCCATGGCCACCACCGGCACGTTGGCCAACGAGCCGCACACCAGCCGGCCGCGATGGCCCGTGGCCGTCGACCGCAAGAAGTGCGGAATCGACTCGTACTCGATCGACGCTTCTTCGTCGATTTCCTCGACCAGCGGGCCGATCCCCGTGCCTAGGATAATCCCCACTCGGGGTACGCCTTGCCAGTGCTTGCGGATTTCGCCGACGGCTTCATCGATCTGCTTGGCCAGATGGAGCATGACGCGGCCCTCGACGAACAAACTCGCGGTTGAATTGTTACTCATAGGCAAGAAGCGCGGCGCAGTTTAGCGGTCCTGGCTGGCGGTGCCAAGTGACACCAGCGAGCCGTGCTGTGAAGCGTTGGCGGCCGCTTGCAATCCACCAGTGCCGCTCTAACTGTCCGTTGCAAATGCCATCGTGGCACTTTTCAATTTCGCCAAGTGCGAAGCAAAGCTCCACACGGCTCGCAAAACCGCCGCGGCGCGCCACGGCTATTTTGTCGTCGCGTCCATGCGACATAGCAGTCTGTTGACGAAATCAACAGGCTGCTAGACTACCCAAATGCGAGGGCACCAACCATGAGCGTCTCTGATTCGGTCAAGAAGCAGCGGGAATACTTGTTTCCCGCGGTCGCTACCTACTACGATGAGCCCTTGACGCTCGTGCGGGGCGAAGCGATGCACGTCTGGGACGACGCGGGCAATCGCTATCTCGATGCCTGGGGCGGCGTCCTGACCGTTAGCGTGGGGCACGCCAATCCACGCGTCGTGGCGGCCATCGTCGACCAGGTCAATCGGCTCTCGCACGTCTCCACGCTATACGTCACCGAGCCACAATCGAATCTGGCCGAGCGGATGGCACAAATCGCGCCCGGCAAACTGCAGAAAAGCTTCTTCACGTCCAGCGGCACCGAAGCCAATGAAACCGCCATCGCCGCCGCGAAGCATGCTACCGGACGCTCCGAAATCGTCACCTTGCGTCACAGTTATTCGGGTCGCGCGCCCGGCACCCTGGCAGCGTCGGGCCAGGCGCCGTGGAAGCGCCTGCCGGCGCAGGTGCCCGGCATCGTCCATGCACACGCGCCGTATTGCTATCGCTGCCCGTTCCACTTGCAGTATCCCCAGTGCGGGCTGGCATGCGCCGATGATATCGAGGAGCTGATTCGCACTTGCACGACCGGCGAGATCGCGGCCTTTCTGGCGGAGACAATTCTCGGCTCCGGCGGATACATCGTGCCGCCGCCAGGCTACTTCGAGCGGGCCGTGGCCATCGCCCGCAAGTACGGCGGCTTGTTCATCTGCGACGAAGTGCAAACCGCCTGGGGCCGCACCGGCGACAAATGGTTCGGCATCGAGCACTGGAACGTCGAGCCCGACATGATCACCAGTGCCAAGGGCATGGGCAACGGCGCGCCGGTGGCGCTGACCATCGCCACACCCGAAGTGGCCGACAAGTATCCGGTCACGTCCTTCGCCACCTTCGGCGGCAATCCGGTGTCGATGGCGGCCGCGCTGGCCACGCTGCAAGTGATCGAGGACGACGACCTGAAAACCAACGCCCGCATCGTGGGAGCCTATCTGCGCAAGAAGCTCGAAGCGCTGCAAGAAAAACATCCGCTGGTGGGCGACGTGCGCGGGATGGGGCTGATGCAGGCCCTGGAACTGGTCACCGATCGCAAGACCAAGGAACCCGCGCCACAAGCGGTGCTCGACGTGTTCGAGGAAACTCGGCGGCAGCGAGTCCTGATCGGCAAAGGAGGTCTGTACGGCAACGTGATTCGCCTCGGGCCCCACCTGAACGCGACCACCGACCAGATCGATGAGCTCGTGGCGGCGCTCGACATGGGCCTGACATTTGCCGCCAAACGCTAGCAATCACTGGACACACATCGGTCGGCGCTGATTCCTGGCGCATGGCTGCGAAGCTCCGCAAGCGCCGCCCGAGCGAGCTTGAGTTCTCTACCTGCCACGCGTACATTAGAGAGCGTGGCGCGCCGGTCAGGCACATCGCGATGCGGCCGGGCGCAGGGCCGATCATCACCTCGCTGTTTTAAGGATCCCGCAATGTTTCGTCGCATGGCAACTCTGCTGGTGCTGGCCACGCTATTCCTGGTGGCAACGCATGCCACCGCCGAAGACTCCTACTTCGACTCCAACGGCGTCAAGATTCACTACGTGGTCGAGGGCGAGGGCGAGCCGGTCGTGCTGATTCATGGCTTCACCGCCAACATCGACATGCAGTGGAAGTTGCCCGGCATTTTTTCCAAGTTGAAGCAAGACTATCAAGTGATCGCGCTGGACAATCGCGGCCACGGCAAGAGCGACAAGCCGCACGATCCGCAACAGTACGGACCCGAGATGGTCAACGACGTGCTCCGCTTGATGGACCGCCTCAACGTTGCCAAGGCGCACGTCGTGGGCTATTCGATGGGCGGGTTCCTCACGAATTACCTGGTGAACAACCATCCCGATCGCGTGGTGACGGCCACGCTGGGCGGCGCCGGCTGGTCGAAAGCCAACGATGAGCGCACCGAATTCATGTCGCTATTGGCCGATTCGCTCGACGCGGGCAAGGGCATCGGCCCCTTGATCGATCAGCTTACCCCGGCCAATCGCCCCAAGCCGCAGCCCCAGGAGATCGAGTTCGTCAACAAGATGATCATGGCCAACAACGATCCCAAGGCGCTGTCGGCCTGCATCCGCGGCCTTCGCAGCGTAACGGTCACGGCCACGCAGCTCGAATCGAACAAGGTGCCCACGCTGGCGCTCATCGGCAGCGACGATCCGCTGAAAGTGGGCGTCGACGAGCTGGCCCCCGTGATGGCCAACCTGACGGTTGAAGTCATCGACGGCGCCGACCACATGACCGCCTTCAGCTCGCCCAAGTTCATCGGCGATCTGGAACTGTTTCTCGACGAGCACTCGCCAGTGGCAGCCGGCGCCGCGGGCGGCAAATAGCCCTCTGCCAAAGTGTCGAATGCAACAGCGGCCAGTCGTATCGTGCGGCTGGCCGCTATTTTGCGCGCCCGCGGCGCGCGATCTTCAAGCATCGCGCCACCGCAAGCAGCAGGCCACCAAATGCCAGCGCACCGGTCGACGGCTCCGGTATGAAGTGCGTGTCTGACGCCAGCGGCACGACCGACGGAGGATTGGCGCTGCCGGCGGTTAGCGCGTTGATGATCCGCAGCGCATCGAGTTGACTGACCATCGCGTCGCCGTTGACATCATAGTATTGGCGGGTCGTGGCCGGGCTGCCAACCAACGCGTGAGAATTGGCGCGAATCAACTCGTTGAAAATCACCAGGTAATCCAAGGGGCTGACGAACCCGGAGCCATTGACGTCGAAATAGTTGCGTTGGTTCTGCCAGGCCGGATCGGCGCGCGTCAGCAATCCCAGGATTTGACTGCGATAGGCGGCCAAATCGGCAATCTGCGACAGGTTGCCCGGCACCACCGTGCCGGCCGGCTGGTTGGTCAGTGATTGTTGAGCGGTCATGATGCCGACCAACTTCCAGGCGCCGTCGACCTTGCGGAACACGCCGCCGCCCGAGTCGCCGGTGACCGCCTGGCCCTCGAATGCGAAACCGGGACGATCGAAGCGCGTGGAAAACCCGACGGTCGTATTGTTGATCAGGATCTGGTTGCTGGCGACTTCGTTCATTCCCCAGCGCTTCGTGAACGTGTCCAACAACGAGTATCCATGGACATTCGCAAGGGGAGGCCCCGACGGCGTCCAAACCGTGTTGACGCCCACTCCGGTCACATGCCAGCCATCGAGACCCGTGGCGCGGTCGCGTCCGGCGCCGATCATCGTGACCGGCGACCCGGCGGGTGGTCGCACCGTGTCGATTTGCAAGGTCGGCAGCCCCGGATCGTCGGCCAGGCGGAACATCCGCAAGTCAGGTGCCCCGGCGGCGGCGATTCCCGCGTTCGTCAATTGCGTGCCGGATCCGGGCACCATGTCCAACACACGGCCGTCCGAGAGTTGAATCGAACCCGCGCCGACGTGGTCGGCGGTGAGCACCCAGCGATTTCCCAGGTAAACGGCGCTGGCCGCGCCGCGCAGCGCCACGTTGTTCCAGCCCGGATCGTCGCCCGGCGTCACCGCGGTCACCGCCAGGTTCGACGCTGACACAACCACCGCGCGCGCCGGCGGCGCGGTCATCCACAACAGCGTCAGACTGGCGACACTCCATTGCCGCGCCAGCAAGGCAAAGCGGCTCATCCCATCATTCAACCGGCGGCGTTTGGCACTTTCGCGCGCGACGCACGGCGCACGCGATCGAACCTTAGCATAGTCTCCAGCGAGCCTTGGTGCGATGGTCGTACCTTTCGCGTGGGCATGGACTTCCTACAGCCGCGCCGTCAGCGAAAGTCCGCAAACAGCGGCAGGTGGTCCGAGCCGAGATCTTCGCCAACCCACGACCGCACGCACTGCCAGTCGGCATCGTAAAGCACGTGGTCGATGCGGGTTCGGTAGCTGAAGCGGCCCACGTCGGAGATCTTGGTGAAGCCGAATCCCCAGCCCGTGTCGCTGAAGGAGTTTTCGAGCCACGTCCAGTCGCGACGAAAAATCACGCTCTCCACCGGCATGTTGAAATCGCCGGCAATCAGCTTCGATCCTTCGAAGCCGGCAATCCAGTTGCTCGTGGTCCTCGACTCCACGGCGCGCTCCTCGAGCACCGACTGCAACTCGTCAGCGCCGTCCGCCTGCCGCGACAATATGGCCTCGAGCCCCCGCCGCGGCGTTCGCAAATGGATGTTAAAAAGCTGCACCGTCCGATTTGGCGTTTGCACCTGGAAGCGAACGACCACCTTCGTCGAGAGCGCAGCGGGGTGTGGCAGGAACTGCTGCTTCACCAGGGGCCAAGGGCTGGCCACGATGAACTCGTCCTGCACGATGGCGTGCCAACTCTTGGGCCATTGATAGTCGGCCGTCCAATCTCCCTCCTGCAGCACGACCAGGTCGGGCTTCGTCTCGCCGATCATCCGCGCCAGCCCCGCAATATCGGCGGCCCGGCGGTCGACGTTGTACGTCAGCAGTCGAAACGACGCCGGCGCATCGGCCGGCGCGGGCCAGTGCGCCTCGAATCCCATGAGCGGAAAGACCAACACTACTGCCGCGATAGCCAGCACCCACAGCATGCGGCGCCGCCAAACGACCGCCGCCAACGTTAGCACTGGCAAAGGAAGGCCGCACAGCCAGCGCGGACCAAACAGCAAGATCGTCGCAAACGCGCCGACGTCGCCGCGCAGGTACATCCACGCGCACAGCGCCACGATCAGCGCCGCGTAGCCGATGATCAGCCCGCTCAGGATCTTCTGCCAGCGCGACGTCGTGCGGAGCGAGGGCGGTGCGGCAGCCACGCTCTCGGCCTCGTGTCCGCGCGATCCTTCCGGCATGTTCATCTCGCGGCGTCTCTCTCGTTCACTCGGCCGTCAAGAATCGAAGACGCCCGACAAAGTCAAAACCGCGCAGTACTCAAATTAGCCGGGTTCCCGTCGCCGGCGGGCACCGCTCGAGCCTATTCGACGTCCGTGACGTCAGGCTGCTCTTGCGGCGCGCCGGTCGCGTGAATCCGCGCCAGCATTCCCCGAATGTCCCACACCGCGCGCACCGAAACGTATACCGTGATCGTCGAATACCACACCAGACAGGCGATCAGCAGCCAGTACCAGAACGAGACAAGGCTCATTGCTAAGGTCCTCCCTCGGGACCGCTCGGCTGACGCACGAACAGCGGTTTCAACAGCGAGCCCACGATCATGGCGGTGGCCGATCCAGCAAATCCTGCCATGCCCGCGTAATTCGGCCCCACCCACTTCGCGAACGCGGTGGTGGCGGGAATCAGCTCGAGCGCCAGGTAGCTGATGGGAAACGCGGCGCCGAAGAAAATGGCCGCGCCGGCTCCCCAGTTGTTCGCCCGCGACCAGTAGCAGCAGGCGATCAGCAACACGGACATGCTCGACAGGTATATCGTGCCGGTGATGGTCAGATAAGTCCAGATATCTCCTTGCAATGGATACCATAGGCCGAAGATCAACAGAAACACGCCGATCAGCGCGATGATCGAACGGTTCCAGCGCAATCCGCGCCGCTCCGACCACTTCGATTTGCGAAACGGCGCCAGAATGTCGTTATAGATCACGCTGCCCCAGGTGAGCATGTAGGAGGAGTCGGTCGACATGTCCGCGGCCAACATGGCGGCGACCATCAATCCCATCAATCCCACCGGCACGTGCGTGCTCATGAAGGTCGGCATGGCCAGCGCGCTTTTGCCGTCGCCGATCACGCCGGGCGCCAGCGTCGCAAGCGCCGCGATGCCCCAGATGCCGGGGATCACGAACCGGCACACGAAGAAAAAGCTCGTGCGCGTATACACCTTGAGTCCCGTGTTGGTGTCCTTGGACGACAGCACGCGCGCGATGGTCGTCTGCCAGGTCAGCACGGCCGCCGTGTTCAACATGCCGTTGAAAATCACCCACGACCAGCCGAGATCCGGCTTCACGAACGGGTTGAAACCGCCGTCGCCGTGGTGCGCTTCCACGGTTTCGACCAGCGTGCTCCAGGGCACCTGATAGAGCGTCACCAGCGTCACGGCCAACAGCCCGGCGCTCATCACCACGAATTGCAAATAGTCGGTGATCAATACACTGAGCATGCCGCCGACGATGGTATAGAGCGCCACCGCAACCAGCAGCGCCGTCATCGTGATTTCCAAATAATCCTCGTTGAACCCGATGACCGTTACCAGGAACTCTCCACCCTGGCGCAAAAACACGCCCATGTTCAGCAATCCGCCCAGCACGATGACCACGCCGCTGAGCCAGCGAATGCGTGAGCCGAAGCGGGTTTCGAACAGTTCGGCAATCGTGATTACGCCGCTGTCGCGCAGCGGTCGCACGCAAAACCCGGTCCAGCCGATGATGAGCATGGCCGCCGCCTCGATCAGTCCGGGCACGGCGCCGCCGAAGCCGTGGTTGTAGCCGAGCTCGGCGGTGTACATGCAGGTGACGATGCCGAATTCGGTGGCCGCCAGCGAGGCCACGCCCAGATAGACGTCCATCTCGCGGCCGGCGACCAGAAAGTGCTCCACCTTGCCCACGTACTTGCGTACGCTCAGACCGGCGATCATGGTGCCGATCAGGTAGAGGCCGACAATGCTGCCGTCGATCGTCCAAGAGAAATGCGACATGCGTGCGAGGCTGACAAGGCGGCGGTTGGTCGGGAGTTTGCCCCATGGTATGCTCCAAGGCGAGGATTACAAGCGCTTCGTTCGAGGGTACAATGGGGCGACCGTACTCGCCGAATGCGCCCCGCCGACCCACCCCAGCCTGCCATGACTCGCCCTTGCTGGCCACTGCTCGTCGCACTCGCCGCGCTGGTGGTGCCGGCGCACGTGGGCCGTGCCGCCGAGCCGTTCGCCGGTGAGAATCCCGCCAGTGCCGAATTCTTCGAGGCGCGCGTGCGGCCAGTGCTCGTCGCCCGCTGCCACGAGTGTCACGGCCCGGACTCCGACGGCGAGGGCAACCTGCGCGTCGACTCCTTGGCCGCGCTGGTCAGAGGGGGCGATCTCGGTCCGGCCATCAAGCCGGGCGATGCGCCTGCAAGCCTGCTCATCCGCGCGATCCGGCACGGCGACGTCGTGGAAATGCCGCCCAAAACAAAACTGCCGCCGCGCGAGGTCGCCGATCTAACGGCCTGGGTCGCCGCCGGCGCGCCTTGGCCAAATGCCTCAACTCCCACCCAGCCGCAATCGACTGCTGAAGACGAGCCGCCACTGCTGACGGACGAAGACCGCAGCTACTGGGCGTTTCAAGCACCCCAGGAACCGGTTGTCCCTGCGGTTAAGAACACGTCCTGGCCCCAGAGTGCACTCGATCACTTCGTGCTCGCAGGCTTGGAAGCGCAGGGGCTCCAGCCCGCGCCGCCAGCTCACAGGCGCGCGCTGCTGCGCCGCTTGACCTTCGACCTGACCGGTTTGCCGCCTACGGTGGAAGAAGTGAATGCCTTCCTGTCCGACAGCCGGCCCGATGCTCTGGCCACGGTGGTCGATCGCCTGTTGGCATCGCCTCGCTATGGCGAACGCTGGGGCCGCCGCTGGCTCGACCTGGCGCGCTACGCCGACAGCAATGGCATGGACGAGAACATGGCCATGGCTCACGCCTGGCGCTATCGCGATTGGGTGATCGACGCTTTCAATCGCGATCTGCCGTACGACCGGTTCATAGCCGACCAGATTGCCGGCGATCTGGCGCCGCTTGCGGCCGATCCGAAAACCAATGCCGACCGGCTGATCGCCACCGGCTTCCTCGTGCTGGGTCCAAAGATGCTGGCCGAGGACGATCCGGTGAAGATGGAGATGGACATCATCGACGAGC
>JBBDYK010000048.1:0-8604 GCA_040901665.1 Pirellulales bacterium | reverse complement strand
GGATCGGCTTCGACCGCTGGAGCGAAAACGTAATTGCAGCCGACGCCGAGCCCGGCTTCTACAAGGTCAGCAATCAGTTCCTGGTGCAGGTCAAGAACGCGGAGGTTCACACTCCCTACCTGATTCTGCCCAGCGACAAGCGTACGATTCCGGGCTGGAATGACGAGGAATACCAGGGCTTCCGCCAGGGACCGATCAAGGTGCCCGACGCGATGTTCGCCGAGGAAACCGTCGACGACGAGCCCGGCCTGGTGATCGCCGAAAACCACCGGCCGCTGGTGGCCGTGGCCAAGGCGACGCTGCCTGACTTCACGCGCTATTACGACGCGTCGTTGATGAACCCGAAGGTTTTGGTCGGTGCGTTCCTGGGCGCTATGAGCACGTTCCTGTTCTGTGCCATGACGATGAAGGCCGTCGGCCGCGCCGCCAAGGGTATGGTCGAGGAAGTCCGCCGGCAATTCCGCGAGAAGCCGGGCATCATGAACTACACCGAAAAGCCCGACTATGCGGCGCCCGTGGCGATCAGCACCCGTGCCGCGCAGCGCGAAATGATCCTGCCCTCGCTGTTGGCCTTGGCCACTCCCGTGGTCACTGGTCTGATCTTGGGCGTGGCTGGCGTGATGGGATTGCTCGTCGGAGCGCTCACCACCGGCTTCTGTCTGGCCGTCTTCATGGCCAATGCCGGTGGCGCGTGGGACAACGCCAAGAAGTATATCGAAGCGGGCGCTCATGGCGGCAAGGGCACCGATGCCCACAAGGCCGCAGTGGTCGGCGATACGGTGGGCGATCCGTTCAAGGACACCAGCGGCCCGAGCCTTAACATTCTCATCAAGCTGATGAGCATGGTGGCCGTGGTCGTGGCCGGCTTGACGGTGCGCTACAGCCTGATGGCGCTGGGCATCTTCTAAACAAACCCAACGCGAACGCGTGAAGTAAACTCACCGGGCGGCTAGAGACCCAACGTACTCTCGCCGCCCGTTCTGTTGTTCTGCCGTTGGCTGAGGTACCATATAGCGATGCCGTTCGTCGCTCTCACGCCGCGCAGGTGCCGTCTGTGAACTCGATGCCGCTGTTGATCGTCGTGTTGGCGTGTCTGGCCATCGCCTATCGCTTCTATAGCGCATTTCTGGCCGCCAAGGTGGCCGTGCTCGACGACTCGCGAATCACGCCTGCCCACCGCTTCAACGACGGCCAGAATTATCATCCCACGCACAAGTGGGTGCTATTCGGGCATCACTTTGCCGCGATTTCGGGCGCTGGTCCGCTGATCGGGCCCGTGCTCGCCATTCAGTTCGGCTACATGCCTGGGCTGATTTGGATCGTGGTGGGCGTATGCCTGGCCGGCGCCGTGCAAGACATGTTGGTGCTGGCCGCCAGCGTGCGCCACAACGGCCGTTCGCTGGCCGAGATCGCGCGGGCCGAAATCGGATCGCTGGCCGGCGGCACCGCGTCGGTGGCCATTCTGTTCATCGTCATCATCGCGCTGGCCGGACTGGGAGTGGTGGTGGTCAAGGCGCTGGGTGGCGAAGAGATCAAGCTGGCTGCTGGCACGCAGTTCGCGCTGCCCCAGAGCAGCGAAGTCGTGCTGTCGTCCAACGCCACGCACGATCGCGCGACGCTGCCCGAGGGCACGCGCATCACCTATGCCAACGGCTCGTCGATGACGCGCGGCGAGTCGTTCACGATTGCGCGGCCGCGAAATGACGATCCGCCCTCGGGCGGCGATTCGCCTTTGCGCCCGAATTCCGAGGGCGTGATCACCCTGCCCGACGGCGTCACGCAGGCCGTGCCCGGCAGCTCGTGGGGTACCTTCACCATCGCTTGCACCGTGCCCATCGCCCTGCTGATCGGGCTCTATATGTACAAGATACGCAAGGGCCGGGTGGTCGAGGCCTCGGCCATCGGCGCCGCGCTCGTCCTGGCGGTGACGGTCGCCGGAGCGTGGATTCCCGGCTCGCTGCTGGAGCCTTATTTCCAGTTGTCGCGCGATCAGACGATCCTGGCCATTTGTGCGTACGGATTCGTCGCCTCGGTGTTGCCGGTGTGGATTTTGCTCTGCCCGCGCGATTATCTATCGAGCTTCTTGAAGATTGGCACGGTGGCCCTGTTGGTTGCGGCGGTGCTGGTGGCCAATCCCAAGCTCGAAGCGCCGGCCGTGAACCACTACTTTGCCGGCGGCGGCGGGCCGTATTTCGAGGGCGCGCTGTTTCCGTTTTGCTTCATCTGCATTATGTGCGGCGCCATCTCCGGCTTTCACGCGCTGGTCAGCTCGGGCACCACGCCCAAGATGATCGGCAAGGAAAGCGACATCCGCCCCATCGGCTATGGCGCCATGCTGATCGAAGGCCTGGTGGGCATCATGGCGTTGATCGCTGCCGCCTCGCTGCCGCCCGGCGACTATTGGGCCATCAACATCGATCTGTCCAGGGTTTCGAACTATTCCGAGCGACTCGTGGAAATGGGGGCCGACATCGACAACCTGGCCGTCATCGAGCAGGAAGTCGGCGGCGAGAGCTTGCGCGGGCGGACCGGCGGCGCCGTCACGCTGGCGGTTGGCATGGCGCAAATCTTTCGCGACGCGATGCACCGCGTGGCGGGGGGCGCGGTCGATCTCGGCGGAGTCATCAAGTACTGGTATCACTTCGCCATCATGTTCGAGGCGCTGTTCATCCTCACGACGATCGACACCGGCACGCGCATTGCGCGGTTTTTGCTGCAAGAGGCGCTCGGCAAAGTCTATCCGGCCTTCGATCGCACCGATTGGCTGCCGGGCGCCGTGCTGTCGACGGCCATCGTCACCATCGCCTGGGGCGGCTTGATCTGGACCGGCTCGATCGAGACGATCTGGCCCATGTTCGGCATCGCCAACCAGATGCTGGCGGTGATCGCCCTGGCGGTGGTCACGACGGTGATGATCAACAACGGCCGGGGACGATACGCCCCACTGACCATCCTGCCGATGTGCTTCGTCATTTCCACCACGCTGACGGCCGGCTATCAGATGATCACCGGCCCCTTCGCCCGCATGGTTCGCGACGGCTGGGAGTTGGGCGGTTTGAACCACCGCCTGGTCCAAGGCGTGCTGAACGTCGGCTTCACCGTGTTCGTGATCGCCTCGGTGATCGTGATTCTTGCCCAGGCGATCACGCGCTGGGTGAGCCCGCGGGCGAACGTGGAGCGTGAAGCGCCCAACCAGACTCAGTGAGTCGAATGCGCATCGCGCCGTCCGCGGCCGCTGTCCGCAGCCTATTGTTTTTCTGTCAACTTGTGCTGTGACAGCGCAACTGTCCGCACCGAGAACCCCTCGCCGCTGGCAGTGCTGACGGTGTGCTGCGTGGGCAGGTCAAACGCGCCGACGCGCTGCCAGCGGTCTTGCACCGTTTCGGTGCGCAGCAGTTGGCCCGTTGGCTCGTCCCAGTATTGCACGATGTAGGAGCGCGGCAGGAACTTGCCTTCCGCGTTCTTTTCGTTTTCGAGCATGGTGATGGTCATGTTCTGTCCCGCGATCACGCGGTTGACGCTGGTGATCTGCCGGTCTTTGACGCGATAGCTGGTGGCCATGTGCCCGCCCTCGAACGCCAAGAGCGGGCCCAGCGGGTGGTCAGGATGATCGTCGGCGAAACGTAGCACCGGTTTGGGCCGCTGGGCCGAGGGTGTCTGGCCGGCGGCGCGGTGCATCGTGATCGACTCAAGTTGCTCCTGCAACCATGCGGGCACGGGATCCTCGCCCAGGTCGACGCTCACGCTGCCGTCGGCGGCTACGGTGATCGTGCCCTCGAACGGGCGGTCGTCCAACTCCGCCACGATCTTGGCCGTGAAGCCGGGAAATTCTTGCCACGCAGCCCGCTCGGCCAAGGCGTCCTCGAACAATTTGACGGCCTCGGCATCGGCGCCCTCGCGTACCAACGGCCAAGGGAACGCGATGGTGGCATACTCGCGGACTTCCTGATAGCTGTCGCCCCGATGCTCGCCCGGTGTCTTGTCCAGATGGCCGACATACACCGACCATACGCCTGGCGCTGGCGGCGCGAAGCGTATGCGGCCGTCGCTGTCCGCTTCGATTTCCTCACTAACCAGATCGGCGTCGACGGTGGTGAACTTCGCTTGCGGCACCGGCTTGCCCTGGCGCAGCGCGGTCAACAGCACGGCGTCGTCCTCGAATGTGGCGATGATTTCCAGGGGCGCGCCCTTGGCGTGCAACCGATTCAACTCGTCGGCCTTGCCGGCCACGGCCTTGGAGTAATGCCGCAAGAGAAACTTTGGCAGTCCAGGTCGTTCCAACACGCCGTAGTCCAACTGGCCGACGACCATCAGCGTGCCTTCGACCGGCACGTGCCCTCGCAAGCGGTCGGCCAGCCGCTTCATTTCCAGCGGTCGAAACTCGCCGGGCCTGGTTTGCAGGAAGTATTGCCCGCCGGCCATTTTCTCGACGTACCGCGGATCGCCGGCGGAAGCGTACTCGCTGAAATACACTTCGCAGGCACGGCCCCCTTCGGCCGGCGGCAAGATGCGCGCGAACATGAAGTGCGCCTCTGCCATGTTTGCCAGGTAAGCCATGCAGACGATCGTCGCCAGCCCGAATCGCAGCAACATTGCCTTGTCTCCTTGCTCGTGGAACTACCACGCTACTTGCCTGTTGAAAAACGCCTTCATAGCATTTTTCAACCTCGCCAAGTGCGAAGCAAAGCTCCGCACGGCTCGCAAACTACCCCCGCGGGCCGGGGCTAGTTTGTCATTGCATCCCTGCGATGTCGCAGCCCGTCGAATTCCTCAACGGGCTACTCTACCCCGCCGGCCATCGCGTGTCATCGTGGCACCGGCAATTGATAGCGAAAGAACTCTTGCTCCTTGATCCAGCCTTGCGATTCGTACAGACCCTGCGCTGTGTGGTTCGACCTGGCCGTGGCCAGCTCCAGCCGAATGGCGCCGGTGGCCAGGGCATGATCGCGCGCCGCCGCCAGCAATTTTTGACCCACGCCCGAGCGGCGGGCCTGCGGATCGACGAACAGATCGTTGAGGATCCAGATCGGGGCCGTGCTCACCGAAGAGAAGCAAGGATAGAGTTGCGTGAACCCGATCATGGAATCGTCCTGGTCGATGGCGCACAGAATATGTGAGTCACCCGCCGCCATCCGCTCGCGCAGGAACTGCCGAGCCCGCGCAATGTCGGACGCCTGGCCATAGAAAACGCGGTAAGATTCGAACAACCGCGCGATGGCTTCCAGCCTTTGGAGCGTGCCCACTTCGATTCGCATCGTAATCGTTCTCCCATTCATTGGCGGCGCAGCGACGTTTCGGCCTCGTATCGTGTCGCGCGTTCCGCTTGTCAATCGTGCTGTTCAGTCCGCTGGAGCACCAGTCGCCGCAGTCCAAACGATATTGAACGCACGGTCGAGTTCTCGTCAACCAGTCGCTGCAAGTCATCGCGCAGCCGATCGAGCTCTTCGACAGCGTAACGCTGGCGAGCAAACGGCCGATCGCGCCACGTGGCCAGGTTAGGCAGGAACATCTCAGCCGCGGCCCGCTCCGTGACGCCGACGGGCACCACGCGGCTCGATTGCTTCCGCAACCTTTTGCCCGTCGCATTCCGATCCAGATCGAGCCCCACGTACAGCTTCTGTCCCGCGTCGGCCAGCATCGCTTCCACGATCGCCAGGTACTGGGCGAACGCCGGCTGCGTGGTGCGAATCGAGTCGTTCTCTTCGATGCACAGAAGGCCGCCTGGCCGCAATCGTTCGCTCCAACGTGCGATGGCCGCCAGCGGCTCGGTCAGATGCGTCAACAGATAGCGGCAATAGATCACATCGAACGGTCCGCTCGGCAGCGACTGCGCGACGTCGGCAACCGCATAGCAAACGCGTTCTGCGGGCGAGCGCTCGGCGATGGCCACGAATTGCGGCGAGCTGTCGATGCCCAGCACCCTGGCTGTGGGAAACACTTCCGCCAACATCCGCGATGTGTAACCCGGCCCGCAACCCAAGTCGGCGATCGCGCGTGGCGCGGCGATCGAAAGCGACTGCAGGAACGCGCGCGACGAGGGCTCGAACACCGCGGCCAGCCGCCGCAAACGCTCCGCCGCCAGGTCGCTGTCGCCGAACTGGTAGGTTGATACCTGATGCGCGGATTGACTCGTCATGCGAACTTATCTCGGGCGTTACGAGGTCATCTGCCGCGAAACGCTTCGATGATGGCGCTATTGTCCGCATCGCCAAAACCAGCGGCTTCGGCGCGCTCCAGCAACTCGCGGTGCAGATACGACAGCGGCAATGCCGCGCCGGTTCGCTCGCCCGTCGCCAGAATCAAGCGCACGTCCTTCAGGTGCTGCGACAGACGAGCTTGCGGCGCGAAGTCGCAGGCCAGCATCTTCGGCCCCTTCGTGTCCATTACTTTGGAATATGCGGCCGAAGCTCGCAGCAGTTCCAGGGTTCGCCGCGGATCGAGCCCGAGCGACTCGGCCAGCATGAGCGCTTCGGCCAATACGGCCCGGTTGAGCCCGAGCACCAGGTTCACGACCAGCTTCATCCGCGAGCCAGCGCCCCAGGGGCCGACGTGAAACGCATCGGCCGCGAAGGTCGCCAGCACGGCGCCGGCCGCGGTGAACGCCGCCTCGTCGCCGCCGACCATCACCAGTACGTCCGCCAACTGCACTTGCGCGCTCGATCCGGCCACGGTGGCATCGAGATAGCGCACGCCGCGCTCGGCCAGTTGCGCGCCCAGCGTCTCGGCCGCTTGCGGATCGCCCGTGGTGGTGTCGATCACCAGCATGCCGGGGCGCAAATCGGAGGCGGCGTCGGCCATCACTTGCGCCACGATGTCCGAGTTGGGCAGACTCAGCAGAATCGTGTCGCACTGCGCAAAAACGTCTTGGCCTCGTGCGACCGCCGTGCCGCCGGCGGTCACGAGCGCTTGCCGTCGCGCGGCATCGAGATCGAACCCGATGACTTCATAGCCGGCTTGCAGCAGCCGCTGGGCGATCGCCGAGCCGAGCAAGCCCAAGCCTATCATGCCAATCGTGCGCATGCTCAATCCTCCACCGGCTGTCGGGTCGTGTCGGGCGCAAAGCAGATGACCACCATGCCCGCCGCGTAGATCAAGCCCGTAAACGTGCCAACGCGAGCATAGTCGCCGCCGAAGAGTTGCATCAAGCTGCCGGCGCCCAACACGCTGGCGGCGGCCAGGATGCGGCCCGAGTTGAACGTGACGCCGGTGCCGGTCGAGCGCACGCGCGTCGGAAACAGCTCGGGGAGATACAACGGCAGCCAGCCGAAATACGTCACGCCCACGAAGCCCAACAAGAATGTGAACAACGTAAACTGCGGGCTCAACGGGTCGAGCACGTTGAAGATGTAGGAACTGATTCCCAGCGACAGCAGGCTGATGAGGAAGTAAGTCACGCGCCGACCCAGCAGGCTGGCGATCCAACCGCCCAACAGGCTGCCGACGATCGCGCCGCCGGAGCGCGTGATTTGCGTTTGCGCCGCCTTGCGCCGCGGATCGCTGGCCGGCGGCGAAGCGACCGGCGCGTCCTCCGGCAACTGAGCTTCGTCCGTATCACCGTCAGCCGGTAGATCCTCCGCGCTGGCGCGTTGGTTGGCTACCTGGTCGGCCCAGGGGATCAACCAGTTGGCATTGGCCGACGTGCCGATCACGGGGATCGCGCCCAAGCAGATGCCGATGATCGTGCGGCTTAGCAAAGGCGGGCGCAGGATTTCGCGCATCGGCTGCGCCGTCGGCATGCCCGGCTGCAACGTGCGACCGGCCAGCCAGCGTGGCGATTCGGGCAGCCACAGCAACGCCCAGAGTCCCAGCACCGCCGGCGACGCGCCAATCCACAACGTCCACCGCCAGGAATCCGGCCCGATCGTGAAGTAGTACGCGATGACGCCCAGCAGCACGAAGCCCACATTGGCGGCCGCGCCCATCAAGCCGGCCAAGAGCGGCTTCGACATCGTCGGCAGCGCTTCGACTGACAGCGACACCGCATTGGGCCAAGCGCCTCCGACACCGAGACAGGCAACGAATCGCAACGCGACCAGCACGTACGGATCGTGCACGAAAACGCACGCGGCTGTCACCAGCGAATAGCAGAGGATGCTGGCCGCCAGCGAGCGCGTCCGCCCGACGCGATCGCCCAGCCAACCGAACAACCAGCCGCCGCTGGCCGCGCCCAACAGGAACGCGCACTGGAACCAGGCGAACCAGTCGCCGATGTCGGCTTCGTCGGCACCTGGCAGCAGATCGCGCATCGCGGGCCGCGCGACCAGCACGAACAGCGAAATCTGCAAGCCCGCGAACATCCAGCCGGCGAACGCCGCGGCCAACACGCAGCGCCGCTGGAGCGTGGTCAAGGCCGCCACGTCGCTGGAGGTAGATTCGTCTGGAGGCATGGCTGGCCGCGCGTTGCGTGCGTTTCAGGAATTGCCATTTAAGCGGCACACTAGCGCCGCGTCGAGCGACCCAGCGTCGACGAATCGCACGGCGTCGGCCACTTCGGCCGGCGATGCCAGCCCGACGATCGCGCTGGCGACGCCCGAATGCGACAGCGCGAACCGGACGGCGGCTTCCACGCGCGACATTCCCGGCGGCAAGCGCGCTGCCATTTGT
>JBBDYK010000047.1:0-8607 GCA_040901665.1 Pirellulales bacterium | reverse complement strand
CCACATCCGGTGTCTCGCCGTTTGTCTTTCTGGCCCTGCCCGTGAGCACGACCGCCGAGCAACAACTGCGCTGCGCGCGTCAATGGGCCGTTCGGCAATTGCAGCCCGCCGCCGCGTCAAAGCAAGCCACTCGCTCTCCGAGCGCCAAATCGAAGCTCACGATTGGCTATTTGTCCGCCGACTACCACTATCACGCCACTTCGATGCTGGTGGCAGAGCTTTTCGAAAAGCACGACCGCCGCCACTTCGAAATCATCGGCTATTCCTATGGCCGGCCGGACGACAGTCCGCTGCGCCGCCGGCTGGTGCAAGGCCTTGACCGGTTTGTCGACCTGCGCGAGCTCTCGCACAGCGCCGCCGCCCGCCGCATCGCCGACGACCGTGTCGATATCCTGGTGGATCTCAAGGGCTACACCGTCGGCGCGCGCACGCAGATTCTGGCAGAGCGCCCCGCGCCGATTCAGGTCAACTACCTCGGATATCCTGGCACCATGGGCGCTCCGTTTATCGACTATATTCTCGTCGATGAGTTCATTGCTCCATGGGACCAGCAGCCCGGTTACTCGGAGAAGCTCGTCCATCTGCCGGGCTGCTACCAGGTGAACGACAGCCAGCGCGAGATCGCGCCGCGCACGCCCTCGCGCGCCGAGTGCGGGCTGCCCGAACAGGCGTTCGTGTTCTGTTCGTTCAACAACACCTACAAGATCACGCCAGAGATCTTCCAAGTCTGGATGCGTTTGTTGCACGCCATTCCTGGCAGCGTGCTCTGGCTGCTGGAGAGCAACCCGACGGCGGCAGCGAACCTGCGGCGCGAGGCCGAGGCGCGCGGGGTAGCTTCGGCCAGGCTGGTGTTTGCATCCCGGCTGCCGCTGGAAGAGCACTTGGCGCGGCATCGCCTGGCCGACCTATTTCTCGACACCTTTCCTGTCAACGCGCACACCACCGCCAGCGAAACGCTGTGGGCCGGTTGTCCCATGGTGACGCTGGCCGGCCAGACAATGGCATCCCGCGTGGCGGGAAGCCTGCTGCACACCCTGGGCATGCCCGAACTAATTGCGAAAGGCCTGGAAGAGTATGAGCAGATTGCACTACGGCTGGCGACACAGCCCGCCCGGCTCGCCGAGCTGCAGAGCAGGCTTGCGACGAACCGTGAGGGCTCCGCGCTCTTTGACGGCGCAAAGTTCGCCCCCACCCTCGAGCAGGCCTACGAAACCATGTGGTCCCTCTATTGCAGAGGTCAATCGCCGCGGTCGTTCTCAGTCGATTTGTAGTTGGCCAGAAGGTTTACGCGACGCCACCGCGCTTTTCCGACGACTGCCAAGGACAGCGCCAACTGCAAAAATGAAGCGAGGCAACGGCGGTCGACATTCGACACAAACCATTGCCCCGCTTTGAATGCCGAAGACAGGACTTGAACCTGCACCCGGTTACCCGGACTAGCTCCTGAGGCTAGCGCGTCTGCCAATTCCGCCACTTCGGCCCATCTGAAGTTTATAGGCCGCCAAGGCCTTAAGTTCAAGACGCACCGTTGGCGGGCGTGGTTCTCGGCATCATTGCGAAAAAACGGCGCAGCCCAATCTCCCCACACATTCGCGCGATTTGTAGCGGTTTGTCGCGTCATGGCTCACCGCGCTGGCCCGCCCGTGGTAGCTGAAGTCGCAAGACTTCAGATCGTGCAGGCTGAAGTCTCGCACTCGTCGGCTACGTGTCGCCACTGCTTGCTGCGCTGGACGATGTTTTCCTGGCGTTACTTGCTGGACGGGGACTGCCGCTTCTACACTGAAGGAATCGCTTCGTCCGTGCATCCATCGCGTGGGAGCCAACTATGGCGCCGGTGAATTGTCGCTGTCCGCATTGCGCCGGCACGTTTCAGGTCGAGGCGCGCCCCAATGTGCAGCAGATCCACTGCAAGCACTGTCGGGGCGTGGTGACCGTGCCGGCGGTGGCCCCGGGACCGGCGAATCCCGCCATCGCGGTGGGGTCCAAGGCCGCCGTGCAAGTGGCCGCTCCGGTGATCCGCGCTGGAAGGCTCGCCGTGCCGGAAGATATCGAGCTCGACTCGAATCTCGCCTTCGAGCGCCCCACGGCCACCGTGTCCATTCCCCCGCTGACGATTCCGCTCGACCAGATTTCGGTCCACGACATCCTGCGTCACGGCCGGGCCCATCGCGTCAGCGACATTCACGTGGCGCCCGGCGCGCCGGTCTTGTTCCGCATCGCCCGCATGCTGGTGCCCGCCACCACGTCGCCGCTCACCACCAAGCAGAGCGAGCGCATCTCGCTGGAACTGCTCAGCGATGCGCAGAAAACGCAATTCCACGCCGACCACGACTACGATTTCATGGCCATCGACGACTATGGTCGCTATCGGGTCAACGTCGGCTATTTCGACGGCGAAATCGGCACGGTCATCCGCCTGCTGGCCCAGCGGCCGCGCACGCTGGAAGAATTGAAGGCGCCCCCGATCATCAAGGAGCTGGCCCTGGCGACCAAGGGCCTGCTGCTGCTCACCGGCAGCGCCAGCCAAGGCAAGACCACCACCATGACCGCCATCATCGACCACATCAACACCAACGACGCCCGGCACATCATCACCATCGAGGACCCGATCGAGTACTTGCACGTCAACAAGCGGGGATTGGTCCGCCAGCGGCAAACGGGCCGCGACACGGCCGACTTTCACAGCGGCCTGCGCGCCGCTCTGCGGCAAAACCCCGACGTGATCTCCATCGGCGAAATGCGCGACTTCGAGACCATCAAGATCGCGCTCACCGCCGCCGAAACCGGCTGCCTGGTGCTCTCCACGCTGCACATCATGTCGATCGACAAGATCATCGAGCGCATCCTCAGCTTCGTCGCCACAGAGGACGAGGGCCACATTCGCTATGTGCTGGCCGACACGCTGGTGGCCATCATCCACCAGGAATTGGTGCCCGCCCGCGACGGCGGCAAACGCGTCGCCAACGAGATCCTGGTGGTCAACCAGGCCACCAAGCACATCATCCGCAACCGCGGCACCTTCTTCCTCAGAAACGTCATCACCACCGGCAAGAAGTACGGCATGATCTCCATGCAAAACAGCCTGCAAGCCTTGCTCGACGAAGGCGCCATCACGCCCGAGACCATGGCCGACGTAATGGTGAACTATCGTTGAGGCAGGGTAGCCAACACCCGCAGCATAGCCGCGCGCCCCGTCGTCGATCGCTGCTGGAATGACGTCGCGCCCTACACGCTATATCCTTCGCGATACGTCGGATGGATGAGCTCTTCGACTTCGGGCGCGTTGGTGGCTTTCAAGTTCACGGCATCCCATTCGATCTTCTTGCCGGGCGTGCCGGCCTCGGGCGCTGCCCACACGGCCAGGTTGCCCAACAGCACCGTTTCGGTCAGGGCGCTGGCGTAATCGGGAAAGTTCGACCTGGCCGGCGGTCCACCTTGAATGGCGTTGACAAGTTCTTTGAAGTGGCCGGGCGATGCCTCGTATTCGATCTTCGGCTGCTCGGCGCCGCTGAGCAGGGTGAAGCCCGTCTCGCAGTAGTCGCGCGGCGCGAACAATTTGTCCTTGTCGCCGATGATCAGCGCGCCGCTCTTGGGAACTTCTGTTCCGTCAAAGAGCTCTGCGGGCGGCAGCTTGCCGCCGTCATACCAGGTGAGCGTCAGCGGCCCGCGATTTTCCGTCGCCGGAAACTCGAAGTTGATGATCGACCACTTGGGAAAGCTGTCGCGGTTGTGGCCCGAGCTCTCGGCCACGACGCTGGTTGGATTGCGCAGCTCCAAGGCCCAGAACGGCATGTTGAGCGTGTGGCAGGCCATGTCGCCCAGCGCCCCCGAGCCAAAATCCCACCAGCCGCGCCACGAGTGCGGGTGATAGCCGGGCGCATACGCGCGAAACGGTCGCGGGCCCAGCCACAGGTCCCAGTGAACTCCGCTCGGCACCGGCGCTTCGGCGCCGCGCGGGCCCCCTTGCGGCCACGTGGGCCGATTGGTCCACACGTGCGCCGCCGTGGGCTTGCCCACCACGCCCGCGTGCACTGCCGCCACGGTCTTGCGCAAACCTGGGAACGACGTTCCTTGGTTTCCCATCTGCGTGGGCACGTTCTGCTCGCGCGCAATCTCGCCCAACCGACGTGCTTCCCAGATCGTGCGCGTCAGCGGCTTTTGCGTATAGCAGGCTTTACCCAGCCGCAAGGCCATGGCCGTGGCCGGCGCGTGCATGTGGTCGGGCGTGCTGATGGTGACCGCGTCGATGCTGCCGGCCATTTCATCCAGCAGCTTGCGAAAATCGTTGTAGCGCGCGGCGCTGGGAAAGCTCGTCGAGCCGGCCTTCTCCAGCGTGGCGTCGTCGATGTCGCAAATGGCCACGACGTCGCCGGCCCGCTTGGCTTCCGACGAGTCGGAGCGCCCCTTCCCGCCCACGCCGATGCATGCGAACCGCACGCGCTCGTTGGGCGATGTGCTTTCCTGAGCGGCGGCCGTGCCCGCAACGAACACGCCCACACCGGTTACGGCGGTGGATTTCAGAAAGCGGCGGCGATCGGTGAGATACGACATCGGCGGGGCCCTCGGTTTGGCTGGATAAACGGCGTTGGCTCGAACACCAGTAAACCACAGACCGCCGCGCGAGGAAAGCGCTCGCGATCTCACCAACCAGGTGCCACTGCGGCGAAGTCCGCAATCAGGTGTCACGGGTGGCGAAGTCCACCCGTGTTGCGGCACGCCACACCCGTCCGACACGAGCGCGTCCCGCTAGTCCACCGTCGCCATGCTGGCGCGTGTCGAGGCCGCGACTCCATGTGGAGCCGGCACGTGCCTTCGCACCCCGGCCGGCCGCGTCAGGTTGATCCACACCTCGGCAATGGTGACATTGCCCACGAAACCCAGCCACACCGCCGCGTCCCACGCTTCCGTGAACGTCGCGCCCAAGGGCAGCATCATCAACAGCGGCACGATCAGCCGGAACGACGAGATCCCCAGCCCCAAGGCGAACAACCGGATCATCCACTCGCGATGCTGGGCGATCTCGCGCCGGCGAATGTGTCGGTAACCTTGCACCAACGCCACCATAAAATAAGTGCTGGCCACCACCACGCCAATCTGCGTCGCCAGGCTGCCGAACACCGGCAGCATCGGCACGAAGGCCACGGCGGTGACGACGCCCACCAGGCTGGCCACCAGGAAGATGCGGCCGCACCAACGATGAAACCCCAGCCAGCGGTTGCGAATCGATGGCATGAACTGCAACGGCCCCAGCACCATGAACAGCAAGCCCGTGCCGATGTGAACGAGCGTCAGATAGGGATGGTCGTAGTAGCGCGCTTCGAAGCCGGTGGCGCCGGGCGGACCGCCGCGCGTCACGTCGAACACCGCCGGATCGCTCAGGAATGCCATCACGTTGCCAAATCGACGGACGATGCTGCTAATGCCGATGAAGGCCAAAAACAGCACCATGCCGAAGCCCAGCCGGCCGACGACCTTGATCATCCACTGCCCCCCAAGACAAAAAATTGCGCGCTCACGGACGACGCGTCGGCGCCGTCCTGTCGGTATTCGCCACGCCGGGGGGCATCTTGGGCAAGCGGGCCAAAGCGCAGCAAGCAGGCTGCACACGACGTCAGCAGTATGGCTCGAGCCACACGCGATGAGAATAGCGCCGCCGCACGATCCCGGGCCTTCGGCAGCGCGACCGATCGCAACCAGAATTCGCCCATAACCGCGCCGCTGGAAGGCTCGTGCCTTGTGGCCAACAGTGCCGCAAGAGCAAACGCGCGGGCTCCGCCGCCAACGCCGAACCGAGACAATCCCTTCCGCCTTCCGAGGCACGAAAAGTAGCGGCGACTGGATTTGAACCAGTGACACACGGCTTATGAAGCCGTTGCTCTAACCAACTGAGCTACGCCGCCAAAAGGCCTTGCAGGGCCTCGACTTGGGAAGGCATCGCAACGGCGGCATCCAACTTCCGACGCCGGCCGGCCGAACCCCCGCCACAACCACGCACTTCCAGCCTAAAAGGTACCACGAAAACGCCGCCGGACAAGGGTCGACGCCCGGGCATTGCTACTCACTCCGATTGAACCAGCGGCGGAAGCGCTGACTCGCAGTTTGATTCACCCACATATCGCCCTTAACGATCGGGCGATCACTCCAGCCTACGGCATACGTGAAAAGGTGAGTCTCAGCGGCGATGAATAGAGAGTGAGCCGACGGAGTATCCTCGCCGAGCCACGCGGCGGGATCTTCGCGTTCCTGGGCTAGGCATGTCAGCCATTGCGTTTGGGCGACTGCATCGCGGCATGGCTCGCACTTCAGTATCGCGATGAAAAGCCCGGCCACGGCACAGATGGCGTGTTTAAGAGTGGCCTGTGTTCGATTCACTATGCGGTCGTGCTTCAGGCTTGTGTAGGCATTCCACCACGGTAGTTTCTTGTAATCGGCCCTTGCGGTCCCCGTAGCGGCCGCCCATTCTGCAAAAGGCATCAGCTTGACGGGCTCTTCGCCCCAAAAGGCAATCCATCGCGGCCCAACGGCGCGACAGTGATAGGTGAAAAAGTCAACAATGTCGGGGTCCGGGTCAGCGTACTTTGAAAGCCTCGCGCTGGCCCGCCAAAGTGAGTCCAGTTGGCTGCCAGCCTCAAGCAGAATAGTTATCAGCGAGGGTGACCATACCGATTCGTGCTCGGCACAAAATGGAACGATGTCCAACACGTCTGAGAGGTCGCGCTCGACTGAACGAAACGCAGTGACGACGGTTTGAGCCGAGAATGGCGATGTGGTCATGAAGCGCCCCACATGTGGAAGGGTGTCACTGACACCTTCGCGTAGACATTTACAGCACTTTGTACAGCTAAATGGAAAGCGGGCCTAGTGCCCGAGAGTGCCGTCCGCCGCTCTAACGAACACAGCAGCGCCTCCTAACAGAAACAGGCCGGCGGGTTCCACCGCCAGCCTGTGTCGTTGCCAATCCTATGTATGGCGCGACGGGGCGCCATAGAAAATGGCTAGGACGTCTTTTCTACGTAGTGCCTCTGCGCCGAGTTCACGGCG
This sequence comes from Pirellulales bacterium, assembly GCA_040901665.1. Classification (GTDB taxonomy): domain Bacteria; phylum Planctomycetota; class Planctomycetia; order Pirellulales; family PALSA-1355; genus JTS-RE94. The sequence goes on along the minus strand of JBBDYK010000047.1, from coordinate 1,566 downwards.
CTGTCGGCTATTTGCACCACCAAACCCAAGTTGCCAATCCCACGAGCCCCGTCGACCAATTATCGAACAAACGCACGTCCCAGGCGGCTACCTGTTCCCACGCGCCAGCGAGCGGCGGCGACGCCGGGCCACTGCGCTGCCGGCCAACGTGAAGAGTCCCACGCCCGCCAGCACGAACGACGACGGCTCGGGCACGATGCGTGCCGCTACGTGCAGACCAAGAAAAAAGATGTTGTCGTCGTCCGACGTGTTTTCGGTGGTAATCGCAAAGAACGCGTCGTTGTCGGACAGAAAGGGAGTCAGGTCGTACAACTCGTCGTCGGCCGAGACCACGCTCATCGGGTCGGCCGGATTGGCAATGCTATCGCCGATGCCGCCGGCGGTGAGCAGTCCGCCGTCCGAGCTGATTCCGTCGTCGAATCCTCCCGCCGCGGATGTCAATCGCGTGCCATTGATATCGATCGTGCTGGTTTGGGCATCAGTGGTACTGAAGCTGATGGCCAGCGACATATTGGCGAAGAACCCCGGGACTGTGGTGTCCAACGGGCCGGCAAAGTTGACGTTCGTCGTCTCGCCACCGGTGGACTGTCCGCCGTCATAAAGCACAACGCTCCCATCGGGCAATGACGCATGCTCATAGACGACGACCAGCACGCCCCCATCAATAAAGCTGTTAAGCCCCGGTCCTTCCGTGTACGTCCAACTGGGAGAGGGGTTCAACGGGTCCGCCGCAACCAGCCCCTGCACCACCGTCGTCACATCCGCGCGGCCCGTGTACCAACGGCCGATTTCCGGCCGATCGCTGATCGCCCCCACCAGCTTGCTGAAGTTCGTAATCGCGTTGCCTCCCAGCGTAATGCCTGCCCCGTTGTACTCGGCCAGCGTGGTCGGGCTGCTCGCGTACCATGGGGACGGCGTTCCCGCAGCATACAGGTAAGCCTGTTGAATCGTGGCGCCGACCGGGATCTCGGCTTGCAGCGCGCCGACAGGGCTGCTGTTGCTCCCCACGCCATCCACGCTGAGGCCCACATTGCCGGTATACAGATTTGTCAGCAGCAATGCGGCGTGACAATACGAAGCGGACAGGACTACTACAGGGAATAGGATAAGCGCGCTAGGTCGAAACATCGCAAGTCTCCCTGGAAGGTGGTTCTCAATGAAGCCATCGACGCGTCTGCGCGTGCATCGAGCAACTCATCGGTACGCCGAGAAGCGGAACCAGCAGTGACCCGGTCAATCGATCCGCGCCATGCCAGGCAATTTTCGCAGCGCTCGAGTTGAGCAATGACGATGAAACAGCCACGATCGACGCCCACCATCGTTCGAGCGTGGAAAGCCTCTGCGGCGAAAAAGATGCCCGATCGAACGGGCCAATACGAGCAGCTAGTGCGACAGAAGCCTGTTCTGTACTGCGATCACTAGCGCGCTTTCGAGTGGTTTGATATCGAACGGATGCCAGTCGGCAACCATTTTAGCGTTTGATGCTCAGGCGTCAAGAAACTTCCTCAATTCGGGTGTTGTCCACCATTAGAAATGTCCCCTTGGAAGGCACCATTAGAAATGACC
>JBBDYK010000046.1:0-8638 GCA_040901665.1 Pirellulales bacterium | reverse complement strand
GCTGATGCCCACGAACATTACGCTGGCGGCGAAGCGATCGGTGTGTTTGGTGGCGCACCAGGCGGACGCGAACCCGCCGTACGAGCCACCAGTGACGCCGACTTTGCTCTTGTCCACCAAACCGGCGTCGACCAGGTGATCGACCGCGTCGACCAGATCGTCGAACTCCTTGCCGGCGTAGTCGTTTTGGCCTTTCATCGAGAACTCGACGCCGCGTCCCGTGCTGCCGCGATAGTTGGGATGAAACACAGCGAAGCCTTCGGCGGCCAGCAGTTGGCCGGGCTGTGCATAGGCCGTTAGCCAGCCGTTTTGATAGTGGGCCTCGGGTCCGCCGTGAACGACGAGCACCAGCGGATAGCGCTGGCCGGGCTTCTCGTCGAGCGGGCGGATCAACAAGCCTTCTAGCTCCAGTCCGTCGCGGGCTTTGAACGTGACGATTTCCTGTTTGGCGAGATTCGTGTCGTCGAGCCAAGGGTTGCTATCGGTCAGTCGGCGCGGCGTGGGATCGGTGGGCAATAGCAGGAAGACTTCAGCCGGATGCTGAGGACTGTCGGAGACCAGCGCGGCGCGAGCGCCGTCCTTCGACAGCGTCATGGCAGAAAAGGTGTGCGCACCGAAGGGAACTAGCACTTGCTGGTTCGTGCCCTCGCGAGTAACCGTGCCCAGCGAAGTGGTCACGCCACGATCGGAGAGATAGACGAGTTGGTCGTTGTCGCGCCAGGCAACGCCGGTCACGTCGCCATCGATCAACTCCGGTAGCCGATCGACCGGCGCGCCCCCTGTGGCGGGGACAGTCATCAGTCGGCCCGGGTTGGGGTCGTTAATTGTCGCTCCGGCCAAAAACGCCAGTTGCTCGCCGTCGGGGCTCCAGCAATAGGGGCCCAGCTTGCCGGGCACGTCGACGATGCCCACGGGCGAGCCGTCGTCGGCATTGATGACGTGAATCTTGCGTTTCATGAAGTCATCGTCGATGAGCGGAGTCGGTGCGACGCTGACTGCCAGGTGCTTGCCGCTCGGGCTCCAGTGGACGACCGACGCATGCCCCTTCAAATCGAACCGCGTCGGCTTGGCGACTTTGTCGGGTTCTTGCCAGACGTTTGCTTGCGCGGGGCTGGCAATCCAGAGGTGGTTGTCGTGCAGCTTCTCTTCGTAAACTTCCTGATTGAAGCCCTTTTCCTTAAGCTCTTTTTCGTCGGCCGGTTCCTTGTCCGGCGCTGTGAAAGCAACGCGCTTGCCATCTGGGGACCAACTGTAGTCGGCGATATCGGCTTCGTGTTCGATCGCTTTTTGCGCTTCGCCGCCGGCCAGCGGAATCACATACACGCTGCGGAACTTGTCGCCGGCACGCTTATCGAGAAACGAGATGCCCTTTCCATCCGGTGTCCAGGCAATGGCCGAGACATTCACTTTGCCGGTGACAAAGGGACGCGATGCGCCGGCCGCATCGACCACGTGCAATTCAACCCAGGCGGGGCCGTTGTCCTCGACAAAGGGACGCCGCGGCACGGCGAGCAAGTAGGCCACTTGATCGCCGTTGGGCGCGATCTCTGCGGCCATCACCGTGCGCTGTTGCGCCACGTGGTTCGCGGTGAAGTTGTCTTTGGCTGGCGCGGAGGACGCGCACCAGAGCGTCAATGCTGCAGAGACAAGAACGATCGATCTCATGGCTGCTCCCGGGATGCTGATTCACGATGCATGGCCGAATCGCTTCGCCCGCAACGAGGCGACGCAGTTCAAGTATAGATTGCTGGCGGCAGCGTTGCAGTGGTATCGAGGATCGGGCAATGACACTGGCGTCACGATAGCACGCGTTAAGCACCGGCAAGATGTCAGTGAGGCCCAACGCGGATTGCCGCCCGACGCGCCGTACGTCGAGCGTTTCAGGCGGACGACGCCCCGGCCGAGCAAGGCGCCCATTTGTCGGCCCAGGGACGGGCTGCCTCGAGTTCGTAGGCCAGTTCGAGCAGCGTGCGTTCGTCGCCACTCTTGGCGGCGAATTGGCTGCCGATGGGCAGGCCTTGCTCGTTCCAAGTGAGCGGCACGCTCATGGCCGGCATGCCGGTCACGTTGAACACCGGCGTGTAGGCCACGTAGGCGATCATGCGCGTCATCAGTTCCTCGAAGGGGACCGTCGGAGCGTATTCGCCGATCCTAGGAGGCGCGGTGCTCAGCACCGGACCGAGCAACAGGTCGTAAGGCTCCATCTGATCGGCGACGTTCTTGGCCAGCGCTTTCAGCCGCTCGGCCGCGACGGGAATCTTTTCCTTGCCGCCGCCGTGATGCTGCGCGGCAAAGGCCAATGTCAGCGGCTCGAAGTCTTGCAGCGTCGCTTTGCGTCCGCGCTCATTTTCCAAACGTTCAACCGCGTCGCCGGCGCTAGAGGCCCACAGCGTCAGGAAGTCTTCGGCCATTTGCGAGCCGGAAAAATCAATGCGCGAGATGCGCACTTCATGCCCCAGTTCTTCACACAGTCGAGCGGTGGCAAGGATGGCGCTGGTGACATCGCTCGATGGCTCCTGACCGCTGGCGCCCTTCAGATACATGCCGATGGTGAGACGTCGCTTGTTGGGGCCCGTCACCAACCCGATCGGGTTGAGGCCCGGCGAGGGCTTTTCGCGCTCGGTGTGGGCCAGCAGGTAGGCCGTGTCGCGGACCGTGCGGCTGAGCGCTCCGTTGACGCTGAACTCGAATTCGTCGTTGCTGCCCATCAGGCGGCCGCGGCTGGGCTTCAGTCCGAATACCCCGCAGCACGAGGCGGGAATGCGAATCGATCCGCCACCGTCGCTCCCCTGGGCCATGGGCACCATGCCGGCGGCCACGGCCGCGCCGGCGCCGCCGCTCGATCCACCCGAAGATCGCGTGAGATTCCAAGGGTTGTAGCAAGGGCCCAGAGCCAGCGACTCGGTGGTGCCGGTCAGTCCGAACTCAGGCGTGTTGCTTTTGCCTACCACGTTGACGCCGGTGGCGACGCAGGCTGCGACGTAAGGCTCGTCGGCCTTGGAGATGTTCTCCAGCATGGACCGCGTGCCATAGGTGGTGCGCACGCCGGCAAAATCGTCGAGATCCTTGATTAGAAACGGCACGCCGGCAAACGCTCCGCTAAAGTGATTTTCCTGAGCGCGGGAGCGAGCCCGCTGGAAATCGTTGGCCACGACCGCGTTGATCCGAGGGTTCAGCGCTTCGATGCGACGAATGGCCGCGTTGAGCACCTCCGTCGCAGTGGCATCCCCCGTGGCGATGGCCTGGGCCTGGGCCACGGCATCGAGTTTCGCGAACGGATCGCCGGCAATCGAAGCGGCCCACGAATTCGACGAGAGAAGTGGCGCCAGCGCGACGGCGGCGGCCCCCTGAGACGCGGCCTGCAAAAATTGGCGACGGTGGACGTGCATGGAACGGGCCCTTTGAGAGTGACGCGGGTGGCGACGGATGCGAGCGAGCCTCTGGCGGTTCCGCGTGCCAGGATACCGCAAACGAGTCCCGAGTGCCAGAAATCACGGTGTGCAGTGGTTACGAACGTCAGTCGGTGCGCGGAAGGACTGACGATATTACGAGTCGCACCGTGCAACCAGCGAACGAATTCCGGGCCGAGAACAGGGGTTGCAAAAAAAGGGGCCGCCCGGCGTTGCCACCGAGCGGACCCTGGAGATCGCCCACAGGCGACTATCCTTGCCGGCGTAAGGCGAGTTGCGTCGTTCCCTGACACCCCTATAGTCTCTAGGTGCGTTTGCGAGCAAAAGCGGACGCGAAAATTTTTGCTAGCAGTGGCGCGAGCTATTCCATAGGGCCAGGCAATTGCTGCCAGCCGGGTCAGGTGCCCGGCGACGACGCCTCCACGCCGGGATTGCGGCACAGCGTGATCCAGTACAGCAGCACCCAACTCACGCTACGGCGATACTCGGCGTCGTAGCGCTCGCTGTAGGGGTTGTCGCCGTAGAAGCACATCCATGAGTCCTGCTGATAGTACAACAGCCGGTGCAGGACGAACGGATCGAGCAACAGCAAGCCTGCCACATAGGCGACTTTACGCGGCGTCAGTTTGACCTGCACCGCTTGAAAGTGCTGTCGATCTTTTACTCCGGTCAGCCGGTAATCTTCCGTCTTGTCTTCGAGCTTGACGACGTCGAACCAAGGAGCGCAGAGCTTGAGCGGGCCCTCGTCCACGAACGGATAGTGACCCGAGTAGAACTTGTCCATGAAATAGGAATGCCAATAGAACTTCCAATTGCGCGGTTTGCGGGTTTGGTGCAGGCAAGAGATGAACACTCGCCGCGACGGCGAATTGGCGTTTAATAGCTCGCTGGCGAAGCGGCACATGTCGGAATAGATGCGCTCCTGCTTCTTCAGATTGCGGCGGTCCTCCATGCTGACGTAGTGCTCGACGGTGTCCATGAACGTGACGGCATCAAAGCGGCCGTAGAGTTGCTCCTGCAGTTTGGGAGTGGACAGGATGTCTTTCCAGTTGGTGATGTGGACTTCCAGGCCGTACTCTTGTTGGGCATAGCGCGCCTGTTCGGGCGTGATGTTGATGCCCACGGTGTCACAGCCGAGCTCGTCGCGGCAGTATTTGAGCCAATCGCCATAGCCGCAGCCGACGTCGCAGATGGCCATGCCCGGCTGAAGGTGCAACTCGCGGGCCATGTGCTCGTACTTGGCTCGCTGCGAGAGTTGGCCGTCGACCACGAGATTGAAGCCCAGGTCGCGGCCACTGCCGGCGGTGTTGTCGTAGAGGTTGTGAATCCACTGATAGTTGCGGCGCATGCGCAACTCGGAATCGAACAACAGCGACCTGCCAAGCCCGTAGAGCAGCACGTCGTCGACGGCCAGGGCCGCCAGCCAGAACAGCCCGCCCCAGGGCGCGATGAAGAGGGCCAGCAGCAGCGAAATTGCCAGCAACATCCACCAGACGACCGTATTTCGGTCGACCACGTTTACCAGCGCGGCCGACTGTGTATTAGTGGTGCCCCGCTGGACGGCGACAGCCATGGCCTTAGCCTCCCAAGCCGAAAGCAATCGTGCATGCCGATGACACACTCGACTCTGTTCCAACTCACGGGCGAACGTCGAGGATCATTCTAGCCGATGGCTCAGCAAGGGAAGAGTCCCGCACCGAGAGCGTTTTGTCGGGACGAACGCGCCGTGGATCGGTCGACTGCGGCAGTTGCCCAACTGGCAATTTCGGCAGATGTTGCTATAGTCGGTCAGCTCTTCCGCACTCGATGGATGACTCCGTTTCGCGGTTCCCGGCCGCCACAGTTGATGAGATTCGTGCCTGTCAGGCGCGATCTCGGGGGTACGGGAACCACCGTTGCTTACAGAACAGGCTGATCCATGTGGTTGCGAATCCCGTGCGTGCAGCGGTTTCTGGGGGGCGGGCTGCTCGAGCGAACTGGCATCGGCATCGTCTCTCAACTGGAACTGCTGGGTCTGGGCGGCCACAAGGAATCCAAGGTTCTGCGGCTCATCCGCGGCGTGCGCCGCAAACGCCGCTCGCTGGTGACCGCCAACGAGGCCTTCATGGTCCACGCCCTGGCCAAGGCCCAGAGCAAGCACGACGCCCACATGGCCGAAGTTGGCACGTACCAGGGAGGCACCGCCCGCATGATCTGCGAGGCCAAGGGGAGCCGGCCACTGCACATTTTCGATACGTTCGAGGGGCTGCCGCCGTCGCACGCGCAGGATCGCAACGTGCATCGCTTGAATCAATATGCGTGCAGCCTGGAATCGGTGCAGACGTACCTGTCCGACTATCCGCACGTCAGCTACTACAAAGGTTGCTTCCCCTCCACCGCCGACGGCGTTGCCGATTTGAAGTTCTCGTTCGTGCACTTCGACGTCGATTTATACGAAGGCACGCGGGCCTGCCTGGAATACTTCTATCCGCGGATGATCCCCGGCGGCGTCATGCTGTCGCACGACTATTCGATTCTGTCCGGCGTCCGCACCGCGTTCGAGGAATTCATGGCCGACAAGCCCGAGGGACTCATCGAGCTGCCCACGACGCAGTGCATGTTGATGAAGATTTGAGCGCGCCGGCGCACGAAACTTCGATCGTTGCATCGAAGTAAATCGCCAAGTCGGCGATTGGTGGACATGGAGCGAGGTGCGGACCAGCGATCAGGGCGAGGGGACTCCAAAGTACGCTTCGAGCGTTGCACGCCTAACTGCAAAGGAACTGATCATGCAATTGGCCGCAATCGTACTTGCAATTGCCGCCCTTGGGGGCGCGACCTTGGCGACGATTCGACTTCTCGGCTCACCGTACCCTCCCAAGTGGATGGCGATCGGCCACGGCGCCGTCGCCATTGCCGGTTTGGCCCTGTTGGCTTACGCCGCGGCGACCACGGTTTTGCCGGGCTTGGCGAAGATCGCCGGCGTTGTCTTGCTTCTGGCCGCCGCGGGAGGAACGACGCTGTTCGTAGGATTCCACTTGCGACAGCGCCCGCTCCCAATTCCGATCGTCATTGCCCACGGGCTGATCGCAGCCACCGGCTTGGGATTGCTGATCGCGGCCATCTGGCAAACTTGAGACGCCGACTTGGGACGCGCATAAGGACGCCGCCGACGGGCTCGATCCGACCCTTGCGCGCGAGAATAGCAATAACTCGGCGTGCAGAACACCGTGGTTGCGCGGCGCATCAGTGCGCCCGCTGCTGCTAAGCGAGTAAGCCCGCAATCATCGCAGGGCCGTTTCCTCACCACAGCGGAGGGCACGGGGCTCGAACCCGCAACCGGTTACCCGGCACCACATTTCCAGTGTGGCCGCTAGCCATTCGCTTACCCTCCGTAAAACACGGTAATTCTAGCACGTTCCGGCCGTCCGTCACCCCGCTTTTACAGCCAATGTACAGCCAATCTCATGTTCGGCCATCGCGGTGGCTACGATCGCGTCGAGTTTGGCGGCGGTCCCCGCTTTCATGCTTGGCAGCACGTGGCTGTAGGTGTCGAGCGTGATCGAGATATTGGCGTGGCCCAGCCGCTCTTGCACGACCTTGGGATTCTCGCCGGCCAGCAGGCACAACGTCGCGTGCGTATGGCGTAGGTCGTGGAACCGACAGTCTGGCAGCCCGGCCTTACGAAGCAACGGCTTGAAGTCGCCCGCGTGGAAGTGGCTCCGTCGCATCGGTCCCCCGCTCTGATTGCAGAATACGAACTCGCACCCACCGAACCCCGCGGCCATCTGACGCCGCCGGTGAGCTTCCAGGGCCTTGATGGCGTGTTGGGGCAATCCAATCTGGCGCCGGGCCGCGCCGCTCTTGGGCTCGCCCACAGACAGCTTGCCGCCCACCTCTGCCAGCGATTGCTTGACCGACACGGTTCCCGCTGCCAAGTCGAGCGATGACCAGTGCAAACCAAACATCTCGCCTTCGCGCATGCCCGAACCGATCGCCAGGTGATAGAGCGCTTCGAGCCGGTCGCCCTTTGCCGCGTCCAGCAGCGCCGCCACTTGCTTCTGGTCGAGGGGCATGATCTTGCTCTTGGGCACCTTGGGCGGCTCCACAGCATCGCAGACGTTGCGGACTATGAGCCCTTGCCGCAGAGCATGCGACAACGCCCGACGCAACACGGCGTGCGCCAGCCGTCGAGGATGCGCCCCTACGCCGTCGCGGTCCATCTCAGCATACAACCCTTGGACGTGCGCCGGGGTGAGCTTCTGAAGTTTGACGCCGCCGATGCGCCGGCCGATATGATTCTTGACGATCGCGTTGTAGTTGGCGAACGTGGTGGATCGTAGCGTCGGCTTGGCGACGTCGGCCAGCCAGCGGGTAAGAAACTGACTCACGGTTTCCTTGTGGAGCGTGGGCAGCGTGCCCGTCGAGCTCGACGATTGGAGCTTCGATAGTCGCTCTTGCACTTCGGCCTTGGTTTCGCCGTAGACCGTCCGGCGCCGGCGCTTGCCGTCTGCACCATAGCCCAGTGAGATAGTGGCCACCCATAGGCCGTTGGTCCGCTGGAAAATGGACCCTTCGTTGCGCCCGCGGCGCTTGCGGTTTCGCGGTTTCTCAATCGTGGTCGTCATCGCGTCCCCCTTGCTTACTGAAATTGCCAACTCACTCTATAAGCGTCGTCTGTCGACGGGTTGCATGAAAATCGAGCCCCCAGGATGCCCCAGGGGCGCACGCAAGGCCCCTCGACGTGTCGGAACACCTTGCCCGTTGCCTACGCTGTGCGGGGCTCCTAGGCGTTCGTTGCCTTTGCCTTCCAACGGATCTGATATGCGTAGGACGGTCTGTTTTCGTTCGTTCCGCAGCCACGTTCATAGACGCCCTCTAACAATCCACGCTGACAAAGCGAGTCGCACGCGCGGCGAACCGTGAACACGGCTTGCTGTCGCGACATTCCATCCGGCAGCGCCTCGTGCTGATACAGTTCGTCGACCAGTTCCGGCGTCGACAGCCCATCGTCTGCACCGCCGTAAACCTTTCCGCGCACCGTGCCGGTGAGCAAGCCGACAATTAGCGACTGACGTTTGCTTAGTCCCTTCGACATAAGTGTATTCTATATGCGATACGTTTAAAAAACCCGCCCAGTGCCGCCGCTTTCCACGGAACGGCACCAGAGCGGGCCGGCGGGTCAGCCGATACGTCGTGGTCCCTCGATTCGTGGGGGTGACGGTTTTTGCCGTTGCACGATACTTGCG
>JBBDYK010000045.1:0-8675 GCA_040901665.1 Pirellulales bacterium | reverse complement strand
TGGGCATAGGCGCGGCCTGGCTCCGATCGAGGCAAAACGGCGAACGGGAAGCGATTTGTAGCATTTCGAACGACATGTGACACACGACGGCGGGCGGCGGCCGGGACGGGATGAAGATTCCGTCGCAGCGGGCGAATAGTGTTCGGCAAGCCGTCACGTTGACTCGCCCGCTGGCGGCATCGACAATATGGAACGGTCGCTCGATGGCCGGAACCGTCTTCCCCCAGCGGTCCGCGGCGTTGCAACGTGTCACGGATTCGCAGACGATGGCCACTGCCAGGCAAATTCAGCGTCGGCGCTCAGCCGGTTTCACCCTGGTGGAACTGCTGGTGGTGATCGCCATCATGGGCGTGCTGGTGGCGATTCTGCTGCCGGCGATCCAAGCTGCCCGCGAATCGAGTCGGCGTAGCAGTTGCATGAACAATTTGCGGCAACTGGGTGTGGCGTTGCAGAATATTCACGACGTGAAGCGCAAGTTTCCGTCGGGCCGCGGCGCCCCGCCGCCGAAGATCTTCTCGGCGCTGGCCTACTTGCTGCCCTATGTCGAAGAGCAATCGCTCGAGGGCCTGGTCGATTTTTCGCAGGCGCCGGTGTTCGTGGTCGTGGCCGGCGTGCCTTACCCGGGGGATGCGAACAAGCTGGCGGCGACCTCGCCGCTACCGCTGTTGCTATGTCCGAGCGACGTGAGCGAGGGACGCGTGGCCGGATCGGAATTCGCCGCGACCAACTATGCCGCGTGCGCCGGTAGCGGCGCGGTGGCTTCAGGCACGATCAATCCCAGCGACGGCGTGTTCTTCTATGGCTCGGCCATTGGCTTGCACCACATCACCGATGGCTCGTCGCACACCGTGGCCTTGAGCGAGCGCACGTTGGGCACGGGCGACAGCCTGGCGGCGCCGCCGCCTGGGCGAGTGGGCGCGTACATCATGGAAGTGAACAACAGCGTTACTATCGATGCGACGAGTTGCGCCAACCCGGCCTCGGGCGGGTTCTACAGCGAGCGCGGCGCCAAATGGATCCTGGGCAATTATGGCAACACGATTTACAACCACTTCTATACTCCCAACGCGTCGAACTGGGATTGCATGAACTTGCCGCAGCAGAAGGGCTTGTTCGCCGCGCGCAGCGAGCATCCTGGCGGCGTCAACGTGCTATTCTGCGACAGTAGCGTGCGTTTCGTGTTCGACTCGGTCGACATCACGCTGTGGCGCGCCGCCGCGACGCGAGCGGGCAGCGAACCGAACGGGGACTTTTAAGTGGGACCTTACGCTTGAAGAGACTCGATTTTGCCCGGAGGCTGCAACGACCTGAGAATCCGCAGGGAATTTGACCGCCCTCGAAGCCCGCGATATGGTGGTATTGGGAATCATTGGTGCGATGAACGAGTAGTAACGCCATGAAGCTGACAATCGATATTCCAACCGCCATCGACGATGTTCTACGGCAGCAGTACGGCCCGGACTTCGATCGGACCGCTAAAGTCACCTTGGCGATCGCCTGGTACCAGGACGAGAAGCTGAGCATTGGGCAAGTCGCCGAACTGCTAGGCATTACTGTTTATGAGGCCGAAGGCTTGTTGAAAATGCGCAAGATCGCGGCACCCTATTCCATTGAGGATTTGGAACGTGACCGCGCGACGCTTGACCGGTTGCTCCAAACGTGATCGTAATTTCGGACACCACGCCCCTCAATTACCTGATCCTGATCGGGCGGGTGGACATCCTCACGGCACTGTTCGGCAAGATTCGCATTCCGCCGGCGGTCTGCGAAGAGCTCGGCCATTCCGCCAGCCCGCATCAGGTTCGTAGTTGGATTCAGCAGCCACCTTCCTGGCTGGTCGTGAGCAACCCTGCAATCATCGATGCGGAACTTCGGCTAGGACGTGGCGAGAAGGAATCAATCAGTCTCGCGGACGAGTTAAACGCGGACTTGCTCCTTATGGACGATCGCGTTGCGCGCCGCGCGGCGGAGCGACGAGGCTTGGCCGTTTCCGGTACAGTCAATATCTTAGAGGTCGCCGCGAGACGCGGGATTATCGACCTGCGCACGGCAATTGGCGATCTGCGAACGACAAACTTTCACATTTCTGAGCGCATTCTTGCCGAAATGTTGCGTGCCGACAACAGCGCGAGTATTAGTTGGCTGGCGATCATGACCGTCGACGCAATCGTCCGCGAATTCGATGCCGATCTAACTGCTGCGGAGCGCGAACTGATTGCCCGGGCCGTTGAATTCGGCCGGCGTGTGATTGCGCCAAACGCCGCGCGGTGGGAACGGGAGCGACGCGTGCCGCTGGAGGCGCTTCGCGAGGCGTGCGCGGCAGGACTGGCAGCCGTCGAGCTGCCAACTTCGCTGGGCGGCCTTGGGCTGCGATTCTCCGCCAAGCTGCGGATGGTAGAAGAGCTGGCCAGGTTCGATTTCGCCTTTCCGTTTGCCCTGGTGAACCATCACAACGCGCTGGTGCGTGTTGCGCGGGCCGGCGGCGAACTCGCGCGTTCGCTCGTGCCGCGAATGCTTTCGGGCGAGCTCATCGGCTGCTCGGCATACACCGAGCCCGGGCACGGCAGCGATCTGTCGGGTATCGTCACCGCAGCCAGCAAGACCGCCGACGGATGGACGCTCAATGGGGCAAAGACCTGGATCACCAACGCCGCGGTTGCCAGTGTGTTTATTACCTTGGCGCAAACCGATCCTGCGCAGCGCTCTCGCGGCATGGCGTCATTTCTTGTCGAAGCTGATCGGCCCGGTTTTGCGCGCGATCCGGCCATCGAGCTCGACGGCTGTCACGCGATCGGGGTCGGTGGCTTTCGGTTGCAGAACTACCTTGCCGCCGACGCGGCCCTGTTGGATCCTCCCGGCGAGGCTTTTCGACACGCAATTGCCGGCATCAACGGCGCACGCACGTATGTGGCCGCGATGTGCGCAGGCATGCTCGAGTCGGCCATCCGACTGGCCGTCGAGTATGGCGCCCGGCGTGCCGCCTTCGGCAAGAGCCTGCTCGAATTTCAAGGGTTGCGCTGGTCGCTGGTCGACGCCGAGACCGATCTGGCGGCGCTGCGACTGCTAGTCTATCGAGCGGCGCGGCGGATCGATGCCGGCGAAGATGCCGAGGTCGACGCAGCTCGGGCGAAGAAGCTGGCTGGCGAGCGAACGCTGGGACATCTGGCGGCCTGCGTGCAGGCGCTGGGGGCCAACGGTCTAAGAGCCGAACACCCGCTGGTCCGTCACATGCTGGCGGCAAAGGTTGCCTGTTTTACCGATGGTACCAATGAGATCATGAACGAACGATTGGGCAAACTGCTCACGTCGCGCTATCAAATCGTCGCGCTTGATCGAAGCTGAGTTCGAGTAGCAAGCCGGAATGTCCCTACGGTTTTGTGATTTCCTGGTACACGCATTTGCCGTGTCCGGCATAGCATTCGCGCGTCGCGCGGTGTTGAGGGTGACAATCGGCGCCGGCCGGATTTGCCACTCGCGAACCGTGGGGCATAATTAAGCTCACCAACCCGGCCCGGCACTCGCCGAAGAAACCCAAGGCACGCCCATGTCCTGCTCGTACAAGCGCCCGCTGGCGCCAGCGTCGATGGCGCTGGCCCTGTCGTTGTCATGGCCCGCGGACGCAGTTGTGGCCGAACAGCCGCTAATGGGGCAGACCGCGGCGGCGACGTCATCCGTCAAGACGTCCAACGTGCCTGCAGTGCCGGACTGGTCGAAGGTGGCCGATGGCCACGCGCTGGTGCCGGTTATCGACTTTGCCCGCAAGGAGCAGGAGTACCTTCGCGACACCGTGCGCGATTTCACGTGCCGGTTGACCAAGCGCGAGCGAATCCACGGCATCCTGCAGGACTATAACTACATCGACATGTGGGTACGCGAGGAGCAGCGCAACGAGCGCGGTCTGGCCACGCCACTGTCGATCTACATGCAGTTTCTGGCGCCCAAGAACGTGGCCGGGCGGCGGGTGCTGTTTGTCGATGGCCGCAACGACAACAAGCTGTTGGTGCGCAATGGAGGCAAGCACTTCGACTACGTAGTGGTCGAGATTGATCCGCACGGTGAGACGGCAATGGACGAGAGCCTGGTGCCGGTGACGCAGAGCGGCTTCAACCAGATTCTCGCCCAAATGATCGCCGTGCTGGAGCGCCACGTGGCGGTCGACCCTTCGGGACGCAACACCGAGGTGCAGCAGATCAACGGCGCGAAGTTGAACGAGCGCCCTTGCAGCGTCATTCGAATCACGCATCCGACGACTCAACCGGGATTGGAGTTTCATCGGGCCAACGTCTTTGTCGACGATGCGCTGCACGTGCCGGTCAGGGTCGACTATACCGACTGGCCGCGTAAGCCCGGCGGTGAGGCCCCCTTGATCGCCGAATACACGTACTCCGAATTGCAGGTGAACGTGGGTTTGCCCGACAGCGTGTTCAACCCGCACCGTCTGCGAGGCGCGGCGGCCAAGTAAAGCGGTTGCCAGCATCTCCTCAAACTGCCCGCCGCTTGCCGAGCTTCTCAAACGGCGTGACCGTGTTCGGCGCAAGCCGATTCGTCATGGTGCTGTCGGGTCGGGCCCGTCTCAACTGTTGCAAAACAGGTGGACGATTTGCAGGGACGTTCCGATAGAACATGATATGCCGGCCGCGGCCGGCCCCGCCGAGCGCCAGCGTTGCGCGCCGCTCCCCACCGAATTCGCAATGGACTGCGAGGTTCTGATGCGTCGATCTCCGAAACGGACCTGGGTTTCTCTCTGGCGGCGATTGCTGACGAAATGCGCGATCGCGGCGGCGGTCGCCTGCGTCCCGCTGTCGCTTACGGCACAAGTGCTGGTGCCGGGCACCGGTCAGAAAATTGCCAAAGTGGGCGATGACTTCGAAGATCCCGAGTGGTCGTACGTCTACAACTTGCCCAAGAGCAGCGAAGAGAACGACGAGCGTCAACGACTGCCGGGTGGGTATTCGAAGAACGCGCGCTGGTTCGAGGGCGCCAAGCGCGGCCAGCCCGACCAGGTTTCGCGCGTGCCGACGCCCGACGGCGGTTTGCCCGGCAGTGAAGGCGCGATGCTGATGCGCTCGAAGCAGACCGGCGTGCCGGGTCGCTACACCGGCAAGTTCGAGCAGGACGATTTCATCTGCAACGTGACGTCAAAGCTGGGAGGCGGGATTCCCATCTCACGGCACCCGAGCGTCGTGGTGCGGGTTCACATCCCGCCGTTCGAATACTGGGAGCGCCGCAACGGTCCGTCGTTCGGCTTTCGCACGGCCTGTCAAACGCATAAGACCGAAACCAAGCGCGGCAAGTTCGGCAGCGTGAGCCGCAACGTCAAGCAGGAGACCTACTGGCCGGGCTTCTTCATCCAATTCGTGCCGGGCGATGGGGCCGAAAAGCCGGACCATGCGTTCTTCACCGTCCGCGCCGGTTCGTATGGCCAAGACCTGCGCGGCCCGAAGATTACGGAGTCGGGTTGGTGGACGCTGGGGATGTCGTTCACGCGCGACGGCCGCGTGCACTACTTCGCCCGCCAAGGTGTCGAATCGCTGAGTGCGGCCGATCACATCTCGACGCAGTATCCTTACAGCTACAACTGCGAGCGGATGGACACGCTGTTCTTCAACGTGGTCAGCGGCAACAACGGCAATTGGTCCACGCCCTGGATCGTGGACGACGCGGAGTTGTTCGTCGCGAGATAGGGCCGAAATCCGGCGGACAAGCAGGCTCATTGCGCGGCGGCTTGATCGCGCATCGGGCTCGGTCAGTCGAAGGTGGGCAGGGCGGTCGGCGCGTCCTTGTGAATTTCGAACAGCTTGTCGAGGCGCGTGATCTTGAAGACTTCGAGCGGATTGGGCGCAATGCCGCAAAACTTCAGCTTGATCTTGTCCGCCTTGCACCGCTTGTGAAGCTGCACGATCTTGCCCAGCATCGCCGACGACATGAACTCCACGGCGTGAAAGTCGACGAGCAACTTGCGATTGCTGGATGCTTCAAGCCCCGCCTGGCTCAACTCCTGACCGATCTGGTCGATGATGGCCTGGTCGAGGATGGAAGCCTGCTTGAAATTTACGACCAGCACTTCGCCGGCGTCCTTCAAATCCAGGTAGGTGTATTTCGTCGTCTTGGCCATGATGTCGTCTCGCGCTCGTCAGACTCGCGTTGGATGCTCTTGGCAAAACACCGATTCTACGGCGAGCGGCGCTAACTCGCAATTACGCCGCCGCCATTTCATCTAGGGGCGGAAAAATGCTTGCTTTCGCTGCCAGGCAGGCGCAGAATCGCCGGCTGGTGGCTATCGATCGCAGGCACTTTTGGCGAGGGCAAGACCATGCACGGCGCACGGCGTTTCTCGGCGATTGCAATTGTTCTGGCGGGTTTGTGGGCAGGTGCTTCGCCGGCCCGGGCGGCAGTCGAGCCGACCGAAGGGGCGTTTACTGCTTCGGACGGAGTGAAAATCCACTATCTCGAAACGGGCCAAGGTTCGCCCGTCGTTTTGGTTCATGGCTACACCGGCACCGCTCACGGCAACTGGTTCTTGAATGGGGTTGCCGAAGCGCTGGCCAAGAACCATCGAGTGATTGCCATCGACTGCCGCGGCCACGGCCAAAGCGACAAGCCGCACGACCCTGCCAAGTACGGCGCGCAAATGCCGAAGGACGTGCTGGAAATGATGGACCACTTGAAGATCGACAAAGCCCACGTACACGGTTACTCGATGGGCGGGTTCATCGTCACGCAACTGCTGGCGTCGGCGCCCGAGCGATTCATCACGGCCTCGTACGGCGGTTCGGGTGTGCCCGAGGTCGATGAGAAGCACAAAGCCGAGGTGCCGGCGGATAATCCCGGGCCGG
The DNA here is from genome assembly GCA_040901665.1 of Pirellulales bacterium. Lineage (GTDB taxonomy): Bacteria > Planctomycetota > Planctomycetia > Pirellulales > PALSA-1355 > JTS-RE94. The sequence goes on along the minus strand of JBBDYK010000045.1, from coordinate 1,839 downwards.
ATCCGCAAGAATCGGAAGCGCGAAGCACGCTCAGCGCCGCGCCCAATGATCGCGAGGCATTGGCCGCGATCCGTCAGGGCTGGGCCTCGATCGGTCGCGGCGACCTGGACCTGACGTCAATCAAGATCCCCGTTTTGGCAATCAACGGCGAATTCGACGGCCCGAACGCCAAGACCCATCGCATGCAGCGCGAGCTGGCAGCCTTCAAGGCGGTGGTGCTCCCCGGCAAATCGCACCTGACGGCGATCATGGCTGGCTATATCCCCCAGGAGTACATCCAAGAACTGGTGGCGTTCATCAATGCGCACGACAAGGCGAACTAGCGATTGCTCGAAGGGTACGTTGATGCGAAACGTCACGCGTGTTGCATCGCTCTTGGCAGTTTTTGGGCTTTTGGGTGGACATACGCGCAACATCTCGGCCGCAGAGGTCCCTTGCGGTGCGGAACCGACCAAGGTTGGCAGCAAGGCCACCCAACCAGCGATCGTCTTGCCGGACGACATCAGGCAGTTGCTCGAACATGTCAAGGGTGTGCACGGCCACCCAACCAGTGGTCCAAGGCCGCCGTCCGCGCGCGGAAGAACATACCGTAGCGTAGAGGCCGCGCTGGAGAAAATTCACGACATCGCGAGCGAGGAAGACAAGCAACTGCCCGGATATCAGGAAGCGATGGACCTCCGCCTGGTATTCCGCACTGCTCTTTTCTCAGAAGGCCCCGGACGGGGCACGCCCAAACAGCGCGCGGAATTGATCGAAGCAATCCAGTCACGGTTGCAGTCGTGTCCGATTCCATCGAAAGACGTCCTGGCGGCGGCCGCCAAAGTCGCCAGCGCGCTCGAAGCGGGCGCCGAACCGCAACGAGCCGTCGAGTTCTATCGCCAGGTGGGACGCATTCTGGTCGAGAAGCCCGATGAGCGCGTTGCCGCCAAGGGCGCGCAAATGCTAGGCGCGGCACGCCGCCTGGAACTGGTGGGCAAACCACTGGAACTTGCGGGCACTCCGATCGATGGCAGCCGATTCGATTGGGCCGACTACCGCGGCAAGGTCGTGCTCGTCGAAGTTTGGGCCACCTGGTGCACGCCTTGCATTCGAGAGTTTGTCAACGTCGAGCGGCGTCGCAACGAGTATCGCCAGCGCGGATTCGAAGTCATCGGCATCAGCGTGGACGAGAATCGCGAGGCGTTGGATGACTTCCTGGAGAAGAGCCCACTGCCTTGGCCCACGCTCTACGATGGCGGTCCCGACGCGAACCCGTTTGTCCCCCGCTATGGCATCGCGGGCGCATCGGCTGCGATCCTGGTCGGACGCGACGGAAACGTCGTCAGCATTCACGCGTTCGGGCGCGAGCTCGATCGCTTGCTCGCGGAGCTGCTTGGCGCCAACTCAGCAGTCGAGCAACAAGAAAAGTAAGTGGACCCAAGGCGCTGCCTCTGGGCTGAACCATAGCAGTCCGTTGAAGTTTTCAACGGGCTCCGACATCGCACGATGCGGTGCCCTCCTGCGTGCGCGACAGGCCTCGTTCGAGTTCAGCGCGATGTGCGAGTTCGCTCCGAGTCGCAGGGGCGTGTTTCGCCTCATTCGGGCGGGCGACTCCGAATGTGCTGCGTGGCCGGTTTGCAGCAATGCGCCCGGCGTCGCCGTCCGATCGACTTGCACGTCGTGCTCCGCAGGAGTCGCTGCTGGTGCGTCCCGCCTGCCCCACCCGCCTTTTGCTTCCGCCTGAGTGTGTTTAATGCGGCGGCCGGCGGAATAAAGAGTCGTGAGCTATGATTTTCCGGAGCAACGGGTCGCGGCTTGTGGATGGGGTGGGGAGAGAAGGTTTCCGTTGTTGGGATTCGG
>JBBDYK010000044.1:0-8708 GCA_040901665.1 Pirellulales bacterium | reverse complement strand
ATAGCAAATCAGGCCCAGCCAATAACTGGCGTCCTGCTTCGCGTGGCGCAACAGCACGATCCGCGCCGCCTCGTGCTGTGGAATGTCTTCACGCTTCAGTCGCCGGGCCAGATCGGCCGGCAGGCGGTAATCCTCGATCGCCGAGTCCGCGGGCCGCGCGTTGAGCAACTGCACTTTGGCCCCGTGCTCGCCGTCGAGATTCCCCTTGAAGTACAGCGCGCGCCCGGTCATCAGCGTCGGCACCGCCTGGAACACGGCCACCTCGCGCGCCGCGGCTTGCAATTCGGCGGGGCCCAACGTCGACTGCCGCAGCCAGATGTCGAACGGATGCTGCCAAAGTTTCGCACCCTCGATGTGCGGCAACTGCCTGACGCGCTCGGCCAGCGCATTGCCGGGCGACGTGAGCGACATCTTGTGCTCGCCCGACAAGCGCGATTCAACCAGCGCCATCCGCTGCGACAAGCCGTGCGGCGAGCCCTCGACCAGCGCCACCACGTGCTTCAGTTCGTCGGCCGTGACGGGATACGGATGCTCGGCGTCCAGATCGAGCCTGCGCAGCAATTGGTCGTCGGCCACGACCTGCGACAGCGTGGCAACGTTCTTTCCGCTGTCGTCCGGACCTGGAATCGGCAATCCCAAGCGACAGTCGAACAGATACAGCTCGCCGCGGGTCAAAAGCGCCGGCACCCACGGCTTCAGGTTCTTGCCGTCTTCATCGGCCGTGGCCAGCAGCACGACGTCCAGCCCCTGTTGCCGCGCCAACAGCATGAACACCCACGCGCGGTCCAGCGCGTCGCCGCGCCCCAGCAGCAACGTCTCGAACGGCCGGTGCTGGTTCGCTTCCCCAGCGCCGTCGCGTTCGGGCTCCAAATACACGTTGCGGATCGTCCAATCGAAGAGTCGCTCGGCCACGTCCAGATCGTCGAACGCATCGGCCCGCGCGCCTTTCGACACGTCGCGCAGCCACACAGATTCCTGCAGGTACCAGGCGTCGATCATGCGATATTGCATGAGATCCAACGTCTGCATGATCCGCATGGTCTGCAATTCATCGGGCAGCCCATCGATCAGCGGATCGCGCTGCCAGGTGACCTCTGGCTTCTTCTGGTTGTACCACTGGTTCAAGCGGTCGCAGATCTGCGGCATCATCTGGTTGATGTCGAACTCTTCCAGACGATTGAGATTGTCGGCCACCGAATCGAACAGCGCGTCGCTCACGTCGGCGCGCACCGAAGGCCCGCGCGGCGGTCCCGATTTGGCCGCGGGCTTGCACCCTGCGACGATTCCCGCCGACAGGATCGCCAGCATGCCGACCGATACGCTGGCGGCGCCGCGCCGCGAAGTGAGCCATCGAACTGTCACGCCAGGGTCTCCACGGTCTGCCGGATGCGGATCAATCGTTCCACCAGTGGGCCGAACTCGTCGAGCGGCACCATGTTGGGCCCATCGCTGGGCGACGTGTCGGGTTGGGGATGTGTCTCGAAAAACAGCCCGTCAACGCCCAGCGCCGTAGCGGCGCGGGCCAACGGCTCGACCATGGCGCGATTGCCGCCGGTACGTTTCCCCAAGCCGCCGGGCTCCTGCACGCTGTGCGTGGCATCGAAAATGACCGGCGCGCCCAGGGCCTGCATCTGGGGGATCGCCCGCATGTCGTTCACCAGCCGGCCGTAGCCGAAAAACGTGCCGCGCTCGCATAATAAGACATTACGGCAGCCGGCCGCTTCCAGTTTGCCCACCACGTGCTCCATATCCCAGGGAGCCATGAATTGCCCCTTTTTCACGTTCACGGCCTTGCCGGTCCGGGCGGCCGCCACCAGCAGATCGGTCTGTCGAGCCAAAAACGCCGGAATTTGCAGCAGATCGCACACCCGGCCCACCGCTGCCGCCTGCTGCGATTCGTGCAGATCGGTCGTCACCGGCAGGCCGGTTTGCTCTTTGACGCGGGCCAGAATCTCCAGCCCCGCCTCCAGTCCCGGCCCGCGATAAGCGTCCAGGCTGGTGCGGTTGGCCTTGTCGAACGACGCTTTGAAAACCAGTTGCAGCGACAATCGCTGCGCCAGCTCGGCCAGATGCCGCGCAATGCGCAAGGTCAGCGCTTCGTTCTCGATCACGCACGGGCCGGCGATGACCAACAGCGGCTGACCCCGGCCACACGAGTACGGTCCGACGCTCGCCGGATTGTTCGACATGATGCTTCCGCCTCCGTGAGGACTTCTTGTGCAGGCGCGTCGGCCGACCGCGCTTACGTCGTGCGTCCTGCGGCCGGATGCAACAACGTGATCCGGCCGGGCAGCACTTCCACCTCCAGCGGCAACATGCCGCCCGGATCGCCGTCCAATTGATAGTGTACCGGCTCGCGCGACTCGATCCGCACGCGGGTCACCGTGGCGGTGCGATAATCGGCAATCGACGCGGTGCGCCCGCTCAGCACGTGGCCGATATACCACAGGCCATACCATATCGAACCGTTACGCAGCGTGCTGACGTTGAGCACGCCGTCGGTCGCAATCGCCTCGGGCGCCAGGTTCAAGCCCCCGGCATAACAGGGCAGATTGATGACGAACGCCCACCGCGCCACCATTTTTGTCGTCGTTCGCCCCGTCGGTGTCTCGCGCTCGCAGTAGACTCGCAGCCGCGGATAGCGGTAACTTCGAATCGCTTCCAGAATGGGCCGGGCATAGGTCCAATAGGTGACGCCGGCGGCCGTGCGACGCTGGTGCATGCGGTGGACCACGTCGGCGTCGAAGCCGCAGCCGACCATCAACACGAAGATGCGGCCGTTGGCGCGCCCGGCGTCCAGGCGGATCGTCGCGCCCCGCCGGATGACGTGCGCCAAGGTCTCGGGATCGGCTTCCAGTCCAAAGTGCCGCGCCAACAAGTTGGCCGTCCCATGCGGCAGCACGGTGATCGGCATGTCGGGCTGAGTTCGATTGACGATCTCGGCCACGGTGCCATCGCCGCCCACCGCCACGATAGCCCGCAGCCGGCCTTGCGCGTGAGTGTTCGCGGCCAGTTCGGTCAGTTGATTCAGATCGCCCACGCGCACCGGCGCCAGGTGTACCGCTTCCAAGCACGTGACGAGTTGCCGGATCGCGGCCTCGCAACGCCCCATGCCGGCCTTGGGGTTTGCCACGATCAACACACGATCTGCCGCTTCTGAAATCAACGGACGCTCCGAAGCCTGGTTCCGCCCAGGCAAGACTCGAATGCAGGCCCACGCGACGAGACGCAATTAAACACGAGTGCCTGTCAGCCCGCCACGCGAGAAAGCGGCTCGCCCCCGGCCATTGGCTCACTGCGCCGCACCAGCGCTTGCCAAACGCCGTCGTCCAACTAAGAGAACCCAGAAACTGGCCGATCAACTTCCCCGGGTCTCAAACTGGGATTCGTTGTATCGGGCCACCTCACCTTGGAGCAGAACGCCACAACAATCGCATTTTGAGACGGCAGCCAGCAGCGGCAAAACACTTCACGCAAAGCGTTAGCGAGTATCAGATTACGTGCCCCGCGTGGCTTTGGCAATGCCGACATTACCGCACTGGCACGCAGCTTGCATTCCAAGGTCACTCCGGTGCGTCACTGCACCAAAACAAGTGGCCCGTTGGGGCCTCTGATGAACAGTAGCCGGCCGCGTTACCTTGCCCCTAACCGACCAGCAACGCCATACGTAAATGGCGCATCAGAGGCCCCTTTTTTTGCGCGCCCGCGCGGACCAATTCGCCCAGCTCCGCCCAATCTTTGATCCGTGCCAGGGGTGACGCAGTCCACCCGTGTTGCCCTTACGACTGCACAAGCCCGTCGCGGCACGCCTAGCAGTCTGTTGAAGAATTCAACAGACTGTGACATCGCACGGATGCGATGGCAGAATAGCGACGTAAGTCGTTATTCTGCGAGCCGTGCGGAGCTTTGCTCCGCACTTGGCGAGGTTGAAAAATGCCACGAAGGCATTTTTCAACAGGCTGCTAGCTCCGCCCCCACACCATTGACCCACCCTGCCGCCGCCCGGCATGCTTACGGCTCGGGTCTCCGCGCTGCGCTGCCACGATTGACGTTGTCTCTGCGGCCCAGCGCTCGATCGTCACTTGCCCTCTTCTGCACCGGCGCGTCCACGCCGGCCGGAGCCAACCGCGCGATGCACGATTTCGAAAAGCTGGGCATGTTCTACCTGGGGCGACAATACGATTTGGCCCAGCGCAAACGCACCGCCGATTTGCTCTTGTACGATGCCAAGGATCTGACCACGCACGCCGTCTGCGTCGGCATGACCGGCAGCGGCAAGACAGGGCTCTGCCTGGCGCTGTTGGAAGAGGCCGCCATCGACGGCGTGCCGGCCATCGCCATCGATCCCAAAGGCGACTTGGGCAACCTGCTGCTCACCTTTCCGCAACTGCTCCCAGAAGATTTTCGTCCCTGGGTCGACGAAGCCGAAGCCGCGCGGCTGGGCATCTCGTCCGACGAGCTCGCCGCGCGCACCGCAGAAAGCTGGCGCAAGGGTCTGGCCGATTGGGACCAGACCCCCGAGCGCATTGCCAAGCTCCGCGCGTCGGTCGAGATGGCCATCTACACGCCCGGCAGCAGCGCCGGAATGCCCATCTCGGTGTTGCGGTCGTTTGCCGCTCCGCCCGAGGTCGTGCTCGACGACCGAGAGGCGCTCGGCGATCGCATCGCCGCATCCGTCGCGGGCTTATTGGCGCTGGTGGGCGTCGACGCCGATCCGATTCGCAGCCGCGAACACATTCTGCTCTCGCAAATTCTGGAGTCGGCCTGGCGCAAAGGACAGGACGTCGACGTCGCCAGCCTGATCCACAGCATCCAACGACCGCCGATGGATCGCGTCGGCGTGGTCGACATCGAGACCTTCTTTCCAAACAAGGACCGGCTCGAGCTGGCCATGCGGCTCAACAACCTGTTGGCCTCGCCCGGCTTCGCCGGCTGGATGCAAGGCGAACCGCTCGACGTTGCCCGGTTGCTCTACACGCCCGAGGGCAAGCCCCGCTTGTCGATCGTCTCGATCGCGCACCTCTCCGAGTCCGAGCGCATGTTCTTCGTCACCATCCTGCTTGGCGAAGTGCTGAGTTGGATTCGCACCCAGCCGGGCACTTCGAGTTTGCGGGCCGTGTTGTACATGGACGAGATCTTCGGCTTCTTTCCCCCCACCGCCAACCCGCCGTCGAAGCAGCCGATGCTCACGCTGCTCAAGCAGGCGCGGGCTTATGGCTTGGGCATCGTGCTGGCCACGCAGAACCCGGTCGATATCGACTACAAGGGCCTGTCCAACGCCGGCACCTGGTTCCTGGGCCGGTTGCAAACCGAGCGCGACAAGGCACGCGTGCTCGAAGGCCTGGAAGGCGCGTCGCAGGCCGCCGGCGCCAACTTCGATCGCGCCCGGATGGACGCCGCGCTGGCCGGCTTGGGCAAGCGCGTGTTCCTGATGAACAATGTCCACGAGAACCAGCCGGTCGTAATGGAAACCCGCTGGTGCCTCTCCTACCTGCGCGGACCGCTCACTCGCCCCCAGATCCAAACGTTGATGGCGCCATACAAGGCGCAGCACCAGGCGGCCGCGGCCACGCCGCCCGGTGCAGAAGCAGCACCAGCCGCTCCGCAAGATCGTGAAGCGCCAGCCACCTCAGCAACGCGCAACGCCGCCAGCGCCGAGGGCCGGCCGCTGGTGCCGCCCGAAGCACGCGAGCGCTTCATGCCGCTGCGCCCCCAATCGCCAGCGGAATCCCGCTCGCCCGCCGAATCCCCATCGTCGACAGCGTCACAGCCACCCGCGGCGCACTCCGTCGCCTATCGGGCCACGCTGGTGGGCGCGGCCCGCCTGCACTACGTCGACGCCAAGGCCAAGGTGGATTGGTGGCAGGAGCTGGCGCTGATTGCGCGCATCGACGACCAGACGGCCGACGATCCCTGGGCCAACTCCACAGAGCAAGTAGAAGGCTACGACGAGTTCACACCCCAACCCGTCACCGGTGCCACGTTCTTACCCGTGCCGTCGGCCGCGTTGCAGCCGAAGAACTACGCCAGGTGGGAGAAAACGTTGGCGACGCATCTCTACAGCGACCAGCGACTGACGCTCTGGCACGCGCCCGAGCTCAAGGAGTTTTCGCAACCCAACCAGAGCGATGCCGAGTTCCGCATTCGCATCCGCCAACGTCAGCGCGAGCTGCGCGACGAAGCCGTTGCCGCGTTGCGCCAAACGTTTGCAAAAAAGCACGACGCACTGGAAGTCAAGATCCGTCGCGCCCGCGAACGCGTGGATCGCGAGCGCAGCCAGTTTCAGGGCGAGGCGACGCAGACCGTCGTCTCGATCGGTTCGTCCATCTTGCGCGCTCTCCTGGGGCGCAAGATCGCCAGCCAAGCGAACGTCGGCGGCGCCGCGTCAGCCGCGCGACGCGCCAGCCAAACCGCCAGTCAGCGCGGTGACATCGCGCGCGCCCAGGCAGCGCTCGAAGCGCTCCAACAGCAGCAGCGCAATCTCGACCGCGAGTTTGAGTTCGAGCTGTCAAAGTTGGAACGCGCCGCGTCCGACGTCGCGACGGTGGAGTATCCAATTCGCCCGCGAAAAGCCGATATCGCCGTCGATTGGGTATCTCTGGTGTGGGTGCCTGTCTCGTAAGCAATTCCTCCGCCGGCCTGCCCTTTCCGCCTGCCGCGCGTTTAGCCCGCGATTGCCCGTTCGATTGGCAGGGCACGTTCCACAGGCAATGGAAGTCGCTGGCGTCCGAAACTTTTGGATCACCGCAAGTCTTCTATTCGGAGCATCTTACGGAACGGATTCCGTCGTCATTTTCGGTGCCTAAAGTGATAGCGGCACGATGATTGCTATCTCGCTGCCGGCGGCGCTTAAGCTGAGCTGGCAATGTGCCACCAGCACGCTGCACGCCCTTGGGGCGCCGCGCGTGCTCGTGAATCCACCGTACTAGCGCACCGGCTTTCTGACGCCGTACGTCAGCCATGCGGGTGTCGCGCCATTGCGTTTCAACCTTCCCGTCCCGTGGGAAGGTGCCCGTTTTCGCCGTTCTGTCCCGTCCTTCTGCACTAGCGAGAGGTCCTATGAACACACTGCACATGCGTTGGCCCCTATTGTTGGCACTGGTCGCCCTGCTGGCGATCGTGGCAACATCGACACCCCTGGCGGCTCAAGATCCGCCCGCCGCGGAAGAACCCGCGGCCGAAGCGGCCCCTGCCGAAAGCGCCGAAGCCGTGGTGGAAGCCGAGGCTGCCGCCGAAGAGCCCGCCGAACCCCCGATGGGTTTCAACACCGATCTGGGCACCGTGAGCGTCGCGCTCGATACCGTCTGGGTCATGGTCGCCGCGTTTCTGGTGATGTTCATGCAAGCCGGCTTCGGCCTGGTCGAGACCGGCCTGACGCGCGCCAAAAGCGCCGTCAACATCTGCATGAAAAACTTGCTGGACTTTGCCTTTGGAAGCCTGGCGTTTTGGGCCGTGGGCTTCGGCCTCATGTTCAGCGTCGGCAACGACTATTTCGGCGACAGCGGCTTCTTTCTGCAAGAAGCGCCCATCGAAGTCGAAGCGGAAGATGGCACCAAGAGCGAAATCTCGAACTTCGATCCCCTGTCTTGGACCAAAGTGCCTTTGGAGTCGAAGTTCTTCTTCCAGCTCGTGTTCGCCGCCACCGCGGCCACCATCGTCTCGGGCGCCATGGCCGAGCGCACCAGGTTCGCCTCGTACATGGCCTATAGCGTCTTCATCAGCACGTTGATCTATCCCATATCGGGTCACTGGATCTGGGGTGGCGGCTGGCTCGCCGACCGTGGATTCTGGGACTTCGCCGGTTCGACCGTCGTCCACAGTGTCGGCGGCTGGCTGGCATTGGTCGGCGCCTTCGTCCTTGGACCGCGCATTGGAAAATACGACTCCAGTGGCAAGGCCAAGGCTATTCCCGGCCACAATCTGGTCTACGTCACCCTGGGCGTCTTCATCCTTTGGTTGGGGTGGTTCGGCTTCAATCCCGGTAGCACGATGGCGGCCGACGCCGTCTCGATCGCCCACATCACCGTCACCACCAACTCGGCGGCGGCGGCCGGCGCAATCGCGGCGATCTTTGTCGCCCGCGCCATGTTCGGCAAATGGGAAGCCACGATGGCGCTCAACGGCGCCTTGGCGGGCCTGGTCGCGATCACCGCGCCTTGCCTGTGGGTCAGCGTGCCCAGTGCCATCATCATCGGCGCCGTCGGCGGCACCCTGGTCGTGCTCTCCGTGGTGTTCATCGATCACACGCTGAAGATCGATGACCCGGTGGGCGCCATTTCGGTGCACGGCGTCTGCGGTGCTTGGGGAACGCTGGCCGTCGGCCTGTTCGCGTTCACCGATGGCGATGCCGCGCCCGCCCGAGGGTTGTTCACCGGCGGCGATGCCTCGCAGCTCATCACCCAGGCCATCGGTGTCGGCAGCGTGTTTCTCTGGTGCATGGTCACCGGCGCCGTCTGCTTCTATGGCATCAAGGCCATCATGGGCCTGCGTGTCAGCCCCGCCGAAGAAGCCGAGGGCCTCGATATCACCGAGCACGGCAATGAGGCGTACCACGGATTCCAGTTCACGAGTCAGTCACCCTAAGGCAATGTGCCTGGCCTGACGCGTTGACGAATAGCCATGAGAACTCTGGCTTCTCGCAAGTTGCCAGAAGGACGCCCTAGACTTGGGCGGGTCGCTAGTCGGCTCGCCCAAGTCGGGGTCCGCGC
>JBBDYK010000043.1:0-8743 GCA_040901665.1 Pirellulales bacterium | reverse complement strand
GATAATCCAGGTATTCGATCCGATGATCCGCCAGCGATTGCGCCTCGGCATCGAGTGGCAACTTCGGCTCGCACTGGACGGTCCACGTGCGCAGTGTGCCACCGTTTTCGAACATCAGGTCCCAGTGCGACGGGCGCGCCTGGCCGGCAGGCAACTCGTGGCGCAAGATGACGAAGCGCGGCATGATGGCGGTGAGCGACTGCGGATTCAAGCCATATGGCGCGACAACGCGCCGCGCCAAGGTTTTCCACCAAGCTACCGCGCCAAGGCCGGGCGTCGCTAGGGTATGACTTGGGTTTGCTGCGTGGCGGTCACAGGCTGAGGTCGCTCGCGCGTGGTGACTTCGACGTCCACCGTGCCGGCGCCCGCCTTGACGCCCGTCACGTGCAACTCGAAGCTCAAGGGCGCCTCGCCGGCGCGCAGCTCGCGCACGGGCGTGAACCGCACCGAGTTAGGCAGGACTTGTCCGTCGGTGCCCACCGGGCCGGCGATGGTTTCGAGCTTCAACTCGGGGCTGAGCTTGGCGCTGACCACCACCTCGAACGCCGACTGCGAATCCTTATTGTCCACCAGAACTTGATAGGTTGTCGTGCCGCCGACCCGCACCGGATCGGTTGTCTCGGCGACGCTGACGACGAGCGGTTGCCGCGGCGCTGCCGCCGGCGCCGCGGCTGCCGCGACGATTTCCAGACAGGCTTCCTCGGCAATGGGCTCCATGTCGCGGGCCGTGACGGTCACACGATTGCATGCGCGCGGCGTTACTTGCAGGCATTTCAGTTGGATGTCGCGGCGCACACTTTGTCCGGCTGCGAGCGTACCGATGCGCCACCCCAGGGCGTTGCCCTCCAACCACTCGTTCCCTTCGGTGGCGGCGTTCGGCTCGAAAGTGGTCTCGAAGTTATCGGCAATGACGACGTCCTCGGCCGGCCCCGCGCCACCATTGGATACTTCGATCGAGAACACCGCCGTCTCACCGACCTGGCGGCGACTCGGCCCCGTTTTTCGCACCGTGAGAGACGGAGTTCCCGCTGTTGGTGGCTGTGCGGGAGCCGGCTGCGGAGCTTGCTCAGGAGGCGGCTCAGTTGGGGCCGGCGCCGGCGATGGTTCGATCGGAGTCGGCGTCGTTGGCACACCCGATGGCTCCGGCTCCCAGCGCTGCTCGTCCGGCGCGGGCTGTGAGATCGGCAGCGGGGTCGCCGCAAGGCAATGGCGCGCCGAGCCTACCGTGGCGCCGTTGCTAGTCACCTCCACGTTCTGGCACAACTCACCCGCTTGAGCGACTTCCAGGTTCACCGTCAATTGCGCAATGCCGCCGGGCCGCAAGTCGACCACCGGCTGCTGGATGGTATCTTGCCCGATCGCGTGTCGTAGACCGGGATCGAAGCGATCGGTCACCTGCAACCCTCCGACGGCGCTTGCGCCGCGATTGGTGATGCGGATGTGAAACAGCACGCGCTGGCCGACCGAGACCGCGGCCGGGCCGAGGATTTCGACGTCGAGCGCCGCGGGCGCCGGCTGAGCTGCTGGTGGCGATACAGGCGAGGGCGCGGGCTCCAGCGTGGGTGGCGGCGCGCCACCGGGAATCGGCTGCGGCACGACGCCTGCGGGCGGCGCGCCGGCCGAGGCCCAGGTTTGCGATGTGGCGCCGACACCCACAGTCAACTCCTGGTTTTGTCCGCCGATCCCCGCCGGGCGAATCACGGAGATGTTGATCGGATTGGTGCCTGCTGCTGGTTGCGACTGCACGATCTCGACGGCCGCCTGACCGGCTTCGTTCGTGATCGCGGTGGCGCTTGTGGCGCCGTCGGGCGCAAATCCGGCCGGAGGACCGCCGGCGATCTCGTAGCGGATCTGCCAACCGGCCAGCGGCGAATTGTCGGTCTGACGATTGAGCGTGGTAATCAAGGCGTTGCGCCCACCGGGCGGACTGATCGCGGGCGCTGGAAAGCGCCACTGCGAGTCGACCCAATAGATGATCGCCGTTTGCTGCCGCAATTCCCAACCGCTGATGGCCGGCGCGTATGCCGTGACCAGGCTTCTGCCCTCGACCGGCGAGATCACCGTGACATACGACTGACCGGTCTGCACGATCAAATCGTCTCCAGGCAGGGGAGTGCCCCGGTCGAGCGTCAGCGGGTAGCGCAAGGTGGCGTTGATGGCGTAACGGCTATCAATCTTTCGCGGCAGGCCGCGCCACCAATTGAGCAAGTCGAGCCGGCGACGTTGACCGGCCGTGAGGAATTGCCCTACGCCGTTGTTGTCGAGCGTCCACTCCACCACTTCGTTGGTGAGCAGGTAGCCTTCGCCGCCAATCACGCTGGCCACCAGCACCACTTCGCTGCCGACCGGCGCGATCAACGAGCTGGGATTGATCGCCAGGCCCGCGGTGGGGCCCACCGGAGGCGCCAGCGTCGTCGCGCCGGGTGGAAATGCCGGGTCGGGCGCGCCGGCGGGAATCAGGATGTGCTCACCTGTCGGATCCAGCCGCGGGACGCGCCAATTGGCGCAACCGCTGCCCGCCAGCGCGCAGCTCAGCCACAGCCACACTGGAACGGTCCAGCGGGCGCCACGGCGAGCCAAGGCCGTCGAGCGCGCAGGCATGCGTTGCGAAATTCCGGGGCGCATTCAAACAACGGGGCGACATGAAAACGTACCATGCGGTTTTTGCAACACGGTGAAATTTCGCCACACGCCCCGACTAACGGAATCTTTCATTTGGTGCAACCTCTACGATCCGCGCCACGATCGGCGCCAGCTCAGCATCGATGCAGCCCCAATAGAAAGTGGCACTCGAAGCTCATTGGCGTCGAATGCCCCTGGGAGTGTTCGAATCGGGATGACTCGACGACTACTTGTTGCGCCCGAAAATACCCAGGCCGAAAATGCCGGTGGCATACCACACGCCGTTGCGGCCGCGCTTGATGTCGTAGCCGAACAGCGGATGACGGCCGCGCACGGCGCTCCAATGGCCGGGACTTTGCCGCCAACTATGGACGCAATCGACGCAAGCCTCGACCAGGCCTTCGTTCGGCCAGCTCTCGGCCACGACTTCTTGGGCGACGACGCCGCTGGGCAATTTGGAATTGATGCGGTGGAACCGCGAATCCCAGCCATGATGCCCTTGCACCAGGATCGACGCCTGGTGGTCGGCGTGGTCCTTGGCCTCGTCGGCCAACGCATTGTGGAAGATTCCTTGCGTGCTGGCGGGGCTTTCCGGATGGATCCGCACGGCGTAGATCATCGTCCGTTGGGTCAACGTGCCCGGTGGCAGGTCGAGAATGATCGACAGAGCCTCTTTCGTGTAGTACTTGCCGGGCGTAAATGGGAAGGTGCTGACCACGTGGCCGTAGTAGTTGGACCGCGCGTGGGCGAAATCGAGAATCGCCACGCCCTGGCGGCCCAACATCTCGGCAAACGCCGGATGCTCGAGCAGCGTCACGCGCTGGCCGTTCTCGACGATGCTCGCATCGCGCGGCAGCCTTAGCAGCACATAGCGTTTCAACTGCTCCTTGATCACGACGTCGGCGAGCGTGTTGGTCTCGAAGGCACGCTGAGCGGCGTTCGGCCGCGACTCATGAAAGTAAACGAACAAGAGCTTGCGATCCTCGGCGGCCTCGGTGACCGCCTCCTTGTAGTCCGTGTGCACTGTCTGCGCGACCGGCTCGTGGGGTGCCGCTGCCGTGGGGTTCAGGGTCGAAGGCGCAGGCTCGCCCGCCGCCTCAGCCGTGGCCACCACCGGATCGGGACCCGCGGGGGGAATGGCCACGGCCTGCGTGGACTCGTCCTTGACGACCGTTGCGGACGCCGGCGCTTGGCCGTCCGTGTACTTTTGAGCAACGAAGATCGGCGTATCGGCCGTCTTCACTTGGTGGCCGCCTGGTTCGGTGGCGGCCGCTTCTTCCGGTTGGGCCACTTCGAGGTCTAAATGGCGCGCCGGAGTTAACACGCTGCCCGTCGCGTGGGCAGCGGGGCCATGGGCCTGCCGCGCGCCGCTCGTTGGCATCAGCCGCTCAAGCGCTCCCGCATCAATTCCCACTGCCAGCATCCAGCCGCAAAGCACGGCCCCGATCATCATCAACGGTCGTCGACTCATCGCGTAAACCTCTGTTCGAAAAAGCATCGACTAACTTGCTCGAAGCGGCCCGGTCGTCCCTCGACCGAAGGCGCCGCAAGCGGCATGACCCCAGGAGGGCGTCGGCCGCGCGAGCGATTACTTGTCGAAACGAATGTCCGAATATCGTGGCATGCTAGCTGCTCACGTGCAATGGGCTAGTTGGGGTTACTTTGCTGGTGGCGCGGACGTTGCCTACACGGTAAAATGAGGTGTTCGGATACTATGGAGCATTATTGGTAATATCAGCAGCAGTGGTATTCTGCGTCAGGTTGCCGCTCGCGAGCCATAAAGCCGTAGCCGATAAAGGCTTTTTGTGTTATCAAGATAAACTCGCAAAGATTTACGGATGGTTTTTTCCGCAAGGAGCATTGCCATGTGCACCCAAATTCGCTCACTCGCAACCGCCGCGGTTGTCTTCTTAAGCTGCTCAAACTGCGCGTGGGCCACAGCCGAAACGGCCGCTGTCCAAGCGAGTAGCGCTCTGGAGAGCTTGGACGCATGGTTGAGCGGCGGACCGACCGCGAAGGGCTGGGACGAGTTTCTCCGTCTTGATGCCTTGCGCGCCGAGCTGCCCAAGGGCAACGACGCCGATCCGGCAATCATCGACGTGGTGGTGACGCGACTCGATAGCGCGGCGCCTGGACTTGAATTGCCGAAGTTTCGCGAATTGCGCGCGGCGCTAGGCATCTGGTCGGAGGAGCTCGCAATCGCCAAGGCCGGCAGCTTGTCCAAAGCAGCGCTGGCCGCCGAATCGAAGTATGTGCCGCTTGCCGCTGCCGAAGCTGCCGCGACCAAGGCCCAATTGGCCGAGGCCGCCGCCAAGCTCGACAAGTATCTGGCCGGCGACAACGGCAAAGCATGGCGCGACTTCTTGCGCTGGGACGAGCTGCAACAACAGCTCGCTGCCGAAAACCCGGATTTGGACGTGCTGGCCAGCGTGTATCAAAAGTTCACCGAGGACCATGAAGGGCTGGACATGCCGGTGTTCGCCAATGTGGCGACCGAGTTGGACAAGTATATTAGCGTCGTCGCCGCCAACCGCGAGGACGTTCAACAGCAATACGCGGCGCAGCTTAAAGGACTGGCGGACGAACTTGACAAGTACTCCGCCGAGCAATCCGAAGAGCTCGCCTCAGCCATCGGCACTCGTCTGGGCTGGCTGCAGCGAATGCGCCAGGCCGGCGGGTTGGTGCGCGCCGTGCGCGAGAAACACTCGCAACCCAATCTGTTCGTCGAGGCTTCGGCTCGCCTGGTCGGCGCCGGAATCGAACAAGATGTCGACGACGTCGCGCCCGTCCGGGACTACATTCTGGGCACGGACATTTCGGGCACGGGCCACACCAAGGGGCGCGTCACCGTCCAACTCGTGCCCAGCGAGACCAACGCCATGCTGGACATCATGCTCGCGGGAACGACCGCGACGCGGACCACCGGCTACAACGGACCGGCGACGATCTATACCAACGGCAACGTCGCGATTGCCGGACGAAAACGCGTGATCATCGACGAATCCGGCTTCAAGACCTATCGCGCCACCGGCGCTGCAAACACGCGCACCACGATCACGGGCATTGGCGGCGGCAAGCTAGTGCAGCGCATCGCCAGCCGCAAGGTTTCGGAGCAAAAGGGAGAGGCCGAGCGAATCGCCTCGGATCATGCGGCCGTGCGCGTCCGCAATCGGTTGGAGGGTCAATCCAGCGGCCAATTGGGAAAGGCCCACCAGGACTTCGAGAAAAAGTTTCGCAAGCCATTGTTGCGACGCCGCGAGTTTCCGGAGCTATTCAAATTCCGCACGACCGAGGACGCGTTGTTCGTCACCGGCATGAAGGCGAATCGGATGCAATTGGGAGCGCCCGGCGCGCCGCCGCAAGTCGATGGTCAGTACGACCTGGTGCTGCGCGTGCACGAGACGATGATCAACAACATGGCCGCGGCCTTGCTGGCAGGCGTGACGCTGCACGAGGCGGAAGTCCAGCAGAAGGTGATCGATCTGCAAGGCGAGCTGCCCGAGAAGCTCAAGAGCGACGAAAACCAGGATCCCTGGTCGATCACGTTCGCGGCCAGCCGTCCGGTGACCATCCGCTTCGCCGACGACGGCTTCAAGGTGACGATCCGCGGTCAACGCTATACTTCGGGCGAGCGTAATTTTCGCGCCATGAACGTCACCGCGAGCTATCAGGCGCAGATCGACGGTAACGGAGCGAAAATGGTGCGGCAGGGCGAACTGGAAATACTTCCGCCCAATTTCGTGCCGGGTAAGTCCCGTTTGTCGACGCAGCAAGTCTCTCTGAAGACGTTGCTCGAAAAGCGATTCGGCAAGTTGTTCGAGCCCGAGATGAAATCGGCGGGGTTGGAGCTCCCCGGCAATTGGAAGAATGCCGGCCGGCTCGACTTGAAGGTCCTGCAAAGCAATGGCGGGTGGCTGGCGCTGGCCTGGCTCGAAAGCGGCGAGCCGGTGAAGGACAAAGAGGAAGATCGCGTGGCGCTGGACAAGTCCGGGACGAAGTAGCTAAGCTCGTGCGCATTGGCGTTTGCGGACGGAGGTCGCACGATGAGCGAGTATGTCGACGTTTCCTTCGACTGTCTCCCGTTGCGTAGCGTGGGACGGCTGGATATTCCGATTGACGCCTCACCCGCCTATCGCGCCCGTTGCGAGCGAATCAAGGAGGCGCTGGCGAAGCACGGCTCGCACAATGCGTATTTTCTCTATAATTCGCGGTGTACGTTTCATCTCACGAACAACCCGGACATCGGGATGATCGAGTATTCGTGCGAGGGAACGGTCCTGACCGACCCATCTGACCAGCACACGCTGGCGTGCGACTTGCGCGTCGAGCTGGTTCGCGAGACGTGCGACTGGCTGACGGAGCCGGCCTCGCATTGGTTGGCGGAAACCGCCAGTCGGGCTCTTCAGGCGGAGTTCGACCGTTATATCGCGGCCGGAGATTTGGCGCAAACGGTCGAGCGAATCCGCAAGCTGCAAGCTGAAAGCGATGCCCACGGTGGTTATGTAGGCATGTATCTCTAAGAGCGCTCACTGCGGCACGAAGCGCCGCGCCGACTCGGCAGCTTCTTGCTCTGCCAAACCCTCCGGCTCTCGTCCTCGCCGGATTTGCCGCAGACTCGGGAAGGATACGCAGCGCTAGAACTATGCGCGTTCTGCGTTGAGTTTCTCGATTGAGCGAGCTTTGTTTGTACGAAGAATCTCACAAGTTTGACGGTTACGTCGTCGATACCATGCTCTGCCGAAATCCTCGTTCGAGGCTCCGCGCAATTGCGCGAGGTCTCGCCCACGAGCAGGCCGGCGTGGACGGGGGGCGTCCAAGATTTCGTCGCTGTCGTTGCTAGCACCCGCTTGCGGGGGCGCGCGGCGTCGGCACGAGAAGCAATTGGGACAACAACCCCCAAAAGGTCAATTGATGAGCCGCCGAGTCCACAGCATCTGGGCGATACTGACCTCCGCCATGATCGCGTGCACGGGATGCCACCCGCAGCAGCCGTTCTACTTCCACGAAGACGGCGATCTGTCGCACTACATCGACGTGGCCACGGAGATCGAGTATCCGGACGTCTGCACCACCACGCTCGACGAGGTCAGCAACGCGTTGCCGCCGCTGACGGTGGACAACCTGAAGCTCGATAATTACTGGGATTTGACGCTGGAAGAGGCGGTCAAAACCTCGTTGGCCAATGCCAAGGTGATGCGTTCGCTGGGCGGCAACTTCGTCGGCCAGGCCTTCAACAATCGGGCCCAGGTCGGCCAGGCGCCCGATATCCTGACGCGGCAGCCCGACGCGGTGGCCACGGTCTACGACCCGGCGATCGTCGAAACCACGCCGTTCACCGGTGTCGAGTATGCCCTGGCCGCCTTCGACGCCCAGTGGACCACGAACTTGTTCTATTCGAAGAACGATCACCAGCAGAACGTGGCACCGACGTTTCCGATCACGGACTTCTTCCGCCAGGTTTTTGTTCAGGACACCAGCACGTTCAACACGCAGTTGAGCAAGACGACGGCCCAGGGTGGTACGTTCACCGTTCGCAATAACATCGTCTACGACTTCAACAACAATCCCACGCGACAGATTGCCAAGGACTGGAACGCCAACTACGAGTTGTCGTTCAACCAGCCGTTGCTGGCTGGTGCTGGCGCCCAATTCAACCGCATCGCCGGCCCTTTCAATCCGTTCCTGAATATCACCGGCGCCACCCAGCAATCGCCCGGCTTCGACGGCGTGCTCTTAGCGCGGATCAACGTGGACATCAGCCTGGCCGACTTCGAGGCCGGCGTGCGCAATTTGATCAGCGACGTCGAACAGGCGTATTGGGAACTTTCGTTCGCTTGGCGCAATCTCGAGACGTCCAACACTGCCTTGGCCAGTGCCCGCGAAACCTGGAAGAAGACGTATTTGCTCTATCAGGTCGGCACCAAAGGTGGCGAGGCCGCCCAGGAAGCTCAGGCTCGCGAACAATACTTCCAGTTCAAGAGCACGACGCAGTCGCTGTTGAATGAGTTGCTGACGGCCGAAAACCGCCTGCGGTGGGTGATGGGCATTTCCATGAGCGACGGTCGCTTGATTCGTCCGATCGACACGCCGACCGTGGCCAAGGTGCAATTCGACTGGTGCG
>JBBDYK010000042.1:0-8768 GCA_040901665.1 Pirellulales bacterium | reverse complement strand
CCACAGCGCGAGCAGTTCGCAGGCGACGATGCGGCCAACGCAATGGTCGACCGCGAGCGCCGAGAGGGATTCGAACTGCCAACAGGGTGAGCACGGCCGTGGGCGCCAATCTGGATGCGTTGCGCTGATGCGCATCGCATGAACGGATGTCAGAGTCACGCCGCGCACGACGAGCAGTGGCAGCGGGAATTGTCATCTCGGACGGTCTATTGCGACCGCCGCCTTCCTGGCAATGGACGTCAAACGCTACGACAGACCCAAGCGGGTCGGTCGAATGGGCAGGTCGTGGAGTCTCGGTAACCTGATATTAGCAATTCCGTCACTGGCATTTCCCCAACGAGCGCCGCGTGGACCGGGTCCATGAGATCACGCATTGTTGTCGAACTCGCAAAATGAATCGCACCTGTGCGAGTCACGTGCCCCCCCATTGACCCAAGCGATTTTCGCGACTAGGCTCGGAGGTGGCCGAGCGACGCCATCGCGGGCCCCTTACTGAACCAAGAACTACCGTCAATTGGCGCCGCATGGTTGGCAACGTTCTAGGAATCTCTGCGTATTACCACGATTCGGCCGCGGCCCTGGTCCGCGACGGTGAAATCGTCGCTGCGGCGCAGGAGGAACGGTTTTCGCGCAAGAAGCACGATCCGCGGTTTCCCAGAAGCGCGATCAACTACAGTCTCGGAGACGCGTTCATCGAGCCTTCCGAGCTCGCGGCAGTCGTCTTCTACGACAATCCGCTACTCACATTCGACCGTGTCGTAAAGAACGCGGTCAGCCAGGCTCCACATGGCCGAGACCAGTTCGTCGAGGCTTGCCGCTCCTTCCTTGGCTCGAAGGGCCGGCTCGCCGAAGATATCACGGAAGTGCTTGGCGAAAAGCCGCGACTGCTCGTCACCCATCATCACATGGCGCACGCCGCCAGTTGTTTCTATCCGTCGCCATTCGATGAGGCCGCCATCCTGACGGTCGATGGCGTGGGTGAATGGGCAACGTGCTCGCTGGGACGAGGCCAGGGCAACCAAATCGAGCTGTTCAAGGAAATTCGTTACCCGCACTCGCTGGGCCTGCTCTATAGCGCATTCACCTACTACTGCGGTTTCAAGGTGAACTCGGGCGAGTACAAGCTGATGGGCCTGGCTCCGTACGGACAGCCCAAGTACGCCGACATCATTCGGGACAAGCTGATCGAGGTGCTGGACGACGGTTCTTTCCGACTGGACACAAGCTACTTCGGCTACCTCGATACATCGCGCATGACCAACAGCCGTTTCGACGAGCTCTTTGGCGGTCCGCCCCGAGATCCCCAAACGCCCATCACGCGTCTCCAAATGGATCTAGCGGCTTCGGTGCAGCTTGTCACCGAAGAAATCATGCTCAAGCTTGTGGCCCACGCCACGCAGTTGGCAGGGACGAGAAACCTGGTCATGGCGGGCGGAGTGGCGCTCAATTGTGTGGCGAACGGCCGCGTTTGGCGGGAGTCGAACCTGGATGGTTTGTTCATTCAGCCCGCGGCCGGCGATGCGGGCGGCGCCCTGGGAGCGGCTCTACTCGTTTCGCATCAGCTCTTTGACGCACCGCGGGCGGTCAGCGATCAGCGCGACGCTCTGAAGGGCAGTTATCTCGGACCCGCCTTCGCGGCGCATGAGGTTGCGGCCTTCTTAAGGCGACAGGACGCACCCCATCTCCACGTGGAAGACCCGGACGAGCGCGCCGGTGTCGTGGCCCGCGCGCTGGCCGATGGGATGATTGTCGGAATTCTGAGCGGGCGTATGGAGTTTGGCCCGCGCGCGCTTGGCGCGCGATCGATTCTCGGCGATCCACGGCGGGCGGATACGCAGAGCACCATGAATCAAAAAATAAAGTTTCGTGAGAGTTTCCGGCCATTCGCGCCAGCCGTGCTTGCCGAGGAATCCGCGGAGTACTTCGATCTCGACGGCGAAAGCCCTTACATGCTGCTGGTTTCGCCGGTCAAGCAGGAGCGTCGCATCCCCACGTCCCTGCCGGCAAGTGACGACGACGACCTGTTACCCATCATCAATCAGCTCCGTAGCGACGTTCCCGCGATAACACACGTCGACTATAGCGCGCGGGTGCAGACGGTCACGGCTGAAGGAAATCCGGAATTTCACAGAGTGCTGCGCGCGTTTCACGCGACGACTGGTTGCCCGGTCCTCGTCAACACTTCGTTCAACGTGCGAGGTGAGCCGATCGTCTGCACGCCGCACGATGCTTATCGATGCTTCATGCGCACCGATATGGATCTACTCGTTCTCGAAGACCGGCTGATTTGGAAAAGCGAGCAACCAGCGCCGAACGATGACGACGATTGGAGAAGTGAATATGAGCTCGACTAGTCAAGATCGCGCGCGCGATCAGGCAGGCGGATTGTTTGATGAAGTCGTCGCGCCGTTGGCGGCGGCACGTCAGGCTGCGGGCCAGCAAGCCTTCTTTCCGCGCGCGGGCCAGAGCAACGCCAATAGCTACTACGATGATCCGCTCGTCCGCGTGATGTGCCCAGCCGATTTCGAGTTTCCAGGGGGCGGCACGGCCGATGGACTCATCGACGCGTTGGCTGAATACTGGATGGCCGAAGGCGAGAATGGACTCGCTGCCATGGCCCCGCGACTGAAAGAGATCGCCGAAGCACTGAGCACGGAGGCCGCCGAAGGCGACGGTACCATCAGCATCCTTTGCTACACTATGTTTTAGCCAACGGCGTTTTGGCCCTTGTCGCCAAGACGCATCGGCATCACACCAGTCCGTTGGCTCCGCAAGGTCAACCAGCCATGAGCGCAATCGATTCGACGAACCAACAGGTCGAGCAGGACATCTGGGCGTGGATTCAAAGTTTCGTGACCGCCAAGAGCGAGTTTTATAGCTTCAAGTTCGCGCCCTGCCCCTATGCTCGGCAAGCGGTGGCATCGAAGACGGTCGACGTCCAAGTCTGGCTCTCCGGCGATATTCGCGAGTACATCAAGCGCAACGCCGTCCAGATGCGCGACTGCCCCACCCTGACCACCCGTGTCATGGTGTTTCCTCCCAAGACACAATTTCAGTGGGGCATCAACGACTTTGTCGAGGATCTGAACATGGAGTTGATTGCGACCAACGTGTTCCTGAACACGGGTGTCGCAAAGACCACGAAGAGTCGGTATCCAGGCTCGAACGCCAACGAACCTTACTTCATCGTCATTGCCAACAGCTTGGCTGCCGTGATCGCGGGTTCCGAGGCGCTGGAGAAAACGGACTATTACAAGGATTGGCCTGCTGCTCACTACGCGCATGTCGTGGAACGTCGAGCACGGATGGCAAAGAAGTTCGGACTGGAATAGAAACCAGCAAGCGGAATCGGCGATCGGGCAGGCGGAGCAACGATGTGGAACTCTCTTACGCAGTATCACCCACGCATCGGCTTTACGATGATGCCGAGCGTCAAGTCGCGCATCCCCTGGGAAACCGGCGGCTACCTTGTGCGCACCAACGCGGCAGGCTTCCGCTCGGACCGTGAGTTCGTGTCCGAGCGCACACCCGGCAAATTTCGCGCAATCCTCTTCGGCGATTCGCAGACGGCGGGCGACGGCGGCTCAAACGCCGAGCGCTACAGTGACGTCGTCGAGAAACTCGTGCCGAGCCTCGAAGTCTACAACTACGGTCTGCCGGGTACCGGCACCGATCAACACTACCTGACCTACCTCGATTGCGCCAACGTCGATCACGATCTGCTCGTGATCGGAATGCACATCGAGAATATCGGGCGCATTGCCCATCGATTCACGCCCTTCTTGGACGAAAAGGGCCAGGAGGTCATCTATGCCAAGCCCTACTTCTTGATGGAGAACGGCGAGCTCACGTTGCATCATGTCCCCGTGGCCAAGGCTCCTCTGACGATGTCGACGATTTCGGCCGAGGACGCCCCCTACGTCGAGCGCGGCGTGCCCTATCCGACGCTGCGAAATATCGTCAAGAAGCTCGGCATGCGCGATCTTGCGCAGAAAATCACCAAGTTCCAGCCGGTTCCCGACTACGACTCGCCGGATAATCCAAAGTGGTTGCTGCTGCGCAAGATCCTGGAGACGTGGATCCGCGGCAGCAAGACGCCCGTTCTGCTGTTGCTCGTGCCGATGTGGCCGTTCGTCGAAGGGTCGAGCGACCCGACAAACTACCAACGACGATATCGCGAGCTGGCTGACGAGACGGGCTGTTTTCTGCACGATCCACTGCCGGACTTATGGAAATACTCGGACCAGGAGCGGCGCGCTTTCCGATTCAAGATCGATTCGCACGTGTCGCCCAAGGGGCACCAGGCCATCGCGGCGTCGTTGGCGCCCGCCATCGAGCGTATCGCCGCAGCGTGCCAGCGATAGCAGTCTGTTGACGAATTCAACAGACTGTGACATCGCACGGATGCGATGACAGAATAGCGACATAAGCCGTTAATCTGCGCTTCCGTGCGGAGCTTTGCTTCGCACTTGGCGCTTGTTGAAAAATGCCATGATGGCATTTTTCTACGGACTGCTAACCCGGCACGGCAACTCAGACTGCTGCACTCTGATTGGGCATCCACTCGATGGAGGTGGCGGCCGGCAATACGATTCGCCATTTTTCTGCGCCGGCACACGGTTCAACGGCCAGCAGCCTGGAAGACCGCGAGCGCCCGCGAGGGGTAGGAAATGCCCGTTTCATGGGCAGACGGGACCGCGGCTAAATCGGCGATATAATAGGCCGATGCTACGAACCATGCGGATTCCGCGTGTGCGGCATCGTCGAGGATCACAACTTGTAGCCGAAGGAGCGAAGCCATGGCTCACCCAATCGCTGCTAGCGGAACCGAGCAAGGCGGCCTAAGACAAGGTGAAGCAGACCGTGCCGTCCAGGCCTATCTCGAACAGTTAGCGGCGGCCGGTGTGCCGCCGATGGAGACGCTTTCACCGGCTGCCGCACGTCAACTGCTCGCCGATGCCCAGGCAGCGGCCGACGTGGACATCTCGGGCGTCGAAGTTGCAGAGAAGTCAATCGAAGCCGATGGAGAGTCAATTTCGCTCACCGTCGTGAGGCCCGCAGGCGTCAAGCAAACGCCACCGGCGTTCATGTTCTTCCATGGCGGCGGCTGGGTGTTGGGTGATTTCCCCACGCACCAGCGTCTGGTTCGCGATCTGGTAGTCGAGTCGGGCGCAGCCGCCGTGTTCGTCAACTACACTCCGTCGCCCGAGGCCCGTTTCCCCCTGGCCATCGAACAAGCGTATGCCGCCACGCGCTGGGTGGCCGAGCACTCTGCCCAGCTCAATCTCGACGGCAGTCGGCTGGCCGTTGCCGGCAATAGCGTCGGCGGCAATATGGCCACGGTCGTCGCGCTATTGGCCAAGGATCGCGGCGGCCCACACATCAAGTTCCAACTCCTGTTGTGGCCTGTGACCGATGCGAGCTTCGAAACCGCGTCCTACCGTCAGTTTTCCGAAGGCTACGCCCTAACCACAAACATGATGCGCTGGTTCTGGGAACACTATACGACCGACGTCGGGCAGCGCCGCACGATCTACGCGTCGCCGCTGCAAGCATCGCTTGAAGAGCTGCGCGGACTTCCTCCCGCGCTGATCCAGACCGCCCAACTCGACGTATTGCGCGACGAGGGTGAAGCCTACGCCCGCAAACTTAATGCAGCCGGCGTGGACGTCACGTCCGTGCGCTATAACGGCCTGATCCACGATTATGGCTTGCTCAATGCACTGGCCACAGCGCCGGCAGTCCGGGCGGCAGTGGCGCAGGCAGGCCGGGCACTTGCGCGAAACCTTTAGTCAAAACTACAAACCGAGAAAGGCACCCAGTCATGTCGCAGAATCTCAAAGGCAAAGTCGCCGTCGTCACCGGGGCATCCAAGGGCATCGGCGCCGCGATCGCCACGCACCTGGCAGCCGCGGGCGCCGCGGTGGTCGTCAACTATGCGTCGAGCAAAAGCGGCGCCGATCGCGTCGTCTCGGACATCACGCGCAAAGGCGGCAAGGCCGTGGCCGTGCAGGCCGATCTGTCGAAGCCCAGCGACGTCGAGCGGCTGTTTGCGGAAGCCGTCAAAGCCTTCGACCGCGTCGACGTGCTGGTCAACAACGCGGGCGTGTACGAATTCGCGCCGATCGAACAAGTGACGCCCGAGCTGTATCGCAAGATGTTCGATCTGAACGTGCTCGGCCTGCTGTTGGCTTGCAAGCACGCGGTGGCGCTGATGCGTGAGGGCGGATCGATCATCAACATCAGCTCGGTCGCCGCGACCGCGACCTTTCCGGACTCGTCGGTCTATAGCGGCACGAAGGCGGCCGTCGATGCCATCACGCGCACGCTGGCCACCGAGCTTGGCCCGCGCAAGATTCGCGTCAACTCGATCAATCCCGGCATGATCGACACCGAAGGTTATCGCGCCGCGGGCATCGACGAAAGCGACATGCGCAAGCAAGTCGAAGTCCAAACGCCGCTAGGCCGCATCGGCCGGCCGGAAGATATCGCGCCGATCGCAGTGTTTTTAGCCTCCAGCGACTCCGGCTGGGTCACCGGAGAATCCATTTACGCCGCGGGTGGTTTGAATTAGCCCGCGTAGCATGCACCCCGTACATGAGCTACCTCTCGTCGTCTTGTTCCCTAGCCACTAGTCCCCAGCCCCTTTCTTGCGTGGTCCCCGTGCGTCGACGGCCAGCAAGCGGCCCAGGCAAATAGCGCGCGAAGTGTTGATTAGCAAGAGGCCAAGGCCACAAGCCTGGCCGTCGGCGCACATTTTTATTCCCAGGCCCCGCTGCGCGCTTAAGCGAACTATTAAGAGAAGGTACCCAAATAGTCCAGACCTCGGCCTGACCTACTTAGCTGTGGCCCCAACGAGAGGCTCTAGAAAGGCCTCGAGCAATCCGGCTTCGTCCGCTTCGAGAGACGCTGCTTGCGATAGGTATATCGTGGACCGCTGGTGTTCCCCGGCAAAGAAGAGTTGCATCCCGTTTGCGAATAGCAAGTCATGATCCAGTGGGTCGCGACCTAGTCTTTGGGCGATTTGTTGGTTGGTTTCTTCCAGGGCTCCCGCGGCATAAATCGCGTCGAGGCGAAATACCGATTCGCTCCAGTCAGAGCGGAGCTTCAGACCGGCGCGAAACGCAGCCACGGCCCTCGAGTAGTTGCCCGTCGCGACAAGCGCGAAGCCCCGCCGGAAATGCGGGTCGGCCCAGTCGGGCGCTAATCGCGCCGCGCTGCTGTAGCGCTCCACTGCCGCACTATATTTCTGTCGAGCGAAACTGGCATCCCCTTGGGCCAATGACTGTTCGGCCCTTGTTCTTTCAGCCTCGCTGACATGGCGTTGGAAGCGCGGAACGGGGCGCGTTGCAGTTGGCCGCGGTTGCTCTCTATCGAGCCATTCCAGACGCGAACCACGTGACGATTCGACAGTTGTGGCGGGCTCGACCGTCGGATAGTGGTAGACGGGTGGATAGTAATAGACGGTGAGAAAATAGTAGTAGGGCAACTGGACCGTAGAGCCACCGCCGCCTCCACCCGAGCTAATTCCCATCGCATCGATCGACCAGGGAAGCCCATTCTCGGTGCCGCTGGCGCTGAATCTATAGTTCCCGTGTAAATTACGCAACGCATTGAGTGATGCCGACGCCTCAGCAAAAGTCGTCGGGCGGGGTTGAGCGGGTTGAACCTGAGCGAACGCGAGATCCGTCCAACCAAACAGTCCGAGCAGGATCGCCAAACAGGAGACAGAAAAGCGGCACATCGCGCGTCCTCCTCTCACGAAGTTCCTGATTGTGATTGTAGCGACTGCTTCGCGCTAGGCCAACCTGCCACGGTGTTGCCCACCCCTCAAAGGCTTGGCCTGACAATCGTTGGCGCTTGTATTCTGTCAGTCCACACCAAGTTCCTCACCCCACGCCTCATCCCGCCTTGCTCCCAAAGCCGATCTGCTATAATTAAATCCTGCCCACTTGGGGCTTTATCTTGGGGGCGAACTGGGTTCGACCGGATAGCCTGAAGTGTCGGTGGCGTGCCGTGGTTGGTCAGTTGGCCACGTTAAAAGCTGACCAATATCTTCAATTGCCGAAGATAGCTTTGCTTTGGCTGCCTAGAGATAGGTAACCCGAGTTGCGGGCTTTTGCCGGAGAGGCCCAAAAACTCGTCACCAATTCCGGATCGCCGCGGGTCATTGCTGGGCACGCCCGCGGTTAAGAGCAGTTCCTGGCTGGCCGGACTGGGACCCCGTCGGTTGGGGCCCAAACGGCGAGACGCGTAAATCATCCGACTACGCACGTAGATGCCGCCATGGAAATATCGCGGGACGCGGGTTCGATTCCCGCCGCCTCCACTTTGCCGTTCGTTTCCAACGAGCGACAATCGACGTCGAAACCCTTGCGAGAGCGAGGGTTTTGTCGTTTCTGGTGAGCGTGTTCATTGCCATGCGATGACACCGATTGTCCATCAGAGCCGCCGAAAATGCAGCGTATTTGCAGCACGCTGTCGTCGTCTGGCGCAACGTTGGTCGCGGGCAGCTCGTTGCGTTTTGGTGACGGCAAGTTGGCGACCGCCTTCGCTTGATCGACAAGTCCGATGTGCGTGTACCGCATCGTCATGTTGACGTCGGTGTGGCGTGCGAGTTCCTTGGCCTCAGGTAACGTCACGCCATTGCGAAGCAGTTCGGTGATATAGGTGTGGCGGCCGGAGGCATGGAAGTCCGCGATGCCGTCAGCGGTCTGGTAGGGGATTCCGGCGGCCGTCAAATCCTTCTTCACCATGAGCCAGGTCTT
>JBBDYK010000041.1:0-8795 GCA_040901665.1 Pirellulales bacterium | reverse complement strand
CGTCCTGGCAGTGGTGGCGGTCGCGGCGACCGCCGCATATACCTTTCGCGACCGGATCCTCCCGGCGGCCACTACCAACCAGGTTTTGACGGAAGATGTGCGCCGAGCCGATCTCGTCGTGTCCATCACCGAGGACGGCACCGTCGAGAGCTCGCACAACACCGACATCAAGTGCGAGGTGCTTGGTGGCAGCACCATCCTCTGGATCGTCACCGACGGCCTGAACGCCAAGAAGGGCGACGAGCTGGTCCGGTTCGACGCCTCGGTCATCGAAGACCAGGTGAATGCCCAGAAGATCCTCTACGAAAAGGCCCGCGCCGCGATGATCGACGCGGAGAAGCTGTACGAATCGGCTGAGATCGCCGTGCAGGAATACAAGGAGGGCATCTACCTGCAGACGCTGCAGCAGTTGGAGGCCAACGTCACGGTCGCCAAGGAGAACCTCGAAAGCTCGCGGAACTCGCTGCAACATACGATCAAGATGCACCGCAAGGGCTACGTCACCGACCTGCAGCGCGACGCGCAGGCCTTTGCCGTGCAGCGTTCCGAATTGGATCTGCAAGTGGCGGAAACGGCCAAGGACGTGCTGGAGAAATTCACCCGGGCCAAGACCCTGGTGGGGCTGGAGAGCACGCGCGATTCGTCGAAGGCCAAGATGGCCTCGGAAAAGGCGGCCTTCGAGCTCGAGCAAGCGCGCCTCGAACGGTTGCAAAGCCAGTTGCAGAATTGCGTGATCAATGCGCCCGCCGACGGCATGGTTGTCTATGCCAACGACACGGAGCAATCGCGACGCGGCAACCAGCAGGCCATCATCGAGGAAGGAGCCCTGGTGCGCGAGCGTCAAACCATCTTGCGTTTGCCCGACCTGTCGAAAATGCAGGTCAAATGCACGATCCACGAATCGAAGGTCGACAGTCTCAAGCGCGGCATGCTGGCTCGCATCCGCATCCAGGACCGCGACTATCAAGGCACCGTCACCTCGGTGGCCACGCAGGCCGAACCCTCGAACTGGTTTTCCGGCAATGTCAAAGAATACGGCGCCGTGGTCAGCATCGATAGCGATCCGGTGGGCTTGCGGCCCGGCATGACCGCCGCGGTGGAAGTGTTGATCGCAAATTTGACCAACGTCTTGAGCGTGCCGGTGCAGGCCGTGGTCGAGAAGTCCGGAAAATTCTATGGCTGGGTGAGCACACCGCAGGGCATCGAAGCGCGCCCGGTGGTGCTCGGGCTGGCCAACAACACGCGCATCGAAGTCAAGGACGGACTGACCGAAGGCGAGCGAGTCCTGTTGAATCCGCGCGCCGTCGTGCAGGAAGCGCGCGAGGAAACCAAGGCCGAAGATACGGTGGACGTCAAGGAGCGGTTTGGCGGTGACCAGCCGAGGAACATGCCTGACATCGGTGGAGCGCCCGAGGGACGCGGCGCCGGTGGCCCGGGCGGACCGGGTGGACCCGGCGGCGGCCTCAGCCTCTCGAACTTGGACACCGACAAGGACGGCAAGATCAGCCGTGAGGAAGCGCCGGGCCAGATGAAGGAGAACTTCGATCGGATCGACGCCAATGGCGACGGCTCGATCGACGCGCAGGAATTCGCCGGCGCCATGCGCCGGCGACGACAGCAGCAGGAAGGCGGCGGACCGCCCGGAGGTCCCGGCGGCGGGCCTTAGGATTCGCGAATTCGTCCGTGACGCCGCGTTCGCTCGCCGCGCAAGCGCGTCCTTGCCATCCGATCGTTTCGCAAAAGGCGGTTCTTCGTGGGAACGAGATTCTGGCAGACCCTGCGATTGGGACTCAAGAGCCTGCTTTTGCACAAGCTGCGCTCAGGCCTGGCTATTCTCGGCATCTTCATCGGCGTGACCGCGGTGATCTGGCTGGTAGCCATGGGCGAAGGAGTCAGCTACCAAGCGCAGCAGCAGATTAAAGACCTGGGCGCCAACAACATTATCGTGCGCAGCGCCAAGCCGCCGTCCGACGTGACCCGCGGCGGAGGTTTCGTGATCGCTTATGGACTATTGCGCGACGACTACGACCGCATCGTTTCCAATGTGCCGACCTTGCTGCAAGCCGTGCCGATGCGCGAGATCCACAAGGAGATTCGCTATCTCGACCGGGTTTCCGATGCGCGCATCGTGGGCTGCACGGCGAAGTACCTGGACATCAATAATCTGCGGGTCGAACGCGGCCGCTTCCTGAGCGACAAGGATCTGGAAGAAGCGGGCAACGTGGCGGTAATCGGCAGTAAGGCCGCGGCCACGCTGTTCCCTTACGAGGATCCGCGCGGCAAGTTCATTCAGATCGAAGACCAGTTCTACACGGTCGTCGGACAGACGGCCTCTAAAACCCCGTCGGCCGGCATCGGGGGAAGCCTGTCGGCGCAGGACTATAACAATGACATCTACATTCCGCTCACTACGCTCCGCTGGCGGATCGGCGACATGGTCATCACCGCCCGCTCGGGCAGTCGCGAGGGGGAGCAGGTGGAGCTGAGCCAGATCACCGTCACGGTCCGCGACATCGAACAGGTGGACCAGACGTCTGAGATCATCGAATCGTTATTGCGCAAGTCGCACCCTAACAGCGACTATGCCATCGTGGTGCCCAAGGAGCTGTTGCGGCAGGCCGAGATCCTGCAAATGATGTTCAACTTGCTGCTGATTCTGATCGCCGGCATCGCGCTGTTGGTGGGAGGCATCGGCATCATGAACATCATGCTGGCCACCGTGACCGAGCGCACTCGCGAGATCGGCATCCGCCGGGCCTTGGGCGCCAAACAAAGTGATATCGTGTCGCAGTTTCTCAGCGAGACGGTGGTGCTGTCGGCGACCGGCGGAGCGCTGGGCGTGTTCTTTGGCTTCCTGGTCAATCCGGTCATCAGCGGCACGCGTTTCGCGTTCGGTAAGCTGTTTCCCGATATCCTGGCGGCCATTCCCGACAACATCCGCGAGCTGGAGCCCCGCATCGCGGCCTGGAGCGTGATTGCGGCGTTCTTGATTTCGGTGGCTGTGGGCGTATTGTTCGGCCTCTATCCGGCCCGCCGGGCGGCTAAAATGGATCCCATCGAGGCCCTGCGCCACGAATAGCGCGATTGCATCGCAAGGAAAACCGTTCCGGTGAAATCGGCCGCCCGCGTCATCGACGTCAGCAAAGATTATGTCCTCAAGGGCGGAATCGTGGTGCGCGCGCTGCGCGGCGTGTCGATCGATTTTCCCGAAGGCGATTTCGTCGCCATCATGGGGCACTCCGGCTCGGGCAAGAGCACGCTCCTGAATCTGCTGGGATGTCTCGATCGCGCCAGCAAGGGCCAATATATTCTCGGCGGCCAGGACGTCTCGCAACTCAACGACGACGAGCTGTCGGGAATCCGCTGCCGCTACCTGGGATTCATCTTCCAGTCGTACAACCTCATTCCACAGTTGACGGTCGTCGAGAACATCGAGTTGCCGCTCTATTACCAGGGCAACAATTCGTTGGCCGCCAAGGCCCGCTGCGTGGAATTGGCCAGGATGGTCGGTCTGGGCGACCGCCTGGATCACCGGCCGTTTCAACTCTCCGGCGGTCAGCAGCAGCGCGTGGCCATTGCCAGGGCACTGGTGAACAACCCGCACGTCATCCTGGCGGACGAACCGACCGGAAATTTGGACTCGGCCACTGGCGAAGAGATCATGCAGATGCTCGAAGCGCTCAACGGCGCCGGCAAGACGATCATCATGGTCACGCACGAACCCGATATCGCCGCCCGCGCCCACCGCACGATACGGATGCGAGACGGCCTGCTCGAAGCTGCCACGCCGAGCGGGGCACTGAGCTAGGACGATCGCCGCGTACGTCCCTCACTCCGGCCATTGGCCTTGCGGCATTTCGCGCAGGCTGAGCTTCTTCGGATCGACGACCACGTGCTTGATGCGCCGGCGCTTCCAGGTGTAAGTGGTGTGGATCAGGCCGTCGGGCGTGACGATTACGGCGGGGTAGGAATACTCGCCCGGTTCCGATTCGAGCACCAATCCTGCTTGCCACGATCGGCCGTCAGAGGAAACCGCCAGATTGATCGGGCTGCGACCGCGCGGCGTGTGATTATAGATCAGCACGCAACGGCCATCGGGCAGATTGGCAGCATCGATGCCGCTGCTGGGATTCGGCAGCACGGTTGCAGCAAGTTCACTCCACGTACGGCCGCCGTCGGTCGACCACGACTCGACGATCTGCCGCTGCCGGCTGCGGCACAGCATCTGCAACTTGCCCTGGGGGTGCAAGAGGATCGTCGGCTGAATGACGCCGAATTTCGTGTGGTCCTCCAGCGAGCCGGTTTTGGTCCACGACTGGCCGCCGTCGTCGCTGGCTTCCAGATGCACGCGCCAGCCGTCGTGCTCGGTGCTCGAAGGGGACAGCAAGCGGTTTTCGAAAAGGATCGGCTTGTTCTTGATCGGTCCCAGAATCCCTTCGGGCAGGCGGCGCGGCACTGACCAGGTATCGCCGCCGTCGCCGGACGTGATGAGCATACCCCACCACGCGCGCGGATTCGGTCCGACCTTGTAGTACAACTGCAACGCGCCGCGGGGCATCTGAAACAGCACCGGGTTCCAACAGGGATAGCGCGTGGTCGGCGACTCGACGCCGTTGGCCACCTCCACCGGCGCGCTCCAATTCTTTCCGTCATGTCGCGCCACCCAGATGCCGACGTCCGGGTTGCCCTCATCCGTGCCGCCAAACCAGGCCGCCACCAGGCCGCTGGGCGTGTGTTCGATGGTCGAAGCATGGCACGACGGGAAGCTGGCCTCCTCATAGATGAACTCATTGACGAGCACAGGGGAGTCGTCATCCGCCAGCGTTAAAGCGCAAGTTGTCAGCAGAATGCATGTCGAAAGCGCAAACACGCCGGTAGCGCGAAGCGGGGAAGCAAGCATCGAGAGATCTCCGCAGTGACGAGCAAGGAGGGATGGCCAGGGCCTCCATTAAAGCGGCGGAACCCGGCCCGAGCAACCCACAGGTGCCGCCGTCAACTGCTCCGCGTGCGACGAGGAATTGGCGCCAGCATGGGCACTTGTCGTCGATAGGCGGCGTATTGGTCGCCGTAGTAGTGAAGCAGATCGCGCTCTTCGAAATACAGGGCGACCAGGCAATACACGGTGGTCGCAACCGCGAAGAGCAGTCGGCCGCCGGTCATGGTCGGCGCCGCCCAGAACGCGACCAGGAACCCCAGGATGAGCGGATGTCGCACCCAGCGATACAAAAGCGGAGTCTGAAACGGGATCGGTTCGTAGGGCCGGCCGGACCAGTACAAGTAAACTTGGCGCAAACCGAACAGATCGAAGTGATCGATGAGAAACGTGGAGACCAACGCGAGCAACCAACCGGCCCAGAAGAGCACCCAGATCAACGATACCAGCGGCGCGGCGCTCACTTGCCAGATCACCATCGGGATGGGAATCCAGAGCCAATACAACAAGCCCAAGAGCAGGCTGCTCGTTAGTACATAAGTGCTTCGCTCAACCGAGGCCGGAACGATGGTCGTCCACCAGGACTTGAACTGCGGCCGAGCCATCACGCTATGCGGCACGGCAAACAGCAATAGCAAGACCGAGTCCTGCAGCAACGCTCGCTGCCAGCCGGCGTCAGTCGCTGGAGCGTCGACGCTTTTCGGCACCAACAGGTCGCCGACAAAGCCGATGGCATAGACGAACGCGACCAGGAACAGCACGTAACTCACAAGACCATACGCTACGGCTAGGCGTCGCATGCACGCTCCTCAATCGGCTGAATGCTCGACGGCAATGACCCGTGGCTGATACGATTGTTCGATGCTAACGCGTGAAACGATGACGGCTCCGGGATGCAGATGGCGCGCTGCGCTTCGCGCCGCTGCCTCCGCCTCGGTTTTCTCGGGCGTGCCCTGCACTACCAACCACATTCGGTCGTGAGGCAGCGACGGCGTCGGTGAAGCCAAGGGAGTATTGTCGAGATAACCGACGGCCGACGCGACCCAGCCACCGGGGCCGCCGTAGAACTGCGCGTCGCGCCCGCAAGCATGCTCGGCGGTAAAGAGGCCCAGAGGACCTGTGTGGGAACTCAGGAGCGCATCCAATTGCCTGGCGAAAGCCCGCGGACAAGTGCCCGTGGCACATGCCACGCTGCCACACAACCCGGTTGTCTTTCCGGTGGGCGTTTTGTCCGCCGGTAGGTCGTGATCTTCGCATTCGGTCATCCACACGGGGACGATTTCCTTAGCGGGCGCGAGTTTGCGCACCTCGGAAACGAAGCGCGCGGCGGCATCGTCGGCGTCTTCCGGAGTCGCGGTGGCCGGCACGCCGTAATCGAGTGCCCAGCGGCACTGCAGATTCCCGCAGCCGCAAGAGGCGGGACCGCCTTGCAAGTCGTTCAGCAACAGTCCTTGGTACGAGTCGGGAACCGTTCGCAAGAGCTGCGCGACGCGCCGCAGGTGGGCGCCAAACGCCTCGGCATAGCCGATCGGCACCCAGGGATAAGCCTTGGCGACTTCACCTTTTTTGGGCTTCTCAACCGTCGGAAAGCGTGCCAACCAATCATCGTGCATCCCCAGCGAGGCCATCCACCTGGGATGCACCTCGGCCATACGCTCGTTGCGGGCAATCTCGATCCAATAGTACAAATCCAGCTTGGCTGCCGCGATGGCTGCTGCCGCCTCGTACGTAGCGGCAGCGTGGCCTTCATCGAGCAGCAACACGACGCCTGTGAAGCCCTCGCGGCGCCAACCGTCGATGACCGCGGATGTCACCCCGGCGGGCGTCGATAGCACCATTTCCAAAGTTTTTTGCGCAGGCAGCTTTGAGCGGGCGTCAGCGCCGGCTTTGCTCAGTCGTGGCGGAGCAGTTCCGTGAATTTCGGTCTCGGGGTATTCGGCGGCCCAGGCGAACCAGCGGCACTGCACCGAGTCAATCCAACCCAACGTCTTTCCCTTGAGCGGCCCGGACACGGCGCGACCCTCGATTCCGAACCGAGAATTCGTATTGCGATCGATGTAGGGCGCGTCCGGCACTGTCGCGTCGAACTCCAAGTTGTCCAAGCTCGCGGTTTCATCTTCGTCCAGTCGCATGGAATACGCGACCGCCGTTTGCGTCGCAGGATACCAAAGAATCGCGATTTCCTGGCCGGCCAGCACGTCGCGGACCACGCCACCATCCTTGGGCAACACGTTTAACGGATACGCCTTTTGCGCGGCGCCAAGCGATACGCCCAACACCTCGCTGGCTTCGGCCATTCGCGGATCACTCGCCGCGCGCGTCTTTGTTGAATCGGCATTGTCGCGCGGCCCCAGTTCGATAGGCTGGTACTTTTCGAACATCCGATAAGCGACCGAACCGGGATACCCCTTGTTCCAATAGCCCCAGGTCGTAGGCAGCGTAGCGACCGGTTTGAGCTGCTCACCCTTGCGGGGCCCCTCGAACGCGCGACCGGAAAGAGTCGAGAACAAGGTGCCGTCCTTGTGTTGCATTACGACGATTCCGTTGCGCCAACCGTAGAAGCTGAAGTCGAGCGACGGTTCGAATCCGCGCGCGAAGCCGGCCTCGGGATCGAATACGAACACCCCATACGTGTCGCTGATCACGCGGTAAGGATTGAGGAAGAAGCGAATCGGGATTGCGCCGCCTTCATATTTGCCGCGCGTCCAGGCCAGCACGGGATCGTCGGCGCGCAGGTCACCGGCTCGCGACTTTGCCTCGTCGATGCAATGCGAGCAATTCGGATTCACCAGGGTCCGAAACGCGTCAGGCTTGGCAACTAAAATCGGATCGGCCGCGAAGGCAACCGACAGATACGAAATGGCCACCAACAAGGTCAGCCCAAGCGTTCGACCCCTGACAGTATGGAGATTTTGTCGATGACCCACTTTGCGCCTCCGTAGAGTGGATTGGCATTTCGTCCCGCAACTTGGCAGGATGGAGTAGCAGCACGATTCTAGTTCCAATCGGGTGTACTCTGCAATCGCCGCGGACCAGGAAATGGTCGGATAAAATGGGGACAAAGCCGTGAAGTTGCGTGACAGTGGAATGCCTGACGAAGACTATTGGGAGTCGCTATTTGACGTTTCCTTGATTCTCGATGCGCTGGGCGTCACGCGAGCCCTAGTTGACGTTGCCGAATTGGGTTGTGGCTTCGGCACGTTCTCGATTCCGGTTGCGCAGCGCATCGCGGGCCGTGTGTCCACGTTCGATATCGACGCAAACATGGTAGCTCGCACTGAGCAACGAGCCTCGTTTGCCAGGCTGCCCAACCTCGTTTGCCGACAGCGTGATGTCATGGAGCAGGGTTTCGGCCTGCCTGCAGGCAGCGTCGATGCCGTCCTGCTATTCAACATCCTCCACTGCGAATCGCCCGAGGTGCTGCTGGCGCACGCCTCGGACGTCGTTCGATGCGGTGGCCAAATCCTGGTAATCCACTGGCGATCGGATCTCGCCACGCCGCGCGGACCTGACCTGGCGATTCGCCCCAAACCACAGCAGATCTTTGCCTGGGCGCACGACACCGGAAAGCTGCAACCAACCGGAGGCGCGATCGACCTGCTGCCGTGGCACTATGGAATCAAGCTGTTGCGAGACGCCCCTTAGCGCCGGGACTATTCGTGCTCGCTGCGAACGCTCACGTCGCCCGATTCGTCGAACTCGATCGACAGCACGTGGGGATGGCAGCAGACGGGGCAGTCTTCCACGTACTGCTGGTGCGGACCGCCCGAGGGATCGATGGGGATGACGATCTCTTCGCCGCAGGAGTCGCAGATGTAGGTGGCTTCGTCGCGCATGGTGGATCGTCCGTGGTGTGAGCAGA
>JBBDYK010000040.1:7225-8830 GCA_040901665.1 Pirellulales bacterium | reverse complement strand
CGCACGGTGAAGCTGGTTTCTGCCGGCGGCACCATCTCAACCAGCACGCAGTCGTGCAGCATGGCACCGGGGCCGAAGCAGCATTCCATGTTGTCGCGGACCAGCACGAATTGCTTGATGCCGTTCTGCTGAAAGCCCGGCAGGATAAAGCCGCGAATCTTGATCCGCTTGCCGTCGAATGCTTTGATCTTGTCGGTCAGCAACGACGCGTCGTAGGGATCTCCCTTCATCATCTCCAGCTTGATGTCGTCAAAGGTGATCTCCTTGGCGCGCCCGCTGTCGCCGGCGCGCTCGGCCGCCGCCAGCGCACTGCACGACAGGCTCGCCAGCGCCACGCTCAGCATGATGATTGAGAGGCGGAACGATATCATTCCAAGTGATCCGCCTGCAGGTGGTAGTACACGCCGCCTCGGGCGCCGTCGATCGCCTTGTTTTGGACCTCCACGTGGAAGGTGCCTGCCAGCTTGTGCAATCGCGGCGAGTAGCTCAGCTTCAGCGGCGGATCGAGCTTCACAAGAATCCGGTCGGTGATCTTCGGATCGCCGCCAAAGCAGCAATCGCCCCGATCGCGCACCAGCAGGAACTCGCGGATCCCGTCGGTTTGCCGACCGGGATAGACGAACCCCTTGATGAAAATCTTCTTGCCCTCAAGCGCTAGCGCCGACGGCGGCACCAGTTGCGTGGGCTGCCTGGGATCGGGCTGCAACTCGGCGTACGAGGTACGCGCATAGCCATCGGGTACTTCGGTCAGGTAGACGTAAGTCAACCGCGTCGGGCCAACGACCAGGAACAACGCCGACAGCATCAGGCCCGCGCGTGCCAATCCTGCTCCGGTCAGCTCGTCGGCGTGGCGCTTGACCTTCAACCAGGCGAAGGTGGCCAACGTGACGCCGACGACCGGAATGGCGACCAGGGTCCAATCGAGAATGGCCAACACCGAGAGCATGCCGACGATCAGGCTGGCCACGGCGGCCGTGCTCAACGCCCGGTATTGCTCGTAGGTGTCCGCGGCCGTGTTTCGAGAGTCGAGTTCGATGCTCATGGATCGCGTCGTCGATAAGTTCGTCAGGCGTGTTGTCCGCCTCTCAGGATCGCCCAAAACGCTCCGCTCAACAGCACAGCGGCAGCGGCCAGTCCGGCAAACACGCCTAGACTGCTGGCGGGAGGCGCCGGGGTCGGCGCTGCATCTTTGGCAAAGGGTCGTGGCAGCGCCGCGGTGGCGCTGGCGAGCGGCGCCTGGGGCTCACTGGGCAGCGCGGCGCCAGTCGTCGGGGCTGGTTTCGCTGCGTCTTTGCCGGCGTCCGCCTTCTCGGCCTTCGCCTCGGGCTTGGCTTCCTCGGCCGGCTGCTTAGCTGCCGTGGCGGGCTTGGCTGCCGCTGGCTCCTTGTCGGTGTCGGCGGCCACCGGCGCAGGCGGCTTGGGCGTGGCCGCATCGGCCTCGCTGTCGGATTCTTTCGCGGGGACGGCCGCCGCGGCTGGGGTGCCGGCGAATGGGAAGAACGAGTTGGCGCGCTTGACCGTCTCGGGATCGAGCTCGGCCAATTCATCGAGCCGCTCTTTGGCTTGCGGCAAAGGGCAAGCTCGCAGATAGTTCACCACCGGTAC
>JBBDYK010000040.1:0-7215 GCA_040901665.1 Pirellulales bacterium | reverse complement strand
CCCAGCTCGATTCGTCGTCCGACGTCTTGAATAGCTCCACCAGCCGATCCATCACCGACCAATCCTCCCAGCGCGCCAAGTCCGGAATCACCAGGTCGGCCAGTTGTGGGCGATCGAGCATCAGTCGGATGCCCTCCAACAGCCGCGCGCGGGGAATGACCTTCTCTTCGGTGCCGTGGAAGCGCAGCGCCATGATCGTGGCGTAAGTGTCGGTATACTCGGCGTCCTTGTCCTTCAGGAACAGGTCTTCCACCAGCACCATACCGTCAGGGCCTTTGAGCGTCAGATAGGCGGCCACCAGCGCGTCGAGCGCGCCGCGCGTCTGGCGGTCCTTCGATTTGATCAGTTCTTCCAGCATCGGCAGGTCTTGCTCGCCGCCGCACACGCCCAACATCGTCAAATACAACCGACGACGGCTGACGGGAATCTTAGCGCTTTGGATCCACTCGACGAGCTTGTCGTGCTTCATGCGGTCCTTCAAGGCCAGCACGCCTGCATAAGGCGTCTTGGCAAATTCGTCGTACGCGTCGCGAGCCAGCAGCTCGTCGCTGTCTTCCAGGTAATCCTGAAAGAACGCCAGGCGGTCGCCTTCATCTTTGGGCAGTGCCAGTACGTCCGTTATGTATTGCTCGCCGCGATCGCTGATGGCGATGGGTGTACTCCAGTTGAGCATCGGCGGGTCGATGCCCATCACCAGAAACTTCGAGCCGACCTGGCCATCGCCAAAGTAGACGGTTTCGATGGTGCGCGTGTCTCCCAGGTCGATTTCGCCCTTGAGGACTTTGACGATCTCGAATTTGGCTTTGGGGATCTCTTGGAAATTGGCGGCGGCGGAGTCGGTGTCGGCGCGCGGCGGCAGGTAGGCCAACTTGGCGATGACGGCCACTTGCGAATTGCCGATTTCCTCGCTGAAGGTTAGCGCCACGGCGGCACAAAACGGACAAGCCTGGGCGCGATCTGCGCGGCTTGCCAATCCTGTCACGACCAGCGCGGCCGCCAGCGACCAGGTGAGGGTTGTTCGCGTCTTGGGTTTCATACGCGGGTTCCTTCGCAGCTTGTGGGATTGGCCAGCGAGCAGCCGGTGCGCTGGCGGCTTGGGCGGGGAGTACCGATCGGGCCGTTCACTTGTCTTAAGGGGTAGCGCTGAGCGCCTTGGCCACGTCCGTGCGATAGGCGGCCATGGCCGGCAAATAGCCCACCACGGCTGCCAGCGCGATCAGCCCTGGTATTATAACCAATTCGTAGCCGACAAACTGGGCGACGCCGATCGAAACGCCGGTTTGCTCGACAATCCAGGGGTTCAGCGCCCCGATCAAGGCGTGCCCTACGACCCAGCCGGCCATGCCACCCGCCAGACTCAGCAAAATCGATTCAGCCAGCACGATGAACATCACGGTCTGTCGTCCCGCGCCCAAGGCCCGGATCACCGCGATCTCGTGCCGGCGCTCGCTCATCGAGTTGTAAATGCTTACCAGGATGCCGATGCCGGCCACGATGACGATCATCACCGTCAGGCTCAAGAGGATCATGCGCATGGGATTGACGAAGGTGGCGAACAGCGTGCTCATTTCGCGAATGGGCAACACGGCCTGGGCCACCGGTTCGCCGTTGATCTGAGAAATCAATCCTGGCGCCAATAACTCCGGAGGCGCGCCGGGAATGCTGGCGTTCAGCACCAGCACGGCCGTTACTTCGCGCTGTTCGATGGGGGGCGGTTCGTGGGCAGCCTCCTCGGCGTGGGGCCCTTCCAGATCCGTGCGGTGCTCGGGAATCAGATAGAAGCCCTCCATGTTCACGAACACGGCGCGATCGTTGGGCGTGCCGCTGGGCTCGAGCACGCCCAGCACGGTGAACTCCTCCTCGTGGACCCGGGCTTCGGGACCGCCGGAGTGCGAGGGTTGAAACTTGTCGCCCGTCTTGAGTCCCGTGTTGCGCGCCACCATGGCGCCCACAACGGCGCCAAAGTGCTCGTCGGGCTTGAAGTTCCGGCCCGAGGCAAACGTGTACTTGTTGCCGCCGTAGTCCAGCTTGTCGAGAAAGTCGGAGGTCGTGCCCACCACGCGAAACTCCTGGTACGTGTCGCCCAGGCACAAGGGAATGGCGGTTTCCACGCTGGGAGCGAACTTGCCCTCGGTGAATTCCAGGTAATACGTGTAGGGAATGTTTTCGATCGGGCGTGCCAGGTAATAGACCGAGTTGAGCACCAGGTCGAGCCGTCCCCCCTTGGCCCCCACGACGATGTTGTAGCCTAGCCCTTTGTTGTTCAAGAACGACTGGTCGATCGCGCCGTGAATCACCAGCACCGCGACCACCAGCATCACGCCCAGGGCCATGGACAAGCCGGTCAGGCTCGAGGCCAGCGCCCGTTGCTGAATGCTGCGCCACGCTATTTTCCACACGCTCATGCGACCGCCACCGCTTGGTTGAAGTCTTCCAGCCGATCGACGCGATTGAACTGCTCGGCCACTTCGGAGGTGTGCGTGACGATCAACAGCGCCACGTTCTCTTCGCGGCACGTTTGTCGCACCAGGTCGATGATTTGCTGCTGATGGCCCGAGTCGACGTTGGCGGTGGGCTCGTCGGCCAACAGCAGCTTTGGCCGGTTAGCCAACGCTCGGGCCACGGCCACGCGCTGTTGCTCGCCCACCGAGAGCGCGGTCGGCCGGTGCGTCAGGCGATGCTTCAAGCCCACCCGATCCAGCAAGTCGCGTGCGCGCGACTCATCGGGTCGGCTGCCGGCGAACGACATGCCCAGCACCACGTTTTCCAATGCCGAGAAACCGGGCAGCAGGTTGAAGGTTTGAAAGACGTAGCCGATCTTATCCGCGCGAAAGCGGTCCCGCCCAGCTTCGCTCAGTCGCACGATATCGGTGCCGTCGATGCGGACCACGCCGGAGTCGGGCCGGCTGATGCCGGCGATCACGTGCAAGAGCGTGGTCTTGCCCGAGCCGCTGCGCCCCATCAGCACAGCCTGCTCTCCCTCGCCGATGCGGAACTCCTTGATATCGAGAATGGGCAGCGTGCTGCCATCCGGCTCGCGAAACGACTTGCGAAGGTCGCTGATCTGCAACATGGCCTTACGAGCGGAGCGTCAGGGGAATCGGCAGGAACCGCCGTTGCTTGGCAGTCGGATTAACTCGATTGCCCGTCATCGTATAGGGTAATTGCGGCCGAACAAGGGCAATCGGACGCCGGCGGTCGTCAGCGCGCAGCATCGCCTTGGTTTGTATACGCAGCGACGCCACGGCATGTTCGCGCAGATGGGCTTACGGCCGGCATCTGTATGCCTTACCCGCTCGTTTCCGCGTCGGCTTCGATCTCGACGAGCATGGTTGGGTCGATCAATTTGCTGACTTCGACCATGGCAGTGGCCGGGCGAATGCTGCCGAAGAATTCGCCGTGGGCGCGGCCGTACTCTTGCCAGCGGCCGATGTCGGTGACGTACATCCGCGTGCGCACCACGTCGGTCAGCGTGGCGCCGGCTTGTGCCAACGCGCGTTCGATATTCTTGATCGCCTGTACGGTCTGAGCGTACGCGTCGCCGGGGCCGACGATCCGTCCTTGCGAGTCGGTGGCCGTCGTGCCGGAAACGTAAATCCGATTGCCGACCCTGACGGCCCGCGAGTAGCCCACGATCGGCTCCCACGTGCTGCCGGACGAGATGTTTTGGCGAGTGGACATCGTGTTTGACACGTTCTAACCGCGGCGCAGAGCGCGGCTGATGTCGCGCTGCATGGTTTTCTGCTTGAGCACTTCGCGCTTGTCGTACAGCTTGCGGCCTTTGCAAATGCCCAACAGCACCTTGGCCCGGCCCTCGGTGAAATACATTTTCAGCGGCACCAGCGTCAGGCCCTGCTCGTACGCTTTGCCGGCGAACTTCTTGATTTCGCGGCGGTGCAACAGCAGCTTGCGGGGGCGCTTGGGATTGTGATTGAATTGATTGGCTTCGAGGTATTCGGCGA
Source organism: Pirellulales bacterium (assembly GCA_040901665.1). Taxonomy (GTDB): domain Bacteria; phylum Planctomycetota; class Planctomycetia; order Pirellulales; family PALSA-1355; genus JTS-RE94. Next base: position 3,253 of record JBBDYK010000040.1, on the reverse strand, counting down.
TGTCGCTGTTGATCAGCCACACTTCGCCGTCCTTGACCCGCCCGTATGCCTCGTCGATGGAAATGGTGCCTTTGCGCAGGCTTTTCACCTCGCTGCCGACCAGCACGATGCCGCACTCCAAGGTGTCGATCACCTCGTACTCGCGCCGCGCCTTGCGATTCTCGGCGATCGGCCGGTCATTCTTCTGGGCCGCTTCGAGGGCTTTTTTCTTGCCGGTTTTGGCCATGAGAGGCTGGAGGCTGGAGGCGGTAGGCTGAAGGACGAAGACGGTGAACCTGGTGCGTGGGATTGGCTGGTGCTTGGTGGAAGTGCTTCGACGCGTGGCCGGCGGCCTTTCCACTACGCCGTCCGCCGGCTTCCCGCTATCATATATATACGCTGTCCGCTCGACAGGCCATGCGGACTGAGCACTCGATAATTGCGTCCAACCCTGGGCCAGCACAAGCGTGACCTGCGAATCGAAAACTTCTGGATCCGACACTTCCAGCCTCCAGCCGGCAGCCTCCGGCCTCTCCTTGCCGGTGATCTCGCTCGCGCCAAAACTTCAGGCCGAGGCGGGCTCGACCGAGCGCCTGCCCCGCTGGCTGAAGAAGCAGGTGCCGCTGGGCAATGGCAACCATTCCACGGCCCGGTTGATCGAGGAACTGCGGCTCGAAACGGTGTGCGACAGCGCCAAATGCCCAAACCGCATGGAGTGCTGGAGCCAGCGCACCGCCACGTTCATGATCCTGGGCAACGTGTGCACGCGGCCCTGCGGCTTTTGCTCGGTGCCTAAGGGCAAGACCGAGGCTCTGGAAGCCGACGAGCCCGAGCGCGTGGCCGAAGCCGCCGCGCGGCTGGGGCTCAAGCACGTGGTGATCACTTCCGTCACGCGAGACGATCTGGCCGATGGCGGCGCCGAGCATTTCTACCGCTCGGTGCTGGCCGTGCGCGAGCGGACCGGCGCGGCGATCGAAGTGCTCACGCCCGACTTCCTGGGCAAGGGCGGCGCGATCGAGCGCGTGGTGGCCGCCGCGCCCGAAGTGTTCAACCACAACACCGAAACCGTGCCGCGGCTCTATCGCACGGTGCGCGGCCGCAAGAGTGTGTACGCCTGGACCCTGGAGCTGCTGCGCCGCGTGCAGGAGCTCAACCCGGCCATCAAAACCAAAAGCGGCCTGATGCTGGGACTGGGCGAGACGCACGAAGAGCTGTTCGACACGCTGGCCGACTTGCGCGACACCGGCTGCGATTTCCTGACGCTGGGCCAGTACCTGCGGCCCACGCCCGCGCACTTGCCCGTGACGCGCTATCTTCCGCCGGAAGAGTTCGACGAGTTGGGCCGGGCCGCCCGCCGCCTCGGCTTCAAGAACGTCGCCAGCGGTCCATTCGTCCGATCCAGCTACCACGCCCGCGAAATGGCGGAGACCGATTGATCCAACGTTTGAAATCGGCGCGTTGACGATCCCGAATTCACAAACCACGGAGGTGTCGCGATGGGTTGGGGACGATGGCTACTATTGGGCGATTTGGGACAGCAACTCGACTTGCACGATCGGGAGGCGCAAATTGCGCAACTCGAAGAACGGATGCGCACCGGGCGCAATCGCGACGCGGCGATCACCGAGGAAGTACGCCGCCTGACGCTGGAAAACAACGAGCTCAAGCTCTACCTGGCCGCCACTTTCCGCCTGCTGTTGGAGAAGAAGCTCATCGACCGCCAGGAGCTCGAAAGCGTGGTCCGCGACATCGATCTGGCCGACGGCGCCGCCGACGGACGTCACACCGGCTCGCTGCTGGGCGATTGATCGCGGCCGCGGATGTAGATCCATCGTAGGTCAGGCACCCCGTGCCTGACAGGAACGAAGTAAAACCATCGTCACTCTAAAGGAGCCTTCATGCGGCGATTTGCTTTGCTTGGTTGCTGTTCAGTGGTCGCGCTGGCGGCGTGCGGCTGCGCCCGCCCGACGGGTAGCCCATCACAGGCGGCTGCCGATCCTTCGTCGAGGACCACGAATGCGGCGGCGCTAGTTCCCGAGTCCGATCAGTTGCCCGCCGACGACCCGGCTTGGCGCGGTCTCGAGCGGCGCGAGATCCAGCTCGATCAGAAGCTGCTGGTGGTCAAGGGATCCAAGGGCGTGATCGGCTGCCCCTATTTGAACATCGACTCGTTCGAAGGTTCCGGCGAAGTCTGCGCCATCATCCCGGCCGTCGACACCGCCGGCATGCTCGACTCGAAAGTTACCGCCGCCACCACCAAGGCCAAAGCGCTCGGCATCGAAGTCGGCATGAGCGGCCGAGAATCGCTGGATAAGATCCGCTAGTGCCACCCTACACCCCGCCCTGTTCTCTACTCCTTGATCAAATCCTTCACCGTCATGCCGGCGGGGATCATGGGGAGCACGTGCTCTTGATAGGGCACTTCGACGTCGAGCACGTAGGGCCCGTCGTAGTCGATCATCTCTTGCAACGCGCCGGCCAGCTCCGACTTGTCCTTTACAAAACGCGAGCCGGCGCCATAGCCTTTGGCGATGGTGACGAAATCCGGATAGCGCTTGGCCGGCTTGTCGGCGGTGCCCTGGCCGATGGCCTCGGGGTTGTCGATCGGTCCCAGGTAGGTGTGGGCTCGGTTGCCAGCGTGGAAGCGATCTTCCCACTGCACCACCATGCCCAGGTGCTGGTTGTTCAAGAGCAGCACCTTGACCGGAATCTTTTCGCAGAAGCAGGTGGCCAGTTCCTGAATGTTCATCTGGAAGCTGCCGTCGCCGTCGATGTCGACGACCAGCTTGTCGGGATGGGCCACCTTGGCGCCCATGGCGGCCGGCAGCCCAAAGCCCATCGTGCCCAGGCCGGAGCTGGAACACCACCGTTGCGGCTCGCGCAGCTTATAGTGTTGGGCGGCCCACATCTGATGCTGGCCCACGCCCACGGTGACGATCGTGTCGCGATCCTTGGTCAGCTCCCACAGCGTGTGGATCGCGAATTGCGGCGTGATGGCGTGATTGGCGGCGCCGAAGCGGAACGGGTCGCTCTTCTTCCAGGCCGCGATCTGCGCGTGCCAGGGGCCCAGGTCCTCGGGCGCTTCGACCACCTTGTTCAACTCGGCCAATGCATAGCGAACGTCGCTGACGATCGGGATGTGGGCTTCCTTGTTCTTGTTGATTTCCGAGGGGTCGATGTCGATGTGGACGATCTTGCCGTGCTTGGCGAACTCGCTGACCTTGCCGGTCACGCGATCGTCGAACCGCACGCCCAGGGCCAACAGCAAGTCGGC
>JBBDYK010000039.1:0-8872 GCA_040901665.1 Pirellulales bacterium | reverse complement strand
GCCCTTGGCGGCGGCCACGGCTTCGGTCGAGCCGAAGCGGCCCAGATGGGCGTCGCTGATGCGCGTGATGACGCCCACTTGCGGTTCGCAGAGTGAGGCAAGGTGAGCGATCTCGCCGCCGGCGCTGGCGGCCAGCTCGAGCACGGCGAAGTCGTCGTTGGGCTCGATGGCCAGCATGCTCAGCGGCAGGCCGACGTGATTGTTGAAGTTGCGGGGACTGGCCGAGCCGCTGAATTGCGTGGCCAGCACGGCGTGGATCATTTGGCGCGTGGTCGTTTTGCCCACGCTGCCGGTGACGGCCACGACGCGTCCGCTCATGCGGCGGCGATTCCAATGCGACAATTGTTCGAGCGACTGCTGCGGGTTGTCGACTTGCAGGCTCCAGCAGCCGGGCCATGGTTGCGCGTAGCGTCCCACGACCACGCCCGCAGCGCCGCGCGAGAAGGCGTCTTCGGCGAAGGCGGCACCGTCGAATCGCGTGCCGGCGAGTCCCCAGAAGATGCTGCCTTTGCGCACCTGGCGACTATCGGTGACGATGCCGCGCACCAGCGCCGCTTCGCCGTGCCGCGGCGGCAGCGTGGCCAGCCGCAGTCGGCCACCGATGATTTCGTGCAACTTGCTGACGGTCAGATCCCGCATCGAACGACACACCTTCCTAAGAATTGCTGACGCTTTGCAGCCCGCCGTACGGCGAACTGGGAGCGAGGTTGTACAGGTAACGGCGTACGACGTCGCAGTCGTCCAACGCGATGCGCTCGTGGGCCATTTGTTGAAACGGTTCGTGTCCGCGGCCGGCCACCAGCACGCAGTCATCGGGGCCAGCCAGCCACAGCGCATAGTGAATCGCTTCCGTTCGATCGGCGATCCAACGGGCCAGGGCCGGTCGCGCGAAGCCGGCGATGATCTCGGCGCCGATCGATTGCGGATCTTCGAACCGCGGATTGTCGGTCGTGACCACGGCCACGTCGGCCAGTTCTTCAACCGCGCGGCCCATTAGCGGACGCTTGGCCGTGTCGCGATTTCCGCCGGCGCCGAACACACAGATGATGCGTCCGGACGTTACCTGGCGGAGCGTCTCGAGCGAGACGCGCAGGGCATCGGGCGTGTGCGCGTAGTCGACATACACGCCGAACGGTTGGCCGCACTCGATGCGCTCCAATCGACCCGGCACGCGCGTCACTGACTCCAAGCCACGCACGACGGTCGTCAGATCGATGCCCTCGGCCAGGCCGATGGCGGTGGCCATCAGGCAGTTGTAAATATGGTGATCGCCGATCAACGCCGTGCGGACCGGCACGCTGACATTGCCCGCGGTGAGCAGAAACGTTTGTTCGCTTTTCACGCGCTCCAAGAGCACGGCCGAGACATCGGCCCCAGCGTGCATGCCAACCGAGATCACGCGGCCAGGCAGCAGCGGCGCTTGCTTGATGCTTTGCGGATCGTCGGCATTGATGACCGCCACGCCGCCGGGCCGCAGGTAGTTGACCAGTCCGATCTTGGCGTGGTGGTAGTTGGACAGCGTGGTGTGATAGTCGAGATGGTCGCGGCGCAGATTGGTAACGCAGACGTGGGCGAACTCGATGCCCGCGATGCGGCGTTGGGCCAGCGCGTGGCTGGACACCTCAACGGCTGCGTGCGAACAGCCGAGCGCGACCATGCGCGAGAGCCAATGTGCCAATTCCGGCGCCGGTGGCGTGGTCAATTCGGCCGGCAAGGTTTCGTAGCCGTCGCAATAGCCGAGCGTGCCCAGCGTGCCCGTGCGAGAACCGGCCGCCTCGAATACACTGGCAACGAGAGCGGCGGTGGTCGACTTTCCGTTGGTGCCAGTGATGCCGACCGTGTGGAGCTTTTGCGTGGGGTGATTGGCCAAAGCCTGGCAAATGTGGCCGAAGGCCTCGGACGAATCGAGCACCAGGCAGGCGGGCACATCGACCGTGACAGGGTGGTCGACGACGACCGCGGCGGCGCCATGGGCCGCGGCCTCCTGAACGTGCTCGTGGCCGTCCGAGCGCGTGCCGGCCAACGCGACGAAGACGTCGCCGGGCCGGCAGGTAAGCGAATCGCAGGTGACGCTTTTGGCGCGAACATCCGCGGCGCCGACGAATTCGGCGTCGGGCAGGATTTCGCGCAGACTCAGCGGCTGCGTGGATGAGTACGACGGTAGCATCGGCGCGTGGCCTCCCTGCCATGCGTGTGCCGCGTGACGGACGCTGCAAAAGCGCCCGGCATCCGGCGAGTTGGGCGACCGCAGCCACCCGGTGTTCGCTCGAACGAGCAAATTGGTGGGCGGATTGTGGCGATTTCGGGAGGGGTGTCAAGACACGTTTTATCGGACGGCGAATGCACGCGTCACGCTGGACAAATCGTCGTTGCGGCGAAATGATTTAGGGACGTTGGCGCGCGGACTTATTGGGCATAGCTATCGCGGAGGTGCTATCGATGGCGGACGACGATTTTGGCATTGAGTCGCTCGCCGCGTATCTGCACCTCGATCCGGCACAAGTCGTGAAGCTGGCCGAACGCGGAAAACTGCCGGGCCGCAAGGTCGGCGGCCAGTGGCGCTTTGCGCAGCCGGTGATCCATCATTGGCTGGAAGAACGGATGGGCCTTTCGAGCGACGAGGAATTGGAGCAGATGGAAGGCGTGCTGCGGAAAGCGGCCGGCGAGGAAGCGCCACACACGATTGGAATCGCGGACATGCTGCCACGACAAGCGATCGCCGTGCCGCTGGAAGCGCGCACCCGCGGGTCGGCGATCACGACGCTGGTAGACGTGGCCGCCGGCACGGGCTGGTTGTGGGATACGGCCAAGATGGCCGAGGCGGTGCGGGCGCGCGAAGACATGGCGCCGACCGCCTTGGAAATCGGCGTGGCCGTGTTGCATCCGCGGAGGCCGCTGCCGGCGATTCTCGATCGCGCGTTTCTGGCGTTTGGGCGTACCGGCCGTGGCATTCCCTTCGGTGCGCCGCGCGGCGGACTGACCGATCTGTTCTTTCTGGTGTGCTCGACCAATGACAGCGAGCACTTGCGCATCTTGGCGCGACTGAGCCGGCTGATCAGCGATTCGGAGTTGCTGGAGACGCTGCGTCACGCGCCCGACGCATTGGCCGTGCACGAGGCGATTGCCGAGCGGGAGGAACGGTTGTAGGCAATGGCGACGGCGACAGCGGTGCGTTGGAGGGGGGACAGTCCCATTCTGTTGCAAACCGGTCTTTCGCGCCGCGGGCGACGTGGCGTACAGTGAGCTCGGTTCTCGCAGTTTGCCTGCGTTTCTAGAATTGAGCCCAATGTCGAAGCCGTCCGTACTGCTGTTAGGTTCGTCTGACGTGGGGGCGGGCGTCGATTGCGAGAGCGTGGCGAACCAGCTTGCGTCGGTGGCGCGCGTGGAGCATGTCGCCGACGTGGCGGCTGCTGGCACGTATTTGAAAGGCACTTCGCCGGATGTCGAGCTGATCGTGCTGTGCGAGTCGCGGCGCGGACAATACTCGTCTGCGGCCGTCGACGAATTGCGACGGTTGGCGCCCTTGGCCCGTTTTTGGCGGGTGTTGGGAAGCTGGCACGAAGGGGAACCCCGCAGCGGACGTCCACCGGCCGGCTGCATCAGCAGCTATTGGCACCAATGGCCGGCGCGAGCGGCGCGCGAGCTGGCGGCCGAGGCCGGCGAAGGAAACGCGACGTGGACGCTGCCGGTGACGGCCACGGCGGACGAGCGCGGACTGGCCGAAGCCGACTTGCCGATCGAGCGGCATGCCGGCACGATTGTCGTTTGTGCAAACCGGTTCGAATCGGCGGCCGCGCTGGCCGATGCCTGTCGCCTGGGTGGGTACGACACGCGGGCGATTCGCGAGGGCGATGAATTCCATGCCGACCGCATCGTCGCGATGGTCTGGGACGCCAATCCGGAATGCGTGACGGATGTGACCCGGATCGCAGCGCTGCGACAATCGGTCGGCGGAGCGCCGCTGGTGGCCGTGGTCGGTTTTCCTCGCGCAGTCGACGTACGCAGCGCACAACAGGCGGGCGTGGCGGCCGTGGTTTCCAAGCCGTACTCGGTGCGCGATTTGTTGTGGCACGTGGAACGGGCGGTCAATGCGCAGCCGTAACAGTGCATCGCAGCAATGCAACGGCTGCTACTCGACAAACCCCGCGTCGCTCTCGCCGATCCACTCGGTGCGGAGGATCTCGCGCTGCCAGTCAGGCTCGTGAATGGGCCAGGCTTGCACACGGCAGAGATAGTCGGCTTCGACCACCGGCTGGTGGGTTTCGTGCGCTCGTTGCCAGGCGGCCCGTTCCAGCGGCACCAGCGGGGGCATGCGGCTGGGGAGATTGCCGCGGCGGAACGTGCGCCGGCCATTGTCGAAGATCGTGACGCCGATCGGCGGTGGAAAGTCGAGCATGCGGCGGGCGATCAACTCGTGGCTGGCCGTGGCGAAGCGCGTTTTGAGTTCGAGTAAGTCCCACGCGCATCCGGCCCCGGCTTCGGCAAACCACGCGTGGGGCAACAGCAGTCGTCCGGCAAGGTGATTGGCCACGGTCTCGCGCGCGCCGCTGGGCGCCTCGCGCGGATCGACGCCAAGCTGATCGAACACGCGATTGGCAAATAACTCGCCGATCTCGTGGGCCACGGCCCATTGCAGCCGCTCGGGCCGCGGATCGGGACGCAGCAAGATCGACCCGCGCGATTGCGTGCCGGCCAACTCAGAGAGCCGCACGATCCGGCCGCGGCCGCTTTGCCGTTCGTCCCACGCCACGATGAGTCGCAAGGCGCGCGCCAACACGAGCGCATCGACGGGCGGTTCGGCGCTATCCAACGCCGCGATCGCTTCGGCAGCTACGGCATCCAGCGCCAGGGACAACTCTTCTTGCGTCAATTCGGAGAGCATCGTCGGCTCCTGTACTGTACGTATGTATAGTATTTTAGCGGGGCCCAGCGGCACCTGCAAGCAATGAATTGGCCACGATCGCAGGCGCGTCGTGCACGGCGGTCAGTCCTTGGGAGCACTCGTCACCACGGGGGCGATCGGCTACGATGGGAGCAGCGATTCGATCAAAGGTCGCTCGTTCCAACCGCTTGCCACTCACGGATTTCCTCCTCTTGGCCATTCCCTCCGCCCCACCGACCGAAGCACCGCAAGAAGCAACCGTGCGGCCCTGCAAAGGCACCTATTCCTTTGTCAGCCTTGGCTGTCCGAAGAACCTGGTCGACAGCGAGCGGATGCTCGGGCTGCTGCAGTTGGACGGCTATCGGCTGGTCAACGAGGCGGCCGGGGCGGACTTTGTGGTGGTGAACACCTGCGGATTCATCGAACGGGCCCGCGAAGAGTCCTACGCCACGATCCACGAGATGTTGGAACTGAAGCGCAAGGGGGATATCCGCGGCGTGATTGTCTCTGGCTGCCTGGCCGAGCGCGAGAAGGAAAAGTTGCTCGAGACGCTGCCGGAGATCGACCACCTGGTGGGCGTGTTCGGCCGCGAGATGGTGACGAAGGTGGCCGACCGATTGATCGGCGGTTTGGACGAGCAGCGGACGGTGTTTCAGCCCGCTCCGTCGCGACCGCTGGACGATCGCAGTCGATTGCGAATCACGCCGCGGCACTTCGCGTTCTTGAAGATTTCCGAGGGCTGCGACCGGCTTTGCACGTTCTGCGCGATACCGAAGATGCGCGGCAAGCATGCCACCAAGCCGATTGAAGACGTCATTGCCGAAGCGCGTGAGCTGGCGGCTGACGGCGTGCGCGAGCTGATCATCGTGGCGCAGGACACGACCTATTACGGCATGGATCTGTACGGCGAGACCCGGTTGGCAGCCTTGCTCAAGGAACTGGAGCAGGTGGACGGCATCGACTGGATTCGCTTGATGTACTTGTATCCGATGTACTTCGGCGACGACGTAATCGAGGCGATCGCCGGCAGCAGGAAGATCGTGCCCTATCTGGATCTGCCGTTGCAGCACATCAACGACACGATGTTGCGGCGGATGCAGCGACGCGTTGCCCGGACCGAAACCGAGGCCTTGCTGGCGAAGCTGCGACAGCGGATCGACGACCTCGTAATGCGGACCACGTTCATCACGGGCTTTCCCGGCGAGACGGACGAACAGTTTGCCGAACTGGTCGAATTCGCACAAGCGCAGCGGTTCGAGCGATTGGGAGTGTTCAGCTATTCGCTGGAGCCCGATACCCCGGCGGCCAGGCTGCCGGGACACCTGCCGGAGGAAGTGAAGCAGGCGCGGCGCGAGGCGTTGATGGCCGCGCAGCAGGAAATCGCGTTCGAGTGGAACGCGGCCCAAATCGGCCGGCAATACGACGTATTGATCGATCGGGACGTGCCGGGCGAAAAAGACGCCTGGATCGGCCGCAGTTATGCCGATGCCCCGGACGTGGACGGCGTGGTGTATGTTTCAGGTGGCCGCAAGCTGCGGCCGGGAAAAATAGTGCGCTGTGAAATCGTGGCTACGAGCGAGTATGATCTAGTTGGAGTCGCCGTCGGCAAGCCACGCTAATTCGGGGGCCATCGATCATGTCGATTGCCGCGAAGGAACAGATCGCCAAGGAACGTGTCTTCAACGTTCCGAACCAACTCACCGTGCTGCGGCTGCTGTTGTCGCTGGCGCTGTTCGTGCTGATCGCGTTCCAATACTACTTGACCAGCTTTTTCGTGTTTGCCGTGGCCGCCGGCACCGACTGGATGGACGGCTATTGGGCCCGCAAGTATGGCCAGGTGACGACGCTGGGGCGAATCCTCGATCCGTTCGTCGACAAGATCATCGTCTGCGGAACGTTCATCCTGTTGGGCGCGGTGCCCGGCTCGGGCGTGGCCGCGTGGATGGCGGTGCTGATCGTGGGGCGCGAGTTGCTGGTGACGGCGCTACGCAGCTTTTTGGAGGGCGAAGGCGCCAACTTCTCGGCCGTGATGTCGGGCAAGGTCAAGATGCTGGTGCAATGCATCGCGGCGCTGGTGAGCCTGTACGCGTTGTATCACGCGGCTCCTTATCCGCCGTTCCTGGAGTGGTCATTGATCATCAGCGTCTGGGCCGCGGTGGTCATGACGGTATACTCGGGGGCGGCCTACGTGCTGCGGGCGTACGCCTTGCTGACGAGTTGACCATGCGCCGCGCAGCCGGCGGAGCATCTTTCACGGACGGCGTCGCCGAAGCTCGCGTCGCTCTCGAAGCAATCTGAGGGCGTCTCGCCGCGATGGAAGAACAAGGCAGCTATCTCACTGGCGTGCTAATGCTGGCACTGTTGGCCGGCAGTCTGATGGTGTGGGCGGCGCTTGTCGACCGGGGCGTGAAGCGCCACGCACCACTTATCTACGAACCGCGACTGCCCGTTCCTTGGAGCGGGCTGGATGTGATCGTTCTGGGCATCACGGTGCTGCTACTCCAGTCGTTGCTGGTGGGCGCAGCCGCCGTTGCCACGGGGACCGAGCCTACGATGAAGTCGCCCGCGGTGCTGGGCGCGATTGTCGTCTCGCGCGGCGTCTGGCTGCTGTTCGCGATCGGCTATCTCGTGCGGCGCGCCGGCGCGTATGCCGACGACATGGGCTTCGACCTGCGACGCTGGCGATACGACCTGCGTGTGGCAGGGCTGACGTTTCTGGCGGCGATCGTGCCGGTCTATGGCGCGCAACTGGTGCTGACGCAGGTGTTCGGCTACAAGTCGGAGCATGCGCTGGTGCAGTTGTCGAAAGAGGCGCCAAACGCCGGCGTGCTGCTGCTGGTATCTCTGGCGGCGGTGCTGGTGGCGCCGTTGGTCGAAGAGTTCATGGTGCGAGTGGTGTTGCAAGGGTGGCTGGAGAAGAAGCAGCAGGAGTATCGCCAGCGGCGCGGCGATTTGTCGGAGTCGCCGGCCGGCTTCGGCCCGATCGTGGTCTCGGCGGCGATCTTTGCCGCGCTGCACGGCTGGCCGGATGCGATTGCGCTGTTCTTGCTGTCGCTGTTTCTCGGATACGTGTATCAGCGGACGCACCGCATTGTCGCGCCGTTGGCCATTCACGTGCTCGTCAACTCGCTGGCCATGTTCGAACTGTGGCGGGCATTTCTGGCTGGCAGCTTGTGAAAGCTCATGTGCCGAGCGATCGGCATCGCCGGCGGTGCTGTCGGTGGGCGATGGTGCGCGGTATTATCGTGGAGCTCAGGAGCGCCGACTTTTCCGTAACCCCTCGCTTGCCGCCATGCCGAAGATTTCTGCCGACGCGTTGACCGACTTTGCCACGCGACTGCTCGCCCAGGGTGGGCTGGCCGAGGACGAAAGCGCGCTGATCGCACGCAGCCTGGTGGGCGCGAACCTGCGCGGACACGATTCGCACGGCGTGATGCGCGTGCCGAGTTATCTGGAGACGTTTCACAAGGGCGAAGTCGTGGCCGGCGCGCCGCTGGTGACGCTGCGCCAGTCGCCCAGCATCTTCGTCGGCGATGGCAACTGGGGTTTCGGACAGCCGCAGGCGCAGCGCTTGACGCGCAAGCTGATCGAGATGGCCCGCGAAACGGGGCTGGCGGTCGGCACGCTGGTGCGCACCAGCCACGTGGGCCGTTTAGGCGAGTACTGCGAAATGGCGGCCGAGGCGGGGCTGGTGTCGATCATGATGGTCAACACGCACGGCAACGCCCGGCGCGTGGCGCCGCCCGGCGGCAAGTCGCCGCGCTTGGGCACCAACCCCTTGGCCATCGGAGCGCCCGCGCCCGGCGGCGCCATGATTCTGGATTTCGGCACCAGCGCCACGGCCGAGGGCAAGGTGCGCGTGAAACGCATCGCCGGACAGCTTTGCCCTGATGGTTGGCTGTTGGATTGCGAGGGACAGCCGACGAACGACCCCAACTCGCTATACGCCAGTCCGCCGGGCACGATCCGGCCCATGGGCGGCGACCAGGC
>JBBDYK010000038.1:0-8886 GCA_040901665.1 Pirellulales bacterium | reverse complement strand
CGGCGTCTCCCGCGCGCTCGGTTGCCCGCCGTCGCGCGTTGATTCGTAGTCCGGCCACTCCGGCTGGCGCTCCCGCACCTGCGGCACGATCCGCGGAGGCTGTGCATCCGGTCCCAACAAAACGGGGCCCTCTTCGGCGCCGCATCGCGCGGATGCCAGGCTGACGCCGATGACGAGAATCAACCAGCCGAAGCGAACGACGTGGAAAGTCATGCGTAAATCTCTCGGTGCAGCAAGGGTGGCCGCGACAGGAAGAATGAGCCAATCGCTTTGCGGCCGCGCACGAGGCGGCGCGGACGACCGCCCATTATCTAATCGGCATTGCGGTCCCCTACTTTGCAAACGATTGGCCTGCCCCCAGACGCAAGCTATCAGCTAGCCACCGCTTGCTTGCAGCGCCGTCATCGGCACGGTCTAATGTTCCCGCGGCACGGGGGAGTCGCCCGGCGGAAGCGTCATCCGTCACGCCGGGCCCGAGTTACAGTTACGCGGACGCGAGGAGCTCGATGAAACCGATTCGTTATGGCATCGTCGGCGGCGGCTTTATTTCGGCCTTTCAGCTCAAAGCGCTGCGGCTGGTGCGCGGCGTCGAGGTGGCGGGCCTCGTCTCGCGCCGCCGGCCCGAGCAACTGGCCGCTTACGTCCGCGAGCACGGCCTGGGCGAGGGGCGCATCTTTGACTCGATCAAGGAAATGGCCCCGCACGTCGACGCGATCGCCATCTTCGCTCCCAACTTCTGCCGCCTGGAGATGGTCGAAGAACTCGTCGACGCGGTGAAGGCCGGCGCGAATCTCCAGGGCGTGATCTGCGAAAAGCCGCTGGCCCGCAATCTGGCCGAAGCCCGCAAAGTGCTCAAGCTGGTCGAGGACGCGAAGCTGCCGCACGCCTACTTCGAGAACCAACTGCACATGAAGTCAATCCAGGCGCATCGGGCCCAACTCGCGCCGATCATGCAGGCGATGGGTCCGCCCGTGCTGGCACGCTCGTCCGAAGAGCACGCCGGACCGCACAACCCCTGGTTCTGGGATCCCACGCGCCAAGGCGGCGGCGTGATGAGCGACATGGGCTGTCATTGCCTGGCCGTCGGCTGGTATGCGCTCACACCGCCGGGAAAGGGCGTGCGATTCCTCGAGCCGCAAAGCGTGATGGCCGACTTGTCGCTCTTGAAGTGGGGTCAGCCGCGCTGGAAAAAGCATCTGCTCGACACCCACGGCGTCGACTACGACCGCACTCCGGCCGAAGATTTCGCCACCGGCATGGTCACCTACAAGAACCCCGAGACGCAGCAAATATCCAAAGCCCAGTTCACCGTTTCGTGGATGTACGACAAGCAAGGGCTGCGATTGGCGCTCGACGGCATTGGCCCCGGCTACGCGTTCGAAATGAACACGCTCCGTTCACCGCTTGAGGTGTTCATCGGCGACGCGGCAGCCACGGCCGCGGCCGATACGGAGTTGGCGTTGGAAAAATCGCAGGCCAGCCGCGGCCTGCTCACCGTGCAGCCGAATGAGGCCGACCTCTACGGCTACAACGACGAGAACGACGACGCCGTGGCGGCCTTCACGCACGGTCGCCCGCCCATGCTCGACTGGCACTACGGCGTCGAAATCGTGCGCCTGACCATGGCCGCCTATCTGTCCGCCGAGCGCCGCCAGACCATCGACCTGACCGATCCCGCCACCGCGCAGGAACTGGAAACCTACGTGCCATTGATCCAGCAAGGCCGCGGCGCCGAAGTGCTGGGCAGGTGATCGTGAGAACGTCCGACGTTTCTTGCGTTACTTCGGCGGCAGCGTGCTGACGAACTCGACGCTGCGATCGATCCACGTCCGCAATTGCTCGTCGCTGTCGATACCCTCGGGGTCCACGACGATCCAGCCCTTCATCGGCCGGCCAGTGATGTCGAACTCGCGCACGAATTCTTCCTCGAGTGCCATGCCGGCCACGTCGACGCCGACGCGGGCGATCAGCGAACTCTGCCACACGCCGACCAGCATGTTGCCATTCAACATAAAGCACACGCCGCCGAACATCTTCTTTTCGGCAATGCCGCGGCGCTTGCCAACCACGTGCTGAATGCGGGCGGCAAGTGATTTGCTGTAGGCCATGGAACGAATCCGCAACTCGTGGTTCGGGACAAATGTGCCACGGGTGGCGAAGTCCACCCGGGCAGCCGCGCAACGACTAATCACTTCAGAATGAATGAACCCTAGGCGACGCCGCGCAGCTCTACCAGCGGAGGCATCGGGCAATCCAACGCATCGGCGATCACGCGCATGATTTCCGCCTCCTCCACCGTCGCTTTCCCATCGGCGGCAATGCATGCCGCGCAGGCTTGCAGAATCGGCTTCTTGATCTCGGGCCCGACGACGGCCAATTGATCGAGCGCCGTGTCGAGCGTGCGCAAGTCGCACTTGTCTCGCGACAATAGTGCGATCCGGCCCGGCGTGCCCGGCAACATGCGCACGCCTTCCTCGAATGCCCTCCGCGCCAGCGCGTCGTCGGTCGATCCCCATTGCGCCAACGTCGACACCAATTGTGTCATGGCGGGAACCAGGCGAGCCACGGTCTGTGGTTGCGCCGAGCGCGGCGGGCGATGCGCCAGCCGATCGACCAAACGTGTCACAATCAGCCGGTGTACGGCATACTCGAACAGGCTAACCCGGTTGTCCGCCTTCATCAGATACAGCACGTCGTCGCCAAAAGCTTTGCGCTGTCGCTGCGAAAGACTTTTGAGCGCCGGCAGCGTCATTGCCACCAACGGCAGCCGCGACTCGGGCCGAACTTGCCCGACAAACGCGACGATGCGCAACGTCTCGGCGTTGGCGCGCTGATCGGCCGTGTCGGCCAGGTATGCGAGTTGCGCGCGCCGAATTTCGGCATCGTCGGCATTGAGCAACAACGCGTAAACGACCGCCACGGCACCCAACGGATCGCGCACGGTGCTGGCCACCTCCAGCGGCAGATCGCCCACCAATGCCGAGGCGTACGCGACATGTTCCGTATCGATTCGCCCCACTTTCTCCACTGCGGCGATTGGATGCCGGGCAAAGGCCGATGCCCCGGCCACTGCCGCCGCATGGACATTTTCCCCCGCGCCCAGACGCGCCGCCAATCGCTGTGGATCGACCAACTCGTCGGCCGAGTGCACCACCGGCGCCGTGCGCGGAAACTTGCCGTCGAAGCGCGGGTCGATCCGCCGGACGCGCTCCGCCAGCGGCGGATGCGTGGCGAGCAGCTCGAACAACGGCTGTCGCAGCCCGTTGCCGAAGTACATGTGGCTGGCTTCCTCGGCGTGCTCGCTGCGAATCCGCGACCCCTCGGCCAGTCCGCCGATCTTCTTCAGCGCGCCGGCGATGCCCTCGGGATAGCGCGTGAACTGAACCGCCGAGGCATCGGCCAAAAACTCGCGCTGCCGCGACACGGCACTTTTGATCAGGTGGCCGAAGAACACTCCCACGTAACCGATGATATACAACAACAGCCCGACCAGCGGCAACGGGTTGCCTCCCTTTTTGCTGCTGCTGAAGTACGAGCGACTGGAGCCGCCGGTGCGCATCAGAATATAGCCAATCGTCGCAATCAGCAGAATCCCGTTGAGGATGGCGATCAACCGAATGTTGAGCCGCATGTCGCCGTTGAGAATGTGGCTGAACTCGTGGGCGATCACGCCTTGCAGTTCGTCGCGCTTGAGCGTCTCGATCGTCCCGCGCGTGACGCCGATCACGGCGTTCTGTGGCGTCGTGCCGGCTGCAAAGGCGTTAATCGAGCGCTCATTGTCCATCACGTAGACCGGCGGCACGGGAGTGCCCGACGCGATCGCCATTTCCTCGACGACGTTGAGCAGCACGCGTTCGGGCAGGTCGCGCGTGTTGGGGTTCACTTGCCGTCCGCCCAGCGTGCGGGCCACCGTTTCCCCGCCGCCGGAGAGTGCCAGCGTTTTGTAACCCGTGCCGGCGGAAATGACGACCAGCGTGGCCGCGCTGACGACGAGAAACACGTCGGGAAGCCAGAGCGATTTCGCCGCGCCCGGCTCGCTCCAACCGCCGTAGTAGACAAACACCCCCGCGATCGCCACATAGACCGCCACGATGATGCACACCACGGCCGCCAGGAAGTATACGACGAGCTGAAATGTCTTACGCCGCGCTCGGGCCTGATGCTCGAAGAAGTCCATGGGGGAGCAGGCCGGAGGCTAGGGACTTGAGGCTGGAGGACGAAAATGGTCTGCGCCGGCGGCGCGCCGCCCGACCGCAAGGGTCCGGCCCAACGCGCCGGCGCGGCCGTTTAGAACTGCACTTTCACCGCTTCGCGCTGATCCGGAGCGGAGACCTCGAATAATTCGGCCGCCGGGAAATCGCCGAATCCGGCCACGACGCTGTTCGGAAAGATCTCGCGGGCCGTGTTGTACTCCATCACGGCGTCGTTATATGCTTGCCGCGCAAACGCGATCTTGTTTTCTGTGCTCGACAACTCTTCCTGCAATGCCAGCATGTTCGTGTTGGCCTTCAAGTCTGGATAGTTTTCCATCAGGGCCATGAAGCGCGTCATCACGCCGGTCAACACGCCTTCGGCGCTGGCCAGCCCGTGCATGGCCTGCGGATTGCCAGGCTGCGCGGCGGCTTGCTGACCGGCGGAAGCCGCCGAGTTACGCGCTTGGATCACCGCTTCCAATGTCTCGCGCTCGTGCTTCATGTAGCCCTTGGCTGTCTCGACCAGGTTGGGAATCAGGTCGTAGCGCCGCTTGAGCTGCACGTCGATCTGGGCGAAGGCGTTCTTGAAGCGGTTCTTCAGCGCGATCAGCCGGTTGTAGATGCCGATGCCGTACATCAACGCCAACAGCGCCACGACGGCCACACCGATGCCGAGAATCAACGCGCCGCCGGATAAACCGGTGAATTCCATGGAAGTGCCCTCCGCGGAGATGTTCCTGAAACAATGATCTGGCAACACGCACGTGCGCCTCATCTTACGGATTGGCGGCCCTTGCGCCTATCAGCGGGGCGCTGTGCGCAGCCGATTTCAAGTCGACGCCAAGATCGACTGCGCCGCGACGAATACCGTGGGAGGCCCACCGATGCAATTCACTCGAAGCAAGCTCGACTGGCTCAGTGCGGCCGTCGTGGTCGTCGCCTTTGGCGGCCTGTTCTTCGGCCGCATGATGATCTATCCCGTGGCAACCGCGTCCGGCACGTTTCTGGAGCGCCTTGCAGCCCAAGCCGTGGCCTGGGACCACGGCCATCGCGTGATGCTGCTGGGCATGGTCGGCCTGATCCCCGCCGCGCTGGCGTTGCGGCGAGCGATGCACGCGAAGGCGCCGTGGCTCGTTGATATCGCCACTGCGCTGACGCTGGTCGGCGCCGCGCTCGGCGTGGGACAGTTTGCGCTCGACTTCGCCATGCTCGCCGCGGCGCAGGTCGATCCGCCGGCGGCCGGCGAGCAATTCCTGGCGATACTACGCGCGCAGCCGTTCGTCCAATTCGCGTTCTACACGCTGCCCGACCTGGGACAACTTGGCCTGATTTTCTTCACGATCGCACTCTGGCGGCAGGGGCCTCGTTGGCGTGTGGCCGCGTCCATCGTCACGCTGGCGGCCATCGCCTTTTTGCTGGGCGACATGGTCGGCGCACTGGCCGTGCGCGTGGGCTTGGGGCTGATGTTCGTCGGCTTTTCCGTGGTTGCCTGGACCATGGTCCGCCAACCGGCCGTCGAAACGACGCCAATCTAGACCGCTGGCAAGTAGGCGAGCAACTGCCTCGCCCGGCGCCGCTTCTCAACGATTCGGCGCTGTTGCCTCCTGAGCAGTCGATATAATGACTGGCACAGGCCACGCCCGGGGTTGCTTGCGCCCGCGACTGCCCCGGCGATTCATGTTCGGCGAACCAAATGGGAGGGCGGCGCCATGTTTTCTCACGCTTCGCGGAGACGGTTCCTGAAAAGTGCGGCTGCCATGGGCGCCGCCAGCGGATGGGGTGATCTGGGTTTTCTGTCAAGCCTGGCGCCCGTGTCGGCCGCCGAGATCCCGGGGGCCAGCAACATCGTGCCCTTGCATCCGGACATCGAGCCGATCGTGCGGCTGCTGGAAGAGACGCCGCGTGAAAAGCTGTTGGAAGCGGTGGCCGGTCGCATTCACGAAGGACTCAACTATCGCGATCTGGTGGCCGCGCTGCAATTGGCCGGCGTGCGCAACATTCAGCCGCGCCCGCACGTGGGCTTCAAGTTTCACGCCGTGCTCGTGGTCAACTCCGCGCACATCGCCAGCGTGGCCTCGCCCGAGGAGCATCGCTGGCTGCCGATCTTCTGGGCGCTCGATCATTTCAAGGACTCGCAGGCCGATGACGTCAGCCAAGGGGACTGGACCATGCAGCGCGTCGACGAGGCGCACGTGCCCGTCGGAGACAAAGCCGCTGGCGCACTCATCGCGGCCATGGACAATTGGGATGTGGCTGCCGCCGATACGGCCGCGGCCGGTTTGGCGCGCTCCGCCGGTGTTAACGAAATCTTCGAATTGATGTTCCGCTATGGGGCCCGCGACTTTCGCGACATCGGTCACAAGGCGATCTACGTCTCCAACAGTCTGCGGACGCTCGAGTTGATCGGCCAGCAGCACACCGAACCGGTCCTGCGATCGCTGGCCTATGCACTGTTGGCGCACGACGGGGACAACCCCAGCCAGCGCAGCGACTCGGCCGACCTGCCGTGGCGCGAGAACGTCGAGCGAGCCAAAACACTGCGACCCGATTGGACCGCCGGCAACGTCGACCGTGCCGCCACGCTGGAGATTCTGGCCATGCTGCGGCAAGCCGACGAGCACGAGGCGTGCGCGCAAGTCGTCGAAATCATCAACCGCGGCGTTCATCCCCAAGCCGTCTGGGACGCGATGTTCCTCGGCGCCGGCGAGTTGCTGGTGCGGCAGCCGGGCATTGTCGCCCTGCACGCCGTCACGACCACCAACGCCCTGCGCTACGCCTGGAACACCAGCGGTAGCGACGACACGCGGCGCATGCTGTTGTTGCAGAACGCGGCCTTCCTGCCGATGTTCCGCCAGGCGATGGTCGGCCGCGGCGGAAAGCTGAAGGAATTCGACCTCACCGCGATGCAGCCCATTTCGCTGGGCAGTGGCGATCGCCCGGCGGTCGAAGAAATCCTCGCCGACGTCAGCAGCAACAAAATGGATGCGGCCGGCAAGACGCTGTCGTATCTGGCCGAGCATCCCGATCCCACCGAGCTGGTCGACGCCGCGCGGCTGTTGATCTTCCTGAAAGGCACCAACGCCCACGACTATAAGTTCAGCTCGGCCGTACTCGAGGATCATACGAATGTCTCGCCCGAGTGGCGCGCACGATTCCTGGCTTCCAGCGTGTTCAACCTCCGTGGTTCCAGCGGGCGAGACAACGCCCTGGTCGAGCGCACCCGCGCAGCACTGTCCTGATCGTTGCCAATCGCCCCAATAGGGTTAGAGCGCGAGAGGTGGCCTGCGAAGTTGCCCCCGCCGTCGCGCAGCGGTACGATGGGCGCCGGACGACCGTGCGCCCCATCGGCGTGTGCGCCCCATTTCCAGCCCAGTCGCACTTGGGAGCAAAGGAGCAATCGATGCACGAACGCCTGCAATCTCGCCGCTGCTTCAATGCGCAGGCGCTCGGATCGCTGCTGACCTTCTCGCTGCTGGAGACATTGGCGCGGCACGACCTTTTCGCGGCCGAAGTGCGCGGCGATGCCGTGCGCTGGCTGGCCGACGTCAACCAACTTGGACTCGATTTAAAGGGCAGCTCGATCGACCAGCTTGCCTGGCAGACAAAAGTCGCAGACCTGCTCACGCGCGTCAGCCTGCCCGACGTGCTGTCGCTCGTGGATTTCGACCGGCTGACCACCAACGTGACGTTTGCCGAACGGGGCGAACGCAGTTTGCGGATCACCTTTCCCAAGGTCGAGGGCGTGCCGACCGAGTTGAGCTTCGGCAAGCAGATGTTTGCCCTGCGCAAAGGGCGCTCCGTCGTTCCGCACCGACACAACAACATGGCCACGGCGTTCTTGATTCTCAAGGGCGACCTGCGCGGGCGACACTACGACCGGTTGGATGACGAAGACCGGCACCTGATCATCAAGCCCACGGTCGATTGCAAATTCGGGCCTGGCGAGTGCTCGACCGTCTCCGACTACAAGGACAACGTCCACTGGTTTCAGGCGATATCGGATCAGGCATTCATCTTCAATCTGCACGTGATGGACGTGAACCCCAGTCCCACGCAGCCGACGGGCCGGGTGTATGTCGACCCGCAAGGCGAAACCTTGGCCGGTGGTCTGATTCGCGCGCGACGCATCAACTTCAAGGAAGCAAACACGCTCTACGGTTGAGCCGGACCGCCCGACGCCGTTTCTGCCGCGCAAATTGGTGCGCTCGAACGAACCTGTTTCATTTGGTGACGGAGTGCCCCCGATGAGAAATTGCTTGTTGATTGCTGGCGCGCTGGCGTTGCTGGCGTCGCTTCCGGCGCGCTGCCAAGCGCAATCGCCGGTAACGGTCGAGGCCGTGCGCGGCGAGCCCTTTGGCGTCGGGCGCCTGACGCTCGGATCGGGCGGAGACTTTCGCGTCAATGTGCCGCGGCCCAACGGCGCCGCACGGCGCGGCGGTCGGATCGCCGATTTGGCGCGGCGCTTGGCCGACAAGGCCGGAATCCAAGGCGACACGACCAGCCTCGAAAACACGGAAATGTCGCTGGTCGAGCGCTCCGGCCGGATATTCTATCCGGTGTTCGAGAAACGCGATCGGCCGATCCTGCGCGAATTCATCGACGTGCCCAAGCAGGTCACCGTGCACTTCCTCTTCGTTGGCGACGGGCCGCTGGACCTGACGCTGTTCACGCCCGCTCCGCAGGCCGACTCGAT
>JBBDYK010000037.1:0-8892 GCA_040901665.1 Pirellulales bacterium | reverse complement strand
CCCTCTATAGCGCCGGCTTGGCGTCGGCGGCCTCGGGCACGATGGTCAAGCCGGCGGAGGCCCGCAAGTCAACGCGATAGCGCTTGCCCGGCTCGAGACGAATCGAGGGCGCCTCGCCATGCACGGCGCGCAGGCCGCTGTCCTTTGCTTTGACCGGATTGTTGGCATACTCCCAGAAATTAGCCCAGATGTCTCGCTCCAACGCCGACATCTCGTTGCCCTGGCTATATACCGCTGGGCGAGCATCGGCCGTGTCGAGCGCAAACCCTTCGCTCGGCTGCTGGTGTTCGCCAAAGATGCGCCGGAACAAGCACACCGACGTCGATCGCAGTGGATCGCCCTGTTCCACCAATTCGTCGGCATACTTGATCACCCAAGCGTCGATGTAGATCGTATCACCGTCGATGGTGAATTCCTGGGGCTCACCGGCCGGTTGACCATCGGAGGTCAACTCCGCAAAGCGAAACCGGGTCCTTAGTCGCTCGGGGCCGTCCTGTTGATCGAGCACTTCCACTTGCGCCACGCGATGATCCACTTTCATCAAGCGCAAGGCCAGGTTGAGCTTCACGTTCTCTTCCGTGAGCTTTCGATTTCGCTGGGCGAGCTGTTGCTTCTCCTGGGCGAGTTGCTCGATTTCGGCCGTCTTGGCAGCCAGATCGACTTGAAGCCGCTGACGTGCGTCGTATTCGCGATACGCCACCCAGCCGCCGGTGCCCAGCAAACCCAACATCACCAGCGAGACCACGCCGCGGACAATGTTGGCAAGGTTAGAGATCGTTTGCGACATAGCACGATTTCACTCGGGGGGGGACGTGAACACAATGATCATTCGCCGGCGACACGGAATTATAGGCCCATGCGCCCCGGAAACGCCACAGCCTCGCGCCGAGTCGGGATACTAAACGACAATCGGTCTTGCTCGATTCCGCGGGGCGCTCTCGGATAATCAGAGCCGGATTTCGGCTATCATGGACCAAGCAACGTCGCTGGCTGGCGAAGCACTCTGTGGAAGAGTCCGTACCCATGGCATCAAGTCCTGGATTGGTGGAAGCTGAGCGATTGGCCGAGCCGCCGCAGGCCCTCCTGGACCGAGCGCACCGCGGCCGTCCGCTCTTGGCCGCATGGGCCGCTTTGTCGAACGTCCTGGAGTGGGTCTTCGGCACGATCACGCTCATTATCGCTCTGGCAGTGTTGGCCACGATTCCCTTTGCGCAGTTTCTCAGCTTGGGGTATTTGCTCGAAGTCAGCGGCCGCGTGGCGCAAAGCGGCAGTCTGCGTCAAGGATTTGTGGGCATTCGCCAGGCAGCCCGACTGGGGCGCATCGCGGTCGGGGTAGGGCTGCTGATGGTTCCCGTCTGGCTTGCTTCGTCGCTGGCCGATTCGGCCCGATTGATCGATCCGACCAGTCGGGCCACCACGATCTGGACGCTCGCGACGGTGTTACTGGGGGCGTTCGTGCTCGCGCAAACGGCATCGGCCTGTCTCCGCGGCGGACGCATTCGCAGCTTTCTCGTTCCTCGCCCGGTCAAGACGCTGCGCCTGATGCTGGCTGCGGGCGCGTACGCACGGGCGCGCGACGCGGTGTGGCACTTCTTCGTCGATCTGCGTTTGCCGTACTACTTCTGGCTAGGATTGCGCGGGTTCGTGGGTGCGGTGGCGTGGCTGATCGTGCCGGTAACGCTGCTGGCGGCCGCTTCGCGGCTGGCGCACGGGGGGCCGCTCGTCGGTCTGGTCGGCGGCGCGCTGATGGCGCTGGTGCTATTGCATTTGCCCTTTCTGCAGGCGCGGTTTGCCGCGGAAGATCGGCTGGCGGCAATGTTCGACATCGCGGGCATGCGGCGACTGTTTGCGCGGGCTCCGGTCGCGTTCCTGATCGCACTGGTGGCGACGCTGGCGCTGGCGCTGCCGTTGTACCTGTTGAAAATCGAGATCGTGCCGCGCGAGGCAGCCTGGTTGCCGAGCTTGTTATTCGTGGTGTCGATCTTTCCCGCGCGGCTGCTGACCGGTTGGGCTTTGGCACGCGCATCCGATCGCCGCTCGTCGCGGCCCTGGTTTTGGCGCTGGCCGAGTCGGTTGGCCATGCTGCCGGTGGTGCTCGTGTACGTGGTGATCGTGTACTTCACGCAATATCTGTCCTGGTACGGCGTGTGGAGCTTGTACGAGCAACACGCGTTTCTGGTGCCGGCGCCATTTCTGGGCTTATAGCCAGGCCATTCAACAGGCTGCAAGTGCGGCAGGCAGCCGCGCGCCTCACGCTTGAGTCAAGTGTATGGTGAACGTGCTGCCGATGCCGAGCGTGCTGTCGATGGTGACGTGGCCGTGATGGGCCTGGACGATGTGCTTGACGATGGCCAGTCCCAGGCCGGTGCCGCCCAGCTTGCGGCTACGCGCCCGATCGACGCGGTAGAATCGCTCGAAAATGCGCGGCAAGTGCTCGTCGGCAATACCGCTGCCGCGGTCGGCGACGTGGATTAACACTTCGTTGCCGGCCCTCTCGGCGCTAACGCGCACTTCGCGCCGCGGCTCGCTGTACTTGATGGCATTGTCCAACAGATTGACGACGGCCTGTTCCAACAACATGGGATTGATGCGAGCTTGGAGATCCGCGTCGCACGCCACGTTGACGGCAACGTCGTGCTCCCGCGCCGCGCCGTGGCAGGCATGGACCGCCGCTTCCAACACGCCTCGCAGGGGCGCCGGATCCAGCACGATGTCCTCGGCGTCCTCGCTCTGCTCGATTTTCGACAGGCTGAGGAGATCTTCGATGATGGCGTGCAATCGGTCGGCCTGCTTCGCGATGATCCGCAAGAAGCGCTCGGCGTCGACCGGGTCCTGGCTGGCGCCGTCGAGCAGAGTTTCGACAAAGCCCTTGATGGACGTGATGGGAGTTTTCAGCTCGTGCGAGACGTTCGCCACGAAGTCGCGTCGAATGTGCTCCAATCGGCGAAAGTCGGTCACGTCGTTGAGCACCACCACCGCGCCGATGGAACGGCCCTCGGAGTCGTGCAGCGCCGCCCCGGGCGCCTGCCTCACGCGTTGGCGATCGCCCAGCAGGATGACGTCGGCCTGAATCGGCTCGCGACAGGTCAGAGCCCGGCTGATGAAGCGGCTTAAATCGGCATTACGCACTACTTCGCCGAGCGGGCGCCCTTGGGCTTGCGCCTGGTCGATCCCCAGCAGCCGGGCGGACGCTTTGTTCATGCTGATCACGTGCTCGTGGCTGTCGACGGCCAACACTCCTTCTGCCATGCTGGCCAGCACGGCTTTTTGCTCATTGTTGTTTTGAATCAGCACGCCCATCCGTTGCTGAAACAGCTCGGCCATGGCGTTGAAACGTTCGGCCAGTTCGGCCAGCTCCCGCGCGTCGGGCACGGGTACCCTGGCGCTCCATTGTCCTGTGCCCAGTCGGTCGGCGGCCTGACCAACCTGCTCGAGCGGCCCGGCAATCAACCGCGCAGCGCGCGCAGCCAACACGGTGGCCAAGGCCGTGGTGGCCAACCATCCCGCCAGCAGCCAGCCTTGCATGCGCGACAGCGCGGCGTCGAGATCGGTCAGCCGCTTCGACAGGTACAACACGCCGAAGACCTGGTCGTGCCGCATCAACCCCGCCGCCAGATAGATCACCCGTTCGTCCAGCGCCGGGTTGTAGCGAATCTGGTCGTGCGCTCCGCCGGCGAGCGCTTGCTGGATCTCCGGACGCCCGAGTTGGCGCTCCAGTTCGTCGGGACGATTCAGGCTGTCGAAGTCGACCTTGCCATCGGGCATCAACAGCGTGACCCGCACTCCGCTGGTATGTTGCACGCTACGGCACAGACGCGCGAACTCGAGCCGATCTTCCGGAACGTCTGGACCGAGCTGCTGGTCGAGAAAGTCCGCCAACGCGATCAACTCAGCCCGCGCGGCGCGCAGCCACGATTGCTCGACCTGCTTGATCACCAGCCAGCCGACGCCGAGCACGGCCACCAGCGCAATGGCCGCAAAAGAAGGGAAGAGGTGCCAAAGCAGGCGTCGCTTGGGCATGGCTATTCCTTAAATCGATAGCCTACCCCTCGCACCGTTTCGATGTAGCTGCCAAGCTCGCCCAGCTTCTTCCGCAGCCCCGCGACTTGCACGTCGACCGAGCGCTCGGTGACGGGATAGTCCTCGCCCTTCACGGCGTCGACAATCTGGCCTCGCGAAAATGCCCAGCCCGGCTTGCGCGCCAAGAACTGCAACAAACGGAACTCGGTGAACGTCAGTTCCACCGGCCGGCCGCGGAGCAACACTTCGTGACGCCCCGGATGGATGACCAACTCGTGCACCTTGATCGACGAGTCGTCGTCGAGCTCCGGCGCGAGCTTGCGCCGCAATACGGCGCGGATCCGGGCCAACAGCACGCGCGGGCTGAAGGGCTTGGTGATGTAATCGTCGGCGCCTAGCTCCAACCCCGTGACAATGTCCGCCTCTTCCGTCTTGGCGGTCACCATCATGACGGGAATATGCTGGGTAGCGGGATCGCCCTTCAGAATGCGACAGACCGACAGACCATCGACCGACGGCAACATCAGATCCAAAAGGATGAGATCGGGCAGTTGCGCGCGGGCCTCGCGCAGCGCCATTTCGCCGCTAGAGACGCAGCGGACTTGATAGCCCTCTTTGCCCAGGTTGTATCGAATCAGCTCCAGCAGGTCCTCTTCGTCGTCGACGACGAGGATCCGTTCAGTTGCCATAACCCATTTGTCCGCAGTTTCACCTGTGGGAACACGCTGGGTCATGGATACCATGGCAGTGTTAGACATGAGTTAGGCTTGTGTGTCGATTCCGCGGGAACTGCCGGTCGGCTGCTGCCTGCTGCCAACCCGTCGAATTTAGCCATGTTTCGGGGACTTCCGCCCTCGGCGGCACGTGCTGGCTATCTTATCGTGCCCGCAGATGATTGCCTAGATCGCGCGTTGCGCCCCGCGCGGAGGATGCGGTAACGCTGGCCTTTGGGCGTTGGGCCGAGCGTCGATCGACGCGGCGCGGTTGGCCCGAGCCCGGAATCCATGTTACAAGAGAGCCGCCTGCAAAGAATCGCACGAGATCCTGATGCTCACGCTACTGCACATTTCGGACCTGCATTTCGGGCCACACTTCATCCCCGTGGTCGGCGAGGCGCTGGTGCGCTCGGCGACCGACTTGAACCCCGACCTGATCGTCGCCAGCGGCGATTTCACGCAGCGCGCCAAACCAGGGCAGTTCGCCGCGGCGCGCGAGTATCTCGACCGCTTGCCGCGGGTGCCGACCGTGGTGGTACCGGGCAATCACGACGTGCCGCTGTATCGGCTGCTCGAACGCTTGTTCGCGCCGTACGCCAACTATCAGAAGTACATCTCCGGCGAGCTGGACACCGTGCTGATTCGCGACGACGTGGCGATCGTGGCGCTCAATACAACGGCGGCCTGGACGAAAATCGTCAATGGCCGAGTGACCCATGCGCAACTCGATTTTTGCGCCCGTGCATTTCGCGACGTGCCGGATCTCGTGCCGCGCATCGTGGTGGCGCACCATCACTTCGCTCCGGCGCCGGACTATGACGACAAGCACGACGTGCTGCGCCGCGCCCGGCAGGCTCTCGACCGTTTCACCGAACTGCAGGTCGACATGATTCTGGGTGGCCACCTGCACCGTGCGTTCATCGGCAACTCGCTGGACATCTATCCAAGCAAGGATCGTTCCGCGGGCATCATCGTGGTGCAGTCAGGCACGACCACCTCGCAGCGCGGCCGCGCCCGGGAACGCGAGAAGAACTCGTTCAACTTGATACAGATCGAAGCGCGCACGGTGCACGTGACGCACCACATGTATTTCAGTGAGTTGGGCGGATTCGCGCCGGTATCGCGGCACGAGTTTCCCCGCCGCGAGTGCCCGTACCTGGGCGGGGCACAATAGCGTGGCCAGCATGCGCTACTGCTTGACTAGCAGTTCCGGCTTCGCCTTTTTCAGTTGCGCAATCGCTGCGGGCGTGATGGCCGTCCGTTCGACGTTCAGTGTTTTCAACGTGGCGATGGCCTGCAAGTAAGGCAGCGCGGCGTCCGTCACCGGCGTGCCCCGCAGGTTGACCGATTTGAGATCCCCAATGGCGTTCAAATCCTTCAGGCCCTCATCCTCGATCTGGCACGCCGTCAAGTCGACCACATACCCGCCACCTTCGTAATAGACCCGTCCGCCGGCGGCCCGCACGGTGGTCATGGCGGACTGCTGTTGTGGCGTCATCTGCGCGCCGCAGCCGGCTACCGCGGCCGGCACGATCAAGCACGCGATCGCCAGCACCGTGGCGTACGCCACGCGATACGCTCGAACCGTTTGGCCTGAGGGCATGAAAAACGCTCCCAATCGTTTCTGATGGCGGTGGTGGAAAGGATATAGCGATTCGCCTGGCAAATCCAGCCGGTCCGGCGGACGAACGTCGCGCGGCGGCCACGACCGCCAAGGTCGCCCTTGAAAACGCCGAGCCCAAAGGCAAGAGCCGATGGCGAACCACCGGCTCCTGGATTTTAGCACAGACGTGAACTTACGGGGTCACGGGCGCAACCGCCCAAGTCTATTGGCCCGCTTCGCCCTGTCGGTTCTCGCGTCGCCGGCCATCCCCACCGTTGCCGCCGAAGCCGCGGTCTTGCGGCGGCAGCACCTCGGCGATGTTGGCGTCCTTGGGCACCGCGATATCGAACCAGCCGATCATCATCTCCTCCCAAGTCTGGTCGCCCCAGCGCACGGGAATGGTCGGATCCGGATTAGCCGGATTGTCGGCCGAATTGTCGAAGTGCGCCGTGCAGTGCAGCTTCGTGCCCTTGGGCAGTTGCAACGGCTTTTCGAATACGTAGCTGGTTTGCCAATTGAAGTCATACCGCGGCATGTTCAGGATCGTTTCCTGGCGGCCGTCGGGATAAATCAACTCGTAGTGAAAATCCTTGCCGCGCAGGTGCATGTGCGGAAAGATCGAAAGCATGATGACGTCGCCACCATAGGTTCGCTCCGATTCCACCTTATAGTTCGAATCGCCGGGGGGAATCTCGAACATGGCGTTGGCGGCATTCGCGGTAGCCACGCGGTATTCGACTTCGTCCGGGTCGGCAAACTTGATGCCGACGGCGCTGCGGTCCTTCTGCGGCGAGCCGTTGGGCGTGTAGTGCAATTGGAACACTAATTGCGAACCGGCCGGAATCAGCTTGGCCATGCCCTTGGGGAACATTACTGGGCGGGTGCCGGGCGCGAAGCCGGCCAATTGTCCAAAGGCTTGCTGTCCGCCCCCGCCACGGCGACGCCGCTGGCCACGGCCGGCCTGTTGGCCGCCTTCGTCCCGCACATTGCCGTCCTCGCTGATCGCGGCTTTGCCGCCTGGCTTGCCCTCGGCCCGAGCCTGCTCGCCGGCCGCATCGCCTTCGCCCGCCTTCTCGTCGCGCCCATCGCTAAACAGCGAGACCGAGGGGGACTTGAGGAACACGATGACGTGGTGCACCACGCCGCGATTGTCCGGCAGGCACTCGGCCATCTTGACCCACTTGTCTTCGGTAAAGCCCGTGTCGACCACGTAATAGCGATAGTCGACTGTGCCCTCGGCCGGAACGTCGACCGGTTCATCGGCCATGTAGAACACGGCGTCCGGACCGCCGGGCATCATCCACTGGCCGGCATACTCCTTGGACGCAGGCAGATCCTTCGGGTCGCCCTCGGGCGCGCCATTGGCCACCCACTTGGCAATCAGGTCCTTTTCCTCGGCCGACAGCGACGAGTCATTGGCGAACTTGCTGAACTTCGGATCCGGATGCCAGGGCGGCATGCGCTGGTCTTGCACCACTTCGTTGATCATCTCGGCCCAGCCGGCCGCTTCTTCATAGTTTTGCAAAGCAAACGGCCCGATCTGGCCCGGCCGATGGCACTCGACGCAATGATCCTGAAAGACCCGCGCGATCTGATTCGAATAAGTGATCTCGCTGTTCTCATTCGCCTCGCGCACGCGACCGATCAAGCAGCCCTTGGCGTCAGTGATCGGCTTTTCAACTTCCTTGCCGGCCAGCACCGCGTCGATCGCGTTGGCGAGATCCTCTTGCTTGATCTTGAACTTGGCGTAGCCCGAGCCGCTTTCGAAGCCATATTGGTCATCGACGCGCCCCGCGTAGCGGATCGCGCGATCGGCATCCAGCAAAAACACCTGGGGCACGCGGGCGGCGCCCATGGCGTCGGCCAACTCGTTATTGAGATCCTTGAGGAATGGGAACGAAAGATCGTGCGTCTTGGCAAAGTGGTCCATCTCCGTCACCGCGTCCTGGCGGTTCGGGTCGACGGCCACGAAGGCCACACCCTGCGTTTCGTACTTCGCGGCCAACTCAACCAATCGCGGCGCGTACAGCTTGCTGAGCGGGCACTCCACGCCCAGGAACGCCACGACCACCAGCTTCTTGTCCTTCAGGTCCGCAAGCGAATGCGCCTTGCCACGAAAATCCTGCATGGCAAAGGCGTCGATCTTCTTGCCGATCGCCGGGGCCACGGTGTCAGAGCCACGCGCGGCGCCCACCAGGGCAGCGCACAAGGGCGCAACTAACAGAAGCTTGCAAACGTGTCTCATGGCTTCACTTTCCGCCGTTTGAGAGTGGAAGGGACTGGACGCAGAAATGCCTCTCCGTGCCCCATGATATCGCCGTTTCGCCGCAGCATGCAATAGTTCTACTCCATCAGCGGGCCTGAAGTTTCCCAGAACTGATGTTCCCCCCCGAATCCGGTTTGCCGTCGGCCCTCAAACTGCTCGGTGCTGGCGTCGCCCCAGGCGCGCTGGCCGGCTGTCAGCCACCAGGTGGCACGCCCAAGGATTTGCCGCCGTCGATGCGTAACGCAGTGCCGGTGACCATCGCCGCCGCATCGCTTACCAGGTAGAGA
>JBBDYK010000036.1:0-8957 GCA_040901665.1 Pirellulales bacterium | reverse complement strand
TTCGAGTGTGGCGCATGCCTTCAGCGACCATCGCGTTGGAAATCGCCGGCGCGCTGGGCCGCATTCGCACCCTGGCGTATTTGCCGCAGGGCGACTTGCTGGCGTCGGCCGGCGAAGGGCGCTCCATCACCCTATGGGACGCTCATACGGGCGAGCAGCGTGGCGAGCTCACCCCGCGATCCGGCAAGGTGTTGTCGATGGTCGTATGTGGCGAAAACCTCATCGCCACCGGCGGTAGCGACAACCTGGTACGGGTGTGGAATTGGCGCGCGCAGCAAGAAGCCGACCGCTTGCAGGGTCACACCGGATCGGTGGCGACCTTGGCCTACGATCCGGCCAGCGCCGTGATGATTTCCGGCAGCTTCGACACCACGGTCCGCGTTTGGAAGCTGGGGGCTGGAGTTTCGGCAGCCAAGAATCTCGAGGCGACGCCGCCCGAGGCGCGCGTTCGCTAGCGTCCGTACGTACGCCGCACCACGATTGACGAACACAATCGACCGAGCATTACAGGGAGGTAACGAGTGGGCCTGCTACACAAACTACTAGGGCTCGGCCGGCACGAGGCGGACGCGTTGCGCGTCGATCCACCGCACAAGAAGCTGCGTCGCCAGCGTGCCTGTCGCTTCGAGCAGTTCGAACCGCGCATCGCGATGGCCGCCGACCTGCACGTGGGCTCCGTGTATTATGAGCCAGCCTCTGGCGACGACGCGCTGCCCAATATCATCGAGTTCACGTTCGCAGGCGGCGCCCTCGGCACGCAACTCACCCAGATCATCATCGACGGCGACAAGGACGGCAAAGGCCGCTCTTCGGGCGATATCTTCTTTGATACCGCGTCCGGCGGACTTGGCTCGTTCAAGTCGAATCCGTTCAAGGTCGTGTCGCACGACGGCTTCGAAGTCCTCAATACCGAAGTCGTTGACGGCGGCATGCGAATGGTGATCAACTTGTCCGGCTTCGACGCGGGCGAGAAGCTCGTCATCAGCATTGATGTTGACGAATCCCAGTTCGTCGACGGCAGCGAAATCGACACCAACTCCGTGGTCGAAGGCGGCGAGTTTCAGCGGTCGCACTTCCTGACCACCTTCCAGGCGCCCCACTACTACGACATCAACACCACGGTCCAGTTTTGGGACGAATACAACCAGAATTTCGCCAACGTCGCGGCCAGCACCGGCACGCAACTTGGCCTGCCGCCGGACCGCTATAGCCCCAGCATCGATCTGTCCGACTTCACCGCGGGCGCCGTAGCCAAGGCCGTGCAGGTGCCGCTGCCCAGCAGCATCTCGGGCGTGGTCTTCGTCGATCAAAACCTGAACAATGCGAAAGACGGCGGCGAAAACGGCCTTGGCAACGTTTCGCTGACCTTGCTCGTGCTCAACGGTGCCACGTACATTTCGACCGGCAAGAACACTCTCACCAACAGCCAAGGTGAGTACAAGTTCGACGAACTGCTACCGGGCACCTATCGCATCGTCGAAACGCAGCCCAATGGCTATTTCAGCGTCGGCGCCAAGCCGGGCACCGTGAACGGCAGTCCGCGCGGCACCGTGGCCACGGTCGACATTCTGACCGGAATTCAACTCCTCGGTGGCGAGGACAGCATCCGCAACGACTTTGCCGAAGCGCTCCCCAACTCGATCAGCGGTTACGTACACGCCGATCGCGACGGCGACTGCGTGTTCGACGCGGACGAGCCGCCGATTGCCGGCGTCGTGATGCACCTGCTCAATGCGCAGGGACAGACAATCGCCACAACCACGACCAACGCCCAGGGCTTCTACAAGTTCGACAATCTCGCGCCCGGCGCCTACGGCGTCTTCGAGGAACAGCCGGCGGGATACCTCAACGACGACTATCATGTGGGCAGCGCCGGGGGCATTAAAACGACGATCGACACCATCGCAAACATCGTCCTCACATCCGGCGTCCACGGCGTGCACTACGACTATTGTGAACTCGAGCCGGTGAGCATTAGCGGTCGCGTTCACGTCAACACCACCGGCGACTGCGCCGATCCGGCCAACCCGCCGCTGGCCGGCGTGACGATCGAGTTGCTCGACGGCACGGGCTCCGTGATCTCCACGACCGTGACCGGCACGGACGGTTATTACAAGTTCGACGCGTTGCCGCCCGGCACGTACACCGTGCATGAAATACAGCCGGCGGGTTACTACAACGGCGCCACGTTCGTCGGCTCCGAAGGGGGCACCAAGGGAGTCGACGTCGTCTCCAACATCGTGCTCACCGCGGGCATCGATGCCGTCGGCTACGACTTTTGTGAATTGCTGCCGGTGAGCATCGGCGGCAAAGTACACGTCAACACGACCGGCGACTGCGCCGATCCGGAAAATCCGCCGCTGGCCGGCGTGATCATCGAGTTGCTCAACTCCGCCGGCACGGTCATCGACACCCGGGTTACCGCCGCCGACGGCACTTATCTGTTCGAGAATCTGGCGCCGGGCACGTACTCCGTCCACGAGGTTCAGCCAGAGGGCTACTTCAGCGGCGCCACGTTTGTTGGCTCAGCGGGCGGCACGAAGAGCAACGACCTGGTGACCGAGATCGTGCTTACTTCTGGCACCAACGCCGTGAACTACGACTTCTGCGAGATCCCGCCGGCCGAACTGTGCGGCTGGGTTTACGTCGACACCAACAACAACGGGCTGAAGGACGCGGGCGAAGTGGGCATCGGCGGCGTCACCCTCACGCTCAAGGACGCCGACGGCAACCCCACCGGCATCACGGCCATCACCGACACCGACGGCCACTACTGCTTCGAGGGCTTGCGGCCGGGCACCTACACGGTCGGTGAAATCCAGCCTGCTGGATACCTCGATGGTCTCGACACTCCCGGCACCGAGGGGGGCGTAGCGCAAAACCCCGGCGACATGATCATGGGCATCGTGCTCAAGCCGGGTGTGCACGCCGAAGAATACAACTTCGGCGAGTTGCTGCCGGCGTCGATCAGCGGCCGCGTCCACGTGAACACGCAGGGCGATTGCGCCGATCCGGGCAATCCGCCACTGGCCGGCGTCACTGTCGAGCTACTCAATCAGTCGGGCGCTGTGATCGCCACCACGGTCACTAACGCCAACGGCATGTATCACTTCAACAATCTGGCGCCAGGCACCTACTCGGTCCGCGAAATCCAGCCCAAAGGCTATTTCAACGGCGCCACGTTTGTTGGCAGCGAAGGGGGCGTCAAGGGTTCGGACCTGGTGACTGAGATCACGCTTTCGGCTGGCGACAACGGCGTGGATTACGACTTCTGCGAGCTGCCGCCAGGCGCAATTTCCGGTTATGTGTTCCAAGATGGACCGCCGATCACCTTGGCCGACACGAGCCAGACGATCTACGTGCCCGACTATCGCGACGGCGTGCTCACGCCCGACGATACGCGCATCCCCGGCGTGACGCTGCTGTTGCGCGACGGGGTGACTGGCGCGCCGATTCTCGGCTCGGTGACGCTGGCCGGCATCTACACGGCCAACCAACCGATTCCGACCACCCCCGACCACACCGGCTATAACGAGTTCATCGGCCGGCCGCCGGGCAGCTACTCGGCCTACGAGATCGCGCCCGGCGGCTACATTCGCGGCATCGACACGGCCGGCTCGTTGGGCGGCATCGTGCTGAGCGCCTGGACGGTCGTCGACCAGTCGGTGCTCGACCAGTTGCAAGGCGAACTGCCCAGCGACGCTATCCTGCAAATCGTGATGCCCTCGGGCAAGAGCTCGACCGACAACAACTTCAGCGTGGTGCTCACGGCGCCCGAGGTGCAGGTGTTCGTGATTCCCGTGTCGATCGAGCCGCCGCCGCCGCTGGCCCTGCCGTTCATCCCGCCGGAAACACCTTTCATCGCGCCGCCGCCACCGCTGCAGCCATTTCTATACTTGCCGCCGCTGACGCGCGCCGGCGGGCAACTGTATACTTGGCATTTGAGCGTTGTCGATGCGGGCTTGCCGCGCACGCTGATGCAGGACGGCGCGCAGTTCGAGCTCACTTCGACCCGCAACTCCGAGCAGATCGCCTGGCGGCGCACCGATATGGTCGACGCCGAGTGGACCATCATGACCGACGTGAACGATCCCGATTCCGTCCGCAAGCTGCGCTTCGGCATGCGGGGCGGCACCCCGGTGACGGGAGACTTCAACGGCGACGGCACCTACGAGGTGGCCATCTTCAAGGACGGGCGCTGGTACATCGACTTGAACGACAATGGCGAATGGGACGAAGGCGATCTGTGGGCCAAGTTGGGCCATCGCTACGATCTGCCCGTCACGGGCGACTGGGACGGCGACGGCAAGACCGATATCGGCATTTATGGCCCCGCCTGGCTGCGCGACCCTCGCGCGATCGCGCACGAGCCGGGCATGCCCGACCCGGACAACGAGAACTCGCAGGTGCAGAAAAACATTCCTCGCACGCCCGAGCGCACGACGTCGGGCCGCCGCGAAATGAAGCTAACGGCCAAGGGCAGGACGCGCGAGGACGTCATCGACCACGTATTCTTGTACGGCACGCCGGGCGACCTTCCGGTGGTCGGCGACTGGAACGGCGACGGCATCGATACGATCGCCGTATTTCGCGACGGACGCTGGCACCGCGATATTGATGGCGATGGCAAATGGACCAACTCCGACGTGCGCGACGGCTTCGGCCAGAAAGGCGACAAGCCCGTTGTCGGGGACTTCAACGGCGACGGCATCGACGAGTTGGGCGTGTTCCGCGACGGCACCTGGTACATCGACACTAACGGCAACGGCGTGATCGACGCCGAAGACACCGTGTTCGAGTTGGGTCGCGCGGGAGACAAGCCTGTCGTGGGCGACTGGGACGGCAACGGCACATCCGATCCGGGGGTGTTCCACGACCCTGGTCCCGCGGTCCGCACGGTACGCAAATAGCGCTAGCGCGGGCAAGACGCTACTTCAGCTTGGCAAGTTCGGCGTCGGCCGCGGCGATCTCCTTTTCCAGCCGCTGCACTTCCTCCGGGTCGTCCATTTGCTTGCGCGCGCCGGAAAGCTGTTGGTGCAACTTCTGCAGGCGCTGACGGAGCACGTCGATCTTCTTCTTGGCTTTCTTATCCATCGGTCTCGCTTATTCCTGTGCCTCGTCAGCGTCGCTCGGGAACTCACCGGCGCATCGGAAAACCGCACGGACGGCTGGCCGTTGCGCTAGCTTGCCTCAGGATCCGAGGTCATCATCGCGGCCGCGTCGCTTGAGCGCTCGAACGATGGCTTGCGCCTCGAACGGTTCCGACTCGAAGCACTCGGCCACGAGCGCTCCGGCCGAATGCTCGCTAACATGGTCGATTGTCACGGCCAGGTCAATGAGCCGCCGCGGCAAATCCGGGCGTGTTGCAATCTGTCGCGCGAAGGAAGCAGCCCAACGACGCGCACGACTCGGCTTCAGATCGAAACTCTCCGACATCAGCCGCGCCATGGCGGCACAGTCGCCCGCTTCTCCCAATGTCGCAAGTCGGCAGACCGCATCGGCCAATGGATCGACCCGTTCGTCGCTGTTGGCCGGCGCGGGCAACCCCAAGACCATCGGCGGCAATGTGCCTTCCAGTTCGAATCCGGTGGGATACGCAGACGCCAGGTCGGCATAGATGATCTCGGTGGCCGTGGCATCGGCTCCCGGCTCGTTGGGCGGCGCGGGCGGAAGGTTGGCCAACATGCCGTTGACGTGCGCCAACCGGCTGCCCAGTTGATCGTAGATCGTCTCGATCTCGCTCAAGTAGCTGCCGCCCTCGGCGTCGGACTCGATCTCCTCACGAGCTTCGACAATCCGCCGGGTGAGCCGCTCGCTCAATCGGTCGCGAGCGTTCTGCAAAATATGGATAGCCAGAGATCGGTCGTTCATGGTTGCCGCTTACGGTTTCGGTCGTCGCGTCCCGCGGCCCCATGCAACGGGACGTTACGCCATTGCGTTCTCGTCTCCAGGATCCAGCCTAATTGCGGCGACAGGGAATGCCAAATCCCGCCAAAAACTACCCTTAATCGGTGGGCTTGGGCGGTGACTCGAGCGAATTCGGCTGCGCCGCAGCTTCGGCAGCCCGTTTGGGAATTCTCTCGGCCGTGCGCAGGATGCCCGAAAGACATACCACGAGCACCGCCAGCACGATGTTTAAGTTCAGCCAAAAGCGCAAATGACGCCGCACGTTGTCGGCCGCCGGAGTCTTGCCCGTCAACAGGCTGGCAACCGCGAAAATGACGAACGCCAGCAGAAACTTCACCCCGAACACGGGGTGATACCACTTCGGCAGTCGATACTCGACCGACAGATAACCGATCGTGTACAGCCCGCTGAGCAGCAAGAAACCGATAGCCACGGCCACGATCTTCGACCAGCGGACACGCATGGCCGCATGCAAGGCGGCGCGCTGCTCGAGCGGCAACGGCTCCAGGCTCGGCACCACGACGAAGCGGGCAAAGATAGTGCCGCCCACGGCCGTAATGGCCGCCAGGATGTGCAGCCAACGGGACACGAGGTTGAGGATTTCGATTGGTTCCATGGGCGATGCTATAGAGTTTGTGTCTAGGGTCCGGCGGAGCGGAGTTTATCGACGAGTTTTAGCGCTTCCTGTTGGGTCGTAATTTGCTTTTCCAATTGCGCGTCACGCACCGCCTCGAGCAGCCGCTGATATTCTTTGCCGCGGGGCACGCCGTGCCGCACGAGATCATCGCCCGTGATCAAGGGGGGCGGATTCAATTCGTCGGCCGGCAGACTCAGTCGCCGGCGGCAATGTTCGATGTGCGACGTGCCTTTGCTCTTGGCGGCCGCTTCCGCTTCGTGCAGGGCCAACAACTCGTCGATGCCGGCAGAAGTAAGGATGCGCTGCAGCTTGGGCCAAGGCGCGTGTTCGGCGTCGACGAGGACATTCTGCTGGGCCACCAGCCAGCGCGTGCGCTCAGTCTCGCGATTCGAGAGCTTCCAGCGACGGCAAATCACCTCCGCGCCGCCGCCATCCACGAAAGCGTGCAACAGCACGGCAAAGGCCAGTGGAAACGAAGGCTCGGCGAGCACCGACAACATCTCAAGAGTCGTCACCCAGGCATCGTCCGCGGAACGCCCTGTTGCCGTGAGCGATTCGTTCTGATCGATGACGTTCAGCTCGGGCAGCAGTGCCGTCAGCAACCCGGTCTCGTGCAATAGATGGACGGCGCGCACGCGGCTGGAATGCACGAGCATCAAGCGCATCTCGGCGGCAATCCGCTCGATGCTGACGACCGTCACTTGCGGAGCCATTGCCTCCAGTGCATCGCGGGTCGGCGGGTCGATCGTGAAATCGAGTGCCGCGGCGAACCGCGCGGCACGCAGCAGCCGCAGCTTGTCCTCGGCAAAGCGCGCTTGCGGATCGCCGATCGCGCGGATCACCTGGCGCACCAGGTCGTCCTGCCCGCCGACGAAATCGATCACACGGTCTTCCAGCGGATCGAAGAACATGCCGTTGATCGTGAAGTCGCGACGCTCGGCATCGGCCTGGGGCGTGCTGAATTGCACGCTGTCGGGATGCCGGCCGTCGCTGTACGCGGCATCCTGACGAAATGTCGCAACTTCCACCTGTCCCGACGCGTAGGGGCCCACGACACACACCACGCCAAACGACTCGCCAACCGCCACGGTGCGCCGCCGGCCAAACACCGCGCGAACGTCCTCGGGCCGCGCCGTGGTGGCCACGTCATAGTCTTTGGGCATGTTTCCCAACAACTGATCGCGCACACAACCGCCGGCCCAATAGGCTTCAAACGTGTGCTCGCGCAACTGGCGCACCACGTCGACCGCAAAGACACGTTGTTTGTGAGGATCGACCGGCGGCACGGGATGCTTCTGTGGCAGGTGCAGGC
Organism: Pirellulales bacterium; assembly: GCA_040901665.1. Lineage (GTDB taxonomy): Bacteria > Planctomycetota > Planctomycetia > Pirellulales > PALSA-1355 > JTS-RE94. The sequence goes on along the minus strand of JBBDYK010000036.1, from coordinate 1,101 downwards.
GAAAACGCAACCGCCCGATTATAGAGCCCACATCACAAGCCGATAAGTGTCGCGCACCCCTTAATGACCGGTCGGAGGCGCCGTCGCGCTGGCAATCGCAACATCCACGAGCTCCGCCGCCCGCCGCCGAGCCTCGTCGGTCCAGGCGAAAGCGTACTCGTGCCCGCCGCGCAAGAAGTGCAGCACAAGGCTCCGCGGCGCCGTGCCGAGACTTTGCTCGGCGGCCAGCGCATACACGAGCATTTGCATCTCGTAGTTCGCCGCCACGGTTGCCACCGTTTCGTCCGTCACGCGATTGGTCTTGAAATCGATCAGGTGCCAGTCGCCGGCGTCATCCTGATAAAGTAGATCGATGTACCCCGTGAGCAGGTTTCGCGGCTCTGGTTGCTCATCCATCGGCCAGGCGAGCAAGAACTCGGCCTCGGGCAATGACCGAGCGGCCGCGGCCAGTTGCGCAGCTCGAGGCGACTCAACAAACGCCGCGATCAGCCGCGCGGCTTCCTGCGCTTCGCCCGATTTGGCCCCCAGCAATTGCCGCTCGGCATAAAGCCCGACCAGTTCCTGCCAATCGGCCGGTCGAGAGAAGTCGATTTCCGCCAGCACTGCATGGACCAGCGTTCCTAGTCCCAGCGGATCGATCGCGTCGGAGCGCGCCGACTCCGCCCCTTCGCGCGTCGGGGCGTCGCGATAGAGTTGCCCGTGCAACCGCGAAAAGGAATAAAACCGCCGCGCGGACGTGTCGACTGGCACCGGACCGACCGCCGGCAGATCGGCCGGCGATATGGTGCCTTGCTCCACAGCCTTCGCCAGCGACGCAATGTCGATGCGCGCGCGACTCGAGACCGTGCTTTTGTGCGCCGACGGCTGCTCGACTGTCACGCGAATGCAGGGCCGCGGCTCGTCGGCCGGCAGATCGCCAGTTAGTTCGCCGGAGAGTAGATCATATCGCCGCGCCAGCAACCGCATCCAACCGCCTCGCGGTTCTGCTGCATGCGACCCGCCGTCCGACAGTATCAGATAGTCCGCCGCGCGGGTCGTCGCCACATATAGCAACCGGTACGACTCGGCCTGGTCCTCCTGCTGCTCCAAGAATCGCCACAG
>JBBDYK010000035.1:0-9050 GCA_040901665.1 Pirellulales bacterium | reverse complement strand
GAATCGTGACGCCCCCCGGTTCGCACCACCAGATGCGCGGTTGATCCGCGATTTGGTAGCGGCCGCTGGCGCGCAGATGATACGACTTCCCGGCCTCCACGCGCAGGCCGGATGATTGCCAGCCGCGGTCGGCCGCCACCGTGGCTGTGGCGCCTGCGCCGGGCAATGGCTGGCCCTCGATCAACTCGACGTCCAAGCGAGCGAAGTCGTAGCCGTAGTCGATGTTGGCCACGAACAATTGCCAGTCCTCTTGCAGGCGGATCCAATCGGCGCCGAAGGCGCGGGCCACGTCGCCGTTGAAGTCGGGCCGGGCGACGAGCTTGGGCAATTGTCGAAATCGGTCGCGGTAGCGCGGATGGCCATCGAGAAATGCGGCTGCCGCCCAACTCCATCCGTACCATTCGTTCTGCTCGTGGACGCGCGGATCGTAGCTCATCACGCGGGCCAGCGTTTTCGCTTTGCGCGCCGAGTAATCGGTCTCGACGATCTCGATGCGGCCCCACTTGGAGACTTCGTCGCGCGAACGCGGAAAGTAGTCGAGCGTAAGCTTGCCATCGTCGAGACGATGCGTGGCCAGCAATTCGGCCATGCCTTCGGCATACCAGGCCGGCCCCACACCGCCCAGCAACGCGTGCATGAAGGCGTGCGTCCCTTCGTGCAGCAGCAGGTGGCGGCGATAGTAGTCGCTGGTCTGGTCATAGCACCACAGCTTGTCCGCCATGGAATAGCCGCTGGTAAAGTCGGGCACGTCGCCGGGCACGAATCCGGCCGCTTCGAACTTTGCGCGCGATCGCATCAAATGGCCGCGCACGTGCCAGCCGGCATGCTGCGTGGGATCGACGCCAAAGTAGGCGCACCATTGGGGAAACGCCTGGTCGAACAGTTGCGGCAGCGAGTCGACTTCGGCACTGGGCGGCAAATCGGTGTAAAGCGTCAAATGCTCCGATGTCAGCCGGCGAATGCCCGCAGGTGGCTCCGCAGGCGATTGCTTTTGCGAAGCAAACGCGCGCGCGCTGCAGGGCGCCACCACAAGCGCGCAGCAGTAGGCTGTCACTGTTGCAGCCCATCCGAATTTCGCAATCGCTGGCCGGCTCATGTGGCCCTTTCTAGAGTGTCAACTTCCATTCTAGTTTGGATGGACGGTCGCACGAGTACCCTGGCTGGCGGCAATCGGCCATAATGGCGCTTGGCGCATCGATCATTTCCCAGGAGGCGGGGACGAAATGTTCAAGCAAAATCCATATCGGGGCCTCGGCCTTGTCGTGCTGATGACCTGCATGGCGCTGGGAGTGACGGGTTGCTGGAGCGACTCCGGCAACGAAGTGGTGGTGTACACGGCGCTCGATTCCGAGTTCTCGCAGCCTATTTTGCGGCAGTTCACGGCGGACACCGGCATCAAAGCGTTGCCCAAGTTCGACACCGAGTCGACTAAGACAGTCGGGCTGGTCGAGGCCATCATCGCCGAGGCCGATCGTCCGCGTTGCGATGTGTTTTGGAACAACGAAATCCTGCACACGCTCCGTCTGCAAGAACTGGGACTGCTGGAAACGTTCCAACCGCCGATCGCCGACGAGTATCCCCAGATGTACCGCTCGATCAACCGCGTGTGGCACGGGTTCGCGGCGCGGGCACGCGTGCTGATCGTGAACACCAAGGTGGTGGCGGAGGCCGATCGCCCCACGTCGATCCACGATCTGGCCGATGCCAAATGGCAGGGCAAGGTAGCCATTGCCAAGCCCCTGTTCGGCACGACCGCCACGCACGCTGCGTGCCTGTTCCAAACATGGGGCGATGAAAAGGCGCAGGCATTCTTCCGCACGCTCAAGGACAACGTGCGGATCGAAAGCGGCAACAAGCAGGTCGCGCTGGCCGTAGCTTCGGGCGAGTTGGCCTTCGGCCTGACCGACACCGACGACGCCATCATCGAGCTGGAGAAAGGCATGGACGTGGCCATCGTCTATCCCGATCAGCAGCCCGATGGACTCGGCACATTGTTCATTCCCAATACGCTTTCGATCGTGAAGAACTGTCCACATCCGCAGCAGGCGCGTACGTTGGTCGATTATCTGCTTTCGCCACAAATTGAAGAACAACTGGCCAAGAGCGCCAGCGCCCAGATTCCGCTGCATCCCGCGGCCCAGGGGACCGATCGCGTCGAATCGCCGGCCACCGTCCGCTCGATGCAGGTCGATTTCACGGCAGCCGCGAAACGCTGGAACGAGGTGGCGCAATTCCTGCGCGACGAGTTTACGGTCGACTGAAGGTCAGGGTGGCGGTGGCCGGCTGCCCATGCGTTAGCATGGTTAGCATGCACTGGCGAGACGCCAGTGCCACCCGAAAAGAGCATGCCACGAATCTACAGCGCGCGGCGGATACGGCGGGGTGGGCGGCCACCTCGGCCGAGCATGGGTGCCGGCTTCTTGGGCGCTTCGGCCGCAGCCGGTTCCCCCGCATCGGCTTCGCCGGCAGTGGGTTGGGCAACTGGCGTTGGCGCGACTTGACGTGTAACGGCAAAGCCGGGCACTTCGTCGCGCTTCAGCAGCCGATCGATGCGAATCTCGATGCGCGTCAACTCGTTGCCCTCTTCGGGCGTGACGAAGGTGTAGGCCACTCCCTCGCGTCCCATGCGGCCGGTGCGGCCGACGCGATGGACGTAGTCGTCGCAGAACTGCGGAATGTCGTAGTTGATGATGTGTGAGATGCCGGTGACGTCGATGCCGCGGCCCACCACGTCGGTGGCCACGAGGATCTTCACCTTGCCCTCGCGAAAGGAAGACATCGCCTTGTCGCGGGCGCTTTGGGCCAGGTCGCCGTGGATGCAGGAGACGTGTTCGAATCGTTTGGTCAGGCGCCGCTCGATCCGGTCGGTGCCGCGCTTCGTCCGGCAGAAGACGATGGCCTGCTGCGGTTTCTCGCGCTTCAGCAGGTGCTCCAGCAGCTCGTATTTTCGTTCCTGCTCGACGGTCACATAGAACTGCTCGATCGTTTCGACCGCGATATCGGTGGGCGAGAAATTGAGGGTCTCCGGATCGCGCATGTAGCTGCGCGCCAGCCGTTCGACCGGCGGCGGCACCGTGGCCGACAACAGCAGCGTTTGCCGGTCGCGCGGACAGCGGCGCAGAATCTTCTCGATATCAGGGCGAAAGCCGATGTCCAGCATCCGATCGGCCTCGTCCAACACCACGACCCACAGGTCGTCGAGCTTGAGCGTTCCGCGTGCCATGTGATCCAGCACCCGGCCCGGTGTGCCAATCACGACGTCGGAGCCGCGGGCCAGCTTCTCGATTTGTCCGCGAATCGGCTTGCCGCCGTAGACCGCGACGGAATGGATTTTTTGGCCGTGGGAGAGCTTGGCCACTTCCTCGCGCACCTGTACGGCAAGCTCGCGCGTAGGCACGAGAATTAGCGCTTGGGGCCCTTGACCCTTTCGGCTCGGCTTCAGCCGTTCGAGAATCGGGATCACGAACGCGGCCGTCTTGCCGGTCCCGGTGCGGGCTTGTCCCAACACGTCAACGCCGGCGATCGCGCGGGGAATCAAGCCGGCCTGAACAGGAGTCGGTTCCAAATAGCCAGCCGCGTCCAGTGCCGATAGCATGGCGTCGGACACTGACAGGTCTTTAAATCCGAGTTGGGGGGTGTGCGGTGGGGATTGCGATGTCGTGGAACTTTCCAACGCTTCCGTCCAATCGAAGGGGCTTGCGGGACGAGGGATCGCGACCAACGTCGCAATCGGTGGGTAAATGACCCGGAATTTCTTATCTAACCCTAGCAGCGGGCAAGGCTTTGGTCAATGTCAGCATGCTCTTTCCGAACGCCGGCCCGAGGTCCAGGCCAGCGATCGTGTCCCACATCGCGGAATTCATCGCATAAAAAACAATAGGCCGATCCGCCTCGTTGCCAAGGCGGATCGGCCTTTCTCGTCGGTATTCTTCGTGAGCAGCGATGCCGGCTTACTTGCCTTGGGCGGCCGTCTTACGAGCGCCGGCCTTCTTCGTGATCTTGGCCTTGGTCGCGGTCTTCGCCTTCGGCGAACGCTTGGCGGCCTTCTTCGTGATCTTCGCTGCTTTCTTGGTTGCCATTTCCGTGGCTCCTCGGTTCGGGTACCCGGTTGATAGTGCGTGCTTTCCCTTGGGTACCCTCTCAGGGCAAGACGCTTGGTAGCTTCTTGGAACAGGCCCGACCGGTCGTCGTGGACCTGACGTTGGTGTCGTTGAACACAATCGACCGGCCAGGGATTTTCCCGACCACCGGTCGATCGATTGCGGATTGAAGCAACAGTATGGCAAGCGAGTCAAGGCGAGTTCTGCGAAAAACGGGCGAAGCGGGGATCTTGACTCGTGGCGGCAGCGCCGCGCCGCCAGGGTGCGTGACGGTCAACTCATCGTGTCCATGGCGCCGGTTGATGTGGGCGACGCGCTACTTGGAAGCGAACCCGACAGCCACTAAGATTGTCGGTCGCTTGGGCGCGTTTTCGTGTGGTCTACGCCACTTCCGGCGGCCGCGGCGCGCTATCCACTACGTGCCTGCTCTGTTGGAGTTGCGAGAATGTCGCCGTCCATTTCCCAGATCGTCGAGGCGCTCGAGCCCTCGGCCACAATGGCCATGGCGGCCAAAGCCAAAGAGCTCAAGGCCGCCGGCAGGACCGTCTACGATTTCAGCCTGGGCGAGCCCGATTTCACCACGCCGCAGCACATCTGCCAGGCGGCCGTCGAGGCCATGCGGGCCGGCCACACCCATTACACGGCCGCCAGCGGAATCCCCGAGCTGCGCGCCGCTGTGGCCAAGCAGTACGAAGCCACCCACGGCCTCAAGTACTCGCCCAACCAGGTCGTCGTCTCCAACGGCGCCAAGCATTCGTTGCACAACGTCTTCACGGCGCTGTGCAACCCGGGCGATGAAGTCATCATTCCGGCGCCGTATTGGGTCAGCTATGCCGAATTGGTCAAGCTCACGGGCGGCGTCCCGGTGATCGTCTCAACCGATGAAGCCAACAACTTCAAGCTGACCCCGGGCCAACTCCGCGCCGCCATCACGGCGCGCACCACAATCTTGTTGTTGTGCTCGCCGTCGAATCCCACGGGCACCATGTATTCGCCCGCAGAGCTGGGCGAATTGGCCGACGTGGTGCTCGATCGTAATCTAACGGTCGTGGCCGACGAGATTTACGAAAAGCTGGTTTACGGCGACCATCGCTTCGCCAGCTTTGCGACCGTGCGTCCGGGGCTGCAGGATCGCACCATCCTCGTCAACGGCGCGAGCAAGGCTTATGCAATGACCGGCTGGCGCATCGGCTGGACGCTCTCGCCGGTCAATGTGGCAACGGCCATGGGCAGCTTGCAAAGCCAGGAAACCTCGAACCCGTCGAGCATCAGCCAGTATGCGGCGCTGGCAGCCGTGATGGGCCCTCAGGAATGCGTCGGCCAGATGCTTGGCCATTTCGCCAAGCGTCGCGAGTTCGTGCGCGAGCGTATTGCGGCCATCGGTCTTACTTGTCCCGAAATGGCCGGCGCGTTCTATGCCTTCATCAACATCAAGCCTCACTTGGGACGCAGCTATGGCGGCACGCGCGTCGACAACTCGACGCAGTGGTGCCTGGCGCTCTTGGAGCAGCAGAACGTTGCCACGGTGATGGGCTCAGCCTTCGGCGCCGAGGGCTATGCCCGCATTTCGTTTGCCACCGACCTCGACACGCTGCAAGCCGGCTTCGATCGCATCGAAGCATTTCTCCAGAGCAAGTAGCAGGAAGCGCGCGGGGACGGCAGCGCCGGTTCGGCATGATGCGCGAGTTGCTGGAATAACCCGGCCGTGACGAACGGTTGTGACGGTTCGGTCATTCGATGCGGCCGACCTGCGCCGTTGCGACGAAGTTGCGGCGGAAAAGCTTATCCAGCCCTCCGATCCTTCCCGATGCTTAAGGTGGGAATCCCAATTAGTTGCGGCGAATTTCCGGGTCACTGCGCGCAACTCCTTGAAGATTGTCCCTTTCCGAACAGTTGTGGTAGTTTGAACGTAGCGACGGATGGCTGCCTTGCCCCGGCAGCCACCGTGTGGGCGACAGCTCGGATCCTGTCACTCGTGCGACGTAAAACGATCGTGCCGGGCGGTTCTGCGCGAGCCGGACCGTCGGGGGAGCGGACGCATGAAGATTCTCTTGGTTGCCAGCGAAGCGGTGCCGTTCGCCAAGACGGGTGGTCTGGCCGACGTGGCAGGCACACTACCGATCGAGCTTGCGCGCCTCGGGCATCAGGTCACCTTGATCCTGCCCGCCTATCGAAACATTCGTGCCGCCGGTGTGCCGATCGAACCGACCGGCGTTTCGTTCGACGTGGCCATCGGCAGTAAGACCGTCGCGGGCACGTATCTGAAGAGCCAACTTGCCGACGGCTTGGTCACCGTTTATTTCGTCGACCAACCGCAGTACTACGACCGGCCGGGCCTGTATCAGGAAAACGGCGAAGACTATCGCGACAATTGCGAGCGGTTCGTCTTCTTCTCGCGCGCCGTGTTGGAAGCGGTCCGCCTGTTGGAGCTGGACGTCGACGTGATTCACGCCAATGACTGGCAGACAGGATTGATTCCGGCATACCTGAAAATCGAGTATCGCGGCGTTCCTGGTTACGAGGGCATTGGCACGCTGTTCACCATCCATAACATGGCTTATCAAGGCATGTTTTGGCATTGGGACATGCTGCTCACCGGGCTCGATTGGAAGTACTTCAACTGGCAGCAGATGGAGTTCTTCGGCAACCTGAATCTGCTGAAGACCGGCCTGATCTTTGCCGATCGGCTCAATACCGTCAGCCCGCGCTATGCCGAAGAAATCCAGTCTGCGCCGTTGGGCTGCGGGCTGGAGGGCGTGCTGCAACAGCGCCGCGACGTGCTGTCGGGCATCGTCAACGGTGTCGACTACAGCGAGTGGGATCCGCAAACGGACCCGAGCTTGCCGGCGAATTATGGCCCGGACACGTTTGCCAAGGGCAAGTCTGCGTGCAAAGCTGCGCTGCAAGTCGAACTGGGCTTGCCGGCGGCGCCCCAGACCCCGCTGGTGGCCTTCATCGGACGACTGACCGATCAGAAGGGCATCGATCTGTTGGCCGCCACCGTGCGCGACTGGGTACAGACGCACGAAGCACAATGGGTGTTGCTGGGCACGGGCGATCCCCAATACCAGGAGCAATTTGCGACGCTGGCCGAGCGGTTTCCGCAGCGGGTTGCCGCACGGCTGGAGTTCTCGAATCCATTGGCCCATCGCATCGAGGCGGGCTCCGATATCTTCGTCATGCCCAGCCGCTTCGAGCCTTGCGGGCTGAACCAGTTGTACAGCCTCAAGTATGGCGCGGTGCCAGTGGTTCGGGCCACCGGCGGACTCGTCGACACGATCACCGATTGGAACGAAGCGACGGCCGCCGACGGCACGGCCACGGGCTTCGCGTTTTCGGAGTATAGCGCGCTGGCCCTGGCCGAATCGTTGCAGCGCGCTTGCCAGGTGTACGCTCGGCCGGAGTCCTGGAGCCGGCTGGTGCAGACCGGCATGCGGCATAACTGGTCGTGGGCCACCAGTGCCGGTCAGTATGTCGACTTGTACCAGCAAACGGTCGCCAAGGTCCGCCGCGGCATGGTCGCCGGCAATGCGTGAGCCAACGCCGGCCGGGATCGCGTTTCGCTTCGACCTGCTTGCACGACGAGCCAACTTCCTCAACAATCAGGGACTGGTGGCGGGCGGTCACGTGGAAACACTCCTCAATCTCAACCTCCGCCTGCGAGCCTGATTCGCTCCCGCGCGCCTACGAATTTCATGCACCCGCTTTCGGTCGCATTCGTCTGGCATCAGCACCAGCCCTACTATCCCGACGACGTCGCCGGCACCAACGTCATGCCATGGGTGCGGCTGCACGGCACTAAGGACTATTGGGGCATGGCCATGCATCTCAAGGAGATTCCCGAGATGCGCGCCACGATCAACCTGGTGCCGAGCCTGATTGCCCAGATCCTGGGCTACACGGATCACCGGGCCCAGGACGAGCATTTGCGCATCTCGCGCTTGCCGGCCGACAGTTTGAGCGAGAGTGACGGGCACTTTCTGCTCGACAACTTCTTCATGGCGCATCCGCAGCAGATGATCCGCCCGTTCGCGCGCTATTGGGAGCTGTATCAACAGCGCGGGCTCAGCATCGACACTGCGGCCCGCGCGTTGCGCCGTTTCACGACACGCGACATTCTTGATCTGCAATGCTGGAGCAATCTCGTCTGGTTCCACCCGATCGCCTTCGAGGTCGAACCGGAGCTGGCTGAGTTCCGCCGCAAGGGGCAGCATTGGACTGAAGACGAGAAGCAATGGTTGCTCGACAAGCAACTGGAAATCCTGCGGCAAGTGATTCCGCTGCATCGCGAGCTCGCCGGCAGCGGGCAACTGGAGCTCACCACCACGCCGTTCTATCATCCGATCTTGCCGCTGCTGGTGGACAAGAGGCTGGCGCGGCAAGCCATGCCGCACGTGAATTTGCCGCGACACCTGGAGGGTTACTCGGAAGATGCCGCGGCGCAGGTGGCGCGCGCCGTCGAGTACCACCAACGCACCTTTGGCAGCAATCCCCGGGGCATGTGGCCGTCGGAAGGTTCGGTGGCCCAGGCGGTCATTCCCGCGATTGCCGCCGCCGGCATCCAGTGGATCGCCAGCGACGAAGAGATTCTATCGTGCTCGACTGAAGGCTGGATCGCGCGCGATGCCCACGGCATGGTCCGCCATCCCGAAATGCTCTATCGACCATGGCGCTTGGAGGAAGCGGGACACTCGCTGCAAATGATCTTCCGCGATCACGCGCTGTCGGACCAGATCGGCTTCCACTATCAGCGCTATCGTCCCGATGAGGCGGCCGACGACTTGTTGGGCAAGCTCGAATCGATTCAACACGCCATGCACGCCGTCGACGGGCAACCGGGGCTGGTCAGCATCATCCTCGACGGCGAGAACTGCTGGGAATACTACGACAACGGCGGGCTGGAATTCCTCCGCCGCCTGTACCAGCGTCTCGCGGGCCATGCCGATATCA
>JBBDYK010000034.1:0-9076 GCA_040901665.1 Pirellulales bacterium | reverse complement strand
CTCATGGCCGTGCCCCCCATCGCCGTGACGCTTGGCGTCGAGCAACTGTTCGACTACTACGCGCGGATCATTAAGGCCGTCGAGATCCCGCTGGTCGTGCAGGACGCAAGCGGCTATGTCGGCCGGCCCATGTCCATCGCACTACAGGCGCGGCTGCTCGAAGCGTTCGGGCCACGCGTCTACTTCAAGCCCGAGGCCGTGCCGATTGGCCCCCGCCTGAGCGAATTGCACGCAGCCACCGGAAACCGCGCGCGCGTCTTCGAGGGCACCGGCGGCATTGCGCTGGTCGACAGCTTTCGCCGCGGCATTGTGGGCACGATGCCGGGCGCCGATCTGATCGACGGCATCGTCGCAATCTGGCGGGCGCTGCGGGCCGGTGACGAAACCGAGGCCAACCGCATTTGGCTTCCCCTGGCCGCGTTGGTGTCGCTGCAACACAGCCTCGACGCATTCTTGGCAATCGAAAAGCATTTGCTGGTTCGCCAAGACATTTTCAAAAACACGAAGGTCCGCGGGCCCGTGGGCTTCGTGCTCGATGAGACTACTCGCAGGGAAGTCGACCGATTGTTTGACTTGTTGACGGCTGCCGTGGCCGCCTCGCGATTTGCGACGCCCGCCAAATGACGCCCCCAAGGTGGCTTTCGCGAATTCCGACGCCCGCCTGATGAAATCCTCACATAGCGCGGGTATTCTGGACACACGGCTCAAGCCGGCATCAGCAGCATCGACTTACCTGGAGACGGAAAACCACATGAACTGCTCATCGAGATTTCTGCAGGGGGCCTTGCTGATTGCACTGCTGGCCGCCGGTCTGGCGACTCCCGAAGCAATACTGGCACACGACGATCATCCGCCCAAGAAGGTGCTGGACGAGGAGTTGTATCGCGCCACGCCGATGCCCGATCGCATCGTATTGAGTTGGTCGGGCGATCCGGCCCGCTCGCAGGCCGTCACCTGGCGAACCGATTCGTCCATCGGCAAGGCGCTTGCGCAAATCGCAGTGTCCGAAGCGGGACCGGGCTTCGTGAAATCCACAAAGGACGTGCCGGCTACGACCGCGCTGCACGAAGGCGATCTGGGCCCGGCCCATTATCACAGCCTGAACTTCACCGAGCTTCAGCCGGCCACGAAGTATGTCTATCGCGTGGGGGACGGCGTCAATTGGAGCGAATGGTTTCAGTTTCAGACGGCCAGCGAGAAGGCCGAACCGTTTTCGTTCATCTACTTCGGCGACGCGCAAAACAATGTTCGCGAGCATTGGTCGCGGGTGATTCGCGAGGCGCACAGCGACGCGCCCAAGGCGCGTTTCATGATCCACGCGGGCGATCTGATCAACAGCGGCAATCGCGACGCCGAGTGGGGCGAATGGTTCGGCGCCGGCGCGTGGCTCAATGCCATGGTGCCGAACATCGCTACGCCCGGCAATCACGAGTATCCGCGCGACCGCACGAAGCCCGACGCGCGCAGCCAGCTTTCGCATCATTGGCGTCCCCAGTTCACGTTTCCGGACAACGGCCCCTCGGGTTTGGAAGAAACTGTCTATTGGCTCGACTTCCAGGGCACGCGCATCATTTCGCTCAACTCCAACGAGCAGCAAGAGCGGCAAGTTGATTGGCTGGCCGACGCCTTGGCCAACAATCTCAACCAGTGGACCGTCGTCACGTTTCACCACCCGGTCTATTCAACGGCCAAGGGGCGGGACAACCCGCAAATCCGCACGCTGTGGAAACCGCTTTTGGACAAGTACAGAGTCGATCTCGTGCTGCAAGGACACGATCACGCCTACGCCCGTTTTAATCCGCAAGTGACCGAGAATGTGCCGGTGGGCGCCACCGCACGCAGCCCCGAGGGAGGCACGGTGTACGTCGTCTCGGTCAGTGGGCCCAAGATGTACAACCTCGAGCGCCGCCCGGAAATGGCCCGCGCCGCCGAGAACACGCAGCTCTATCAGATCGTCTCCATCGACGGCGACACGTTGCGCTACGAAGCCCGCACCGCCACGGGTGAGCTGTACGACGCCTTTCGCCTGACCAAGCGTCCCGGCGAGATCAACCAACTCGTCGACGAGGCGCCCGATACCCCCGAACGCCGCGCCGAAAAAAGCGCCGGAAAATAGCCGCTTGCGCCTCGCACTCAAGTGGCACCTGCGGCTGCAAATCGGCCACGATCGTACCAACCGAAGGCCGTACCATCGACGATGGTCGCAAAGGGTTATTGCCGCCTGCGGCACGACGGATCACTACGGCAACGCTACGGCACCACCGCCACGCGCGGCGCCTTGGTCGTTAGCGCATGCTGAAACGCGGCGTCGGCCTCGTCCAGCGCAAAGCGGTCCGTCACCAGTTCGCCAAACGGGTATCGCTTGTGGTTGGCCGCCAGAAAGGCGACCGCCGCTTGCAAGTCGTCTGGCGCATAGTTGTGCAGGCCTTCGATTCGCAACAAGCGGCGCACCACCTGCTCTGCCGGCAGCGCCACGTCGCGCGTGGGAAATACGCTGCCCACCAGCACATAGCGCCCGCCGATCCTCAGCAGCCGCAGGCCCGCTTCCATCGCCTCCGGCGATCCCGACAACTCTAGCGCCAAGTCGACGCCCCGGCCATCCGTTGCCTGCTGCACCGCCTGCGACAGTTCGCCGCCGCCGCCGCGCAGTTGAACCAGCGTCGTCGCGCCGAACCGCTCCGCCCAAGGCAATCGCGTCTCGTCCGGATCGCAAACGATGATCTCGCTCGCGCCGCCCGCGTGGGCCATCGCGGCCGCGGTCAGCCCCAGCATGCCGGCGCCTTGAATCAAAACCGCGCCGTCGCGAAATTCGCCCCCCACGCGCAGCGCAGCCGCGATCGTGGCCGTCGCGCAATTCGCCGGACAGGCCACCTCGTCGGGCAGTTCGTCCGGCACGCGCAGCACGGCTGTACCCCGCGCCAAATGGCAGTATTCCGCCAATCCACCCGACAGCGGATGCGACGCGTCGATTCGCTCGTGCCCGTACTTGAACAGCCGCTCGCATTTTTGGGGCAAGCCGCGCTGGCAATAGAAGCACTCTCCGCAACTGGCCGCAATCGACCACGTCACGCGATCCCCCACCGCAAGCTTCACGCCCGACAGATCGACCACCCGTTCGTCCGCCAGGGCGGCGACTCGTCCCAGGATCTCATGTCCCAGAATGGTAGGGCAGGGTGTCTGGCGGCGGCCTTGATACGTATGCAAGTCGCTGCCGCAAAGCGTGGCAAACGTCACCTTCACCAGCATCTCGCCCGCCGCCAATTGCGGCCAGGCAAAGGCTTGCGGCGCCAACGGCTGGCCTGGACCTGCAAACACCATCGCTCGTGCGGCATCCGTCATTTTCAAGAATCCTCGAACGCTCCCACCGGCGTTACCAGCGAATCGCGAGCCGACGTGGCCGCGCTTACCAGCGCCAGCAGTGCTCCTGTGGCGGCCACCATGGACAACAGCAGAAACACGGCCGAGAATCCATATGCCTCGGGCGCATCGACGATCGCGCCCAAGATTGGACCTTGTGCCGCCGCGCCAGCATACGCCAGCGCGTCCATCAAACCCACGGCCGTGCCGGCATTGCGCCTGCCCACTAGATCGGGACACATGGCCCACAAAGGCCCCTGAGCGCCATAGACGAAAAAGCCTGACAGAAACATCAGCGCGACTCCCAGCTTGCGATCGCCGTCGAGCGACACGGGATTCGCATAGATCAGCAGAAAGCAGGCGGCGCCAGTGGCCAGGAAGATCGCCACCACCGCGGCGCGCCGCTCGGGAAACCAGTGATCCGACATCGATCCGCCCGCCACGGCGCCCAGCCCCATGCCGATCGGCAGGGACAACGTCAGCAGCAAGGCCTCGTTGACTGGAATGCCCGCCTCGGCATAGTACGCCGCGCTCCAAGTCAACAGCCCATAACGAGCAAAACTTTGAAAAACGATAACCACCGCCGCCAACAAGAATCCGGCGTTTCCCAGCACCGCCAGGTAGTGCCCGATCCAAGTCGAATTGCCGTTAGTATCCTCGCTCGGCGCCGTGGCTCCGCCTGCCGCGCTCGACGACTCCGGCAATGGTAACAGCCCGACGTCCTCGGGCCGGTCGCGCACCAAGAGATAGAACAACAATCCGGCGCCACCCAATGCCAGAGTAGGCAAGCGAAACAACCAGCGCCAACGCGCCGGGTCGTCCTGGTCGAACATCGACAACACCACATAGCTCGAACACCACACTGCAACCGTGGCCGAGGCGGCCGCCAGCAGGTACATGCCAAACGCGAAACCGCGATGCTCGGGCGGCCACCATTGCGAAATCAAGCGGCCGCCGGGGGCCCATCCCATGCTCTGCACGAACCCATTGGCGGCCCACACGGCAATCAGCCAAACGGCTGCATCCATGAAGCTGAACAGCCAGCACAGCGCCATCGAGCCGAGGGCTCCCAGCGTCACCATCCACCGTGCGCCGAGCCGGTCGCCCACGTTGCCGTTGATGGCCTGGCCCACCCCATAGGCCGCCAGTGCAGCGGCCGTCAACCAGCCGAGCTGCTCTTGCGAATACCCAAGTTCATCCCGCATCAACGGCATGGCATGGCCGATCGCCAGCCGTCCGGTGTAGTAAAACAAGTAGCAGCCCATCAGCGCGCCCAACACGCGCCACTGCCAGTAATGAAAGCGGGCGTCGTCCGACGGGATGGCAGCGGGCAATCGCATTGAAACCGTATCGGGGCGAGCGGGAATCACGACAGACCGATGTGAACGTCCCGCCATCGTACCGACTCGCCGCCGCGCGGTCGAAGGGTACAGAAGCCCTCTGCTCGGGCGAACAGGACATGAGTGCCTTGGCACATCCACTACTCACATCGCCGGGCGTCGGCGGGCGCCGTCAAGATTCTCAACACAGCCGCTCTTCGTCGCTGCCCCGTGGCGAGACTACAATACGCCGGCCGCGACGATTCGCCTGGGCCCGTGCGAATCGCCTGGGTGACACGGTAACGCATTGCGCGATCAATCGCTCCAGATTCGAGGCACCCGCCCCCATGAGCAAAAACCACCATCATCGGCATCGCAAGCCGGTAATTCACCGTCGCACGCCGCCCGGCGCCGAGCCCCGCACGCTCGTCGCCGACCCAACGTCGCAGAAGCCCGTCGTGCGCGTGATGGCCTATAACGGGCACGACTTTGTCGAACGCGAGCTGCGCTGTGCGGCGGACTTCGACAAGTTGGGCGAAATCGTCGAGCGCTTCGCCGTCACTTGGGTGAATGTCGAGGGTTTGGGCGACGCGGCCGTCGTCAGCCGGCTGGGACGCGCCTTCGGCTTGCATCCCCTGGCCCTCGAAGACGTTCTCAATCACCATCAACGCGCCAAGGTCGAGCCCTACGACGAACAAGTGTTCATCGTCGCCCGCATGATGGAAGGGGGTGACAAGCTCGAAACCGATCAGCTTGCGATCTTCCTTGGCAAACGCTTCGTGGTGACCTTCCAGCATGTCTTGGGCGACTGCTTCGATCCTCTGCGACAGCGCATTCGCCAGGGACACACCACGCTGCGCAACGCCGGGCCAGACTATCTGGCCTATGCGCTGCTCGACGGCGTCGTCGACTCCTACTTTCCGATGCTGGAACAATTCGGCGAGGAAATCCAAACGCTCGAAGACGCCATCATCGAGGACTGCCATGCCGACATCATCTCCCGCCTGCACGAAATCAAGGGCAAGCTGCTTACATTGCGCCGCGCCATCTGGCCGCTGCGCGACGCGCTACACGTCTTGATCCGCGACCCCATTCCCTGGGTCACCGACCCGACGCGCGTCTACCTGCGCGATTGCGCCGATCACACCTTCCAGATCATGGACCTGGTCGACACCTATCGCGAGCTCACCAGCGACCTGATGGGCTTATATCATTCGTCGCTGGCCAATCGCATGAACGAAGTGATGCAGGTGCTGACCGTCATCGCCACGATCTTCATTCCTCTGACATTCATCGTGGGCATCTATGGCATGAACTTCGACACGCATGCCTCTCCCTGGTCGATGCCCGAGCTTGCATGGTACTGGGGCTACCCCATCGTCTGGCTGGTCATGCTGGCGATCGCAGGCGGACTGCTAGCCTTCTTCCGTCACCGGCATTGGCTGCCCCAGCGGCGACGGAAATCGTCGGCTGCAAGCAACGTCGGGTCGGCCAACGGCGGCCCGGCCGTGGGCACGATTCTGCGCCGGGAAAAATAGCCAAGTCCGTCGCCGCACCAGCCACTTCTTGATGCCCTCGTCTACTGAATTGCAGCTCTGCCCGGGCCTCGCCCCAAACTAAGGGAAAGTGGGCCGCTGATTGAGACTGAGACATCGATATCGCGGCGCCCCTTGACGGGGAGATGGTTTTGTCGATACTGAGTCTCAATAACAAACGGCCTGGCCGTATCTCGAGACGAATCACGCCCCCGTCCCTCCGGCACCCCCTTGCTGAGCCATGTCCCACTCGAATCCCAAGCGATTGGCCTTTACCCTCATCGAGTTGCTCGTGGTCATCGCGATCATCGGCGTATTGGTGGCGCTGTTGCTGCCGGCCGTCCAGGCGGCTCGCGAAGCCGCCCGTCGCTCGTCCTGTGCGAACAATTTGCACCAGATCGGCATCGCGCTGGTCAATTATCACGATACCAACAAGGCGTTGCCCCCTGCGGGCTGCTATCCGATCGGGGGCACCGGCGACAATTGGTCGCCGCAAGCTCGCCTGCTGCCGTATTTGGAAGAACAGAACCTGGAAAACCTGATCGACTGGAAGCGGCCGTACAACGTGCAGCCCGTCGTCACGCAGGCGCGCATCGCCACATATCTCTGCCCGTCCGAGATCCGAGACGAGCCACGGCCTGACGGCAGCCTGATCCACTATCCGCTGAACTACGGCGCCAACCTGGGCACGTGGTTCGTATTCGATCCGACGAGTCAGCACGGGGGCAACGGACTGGTGTTTCCCAACAGCCGCACGAGTTTCAAAATGCTCGCCGACGGAACCAGCAAGACCTTGGCGTTTGCCGAAGTCAGGGCCTATCAGCCATACGTGCGCGACGGCGGAAACCCCAGCGCCAGCGGCGCGCCCCTTCCCTTGACCGCGGCCGAGGTGGCCGCATTCGGCGGCAGCTTCAAGAAGGACTCCGGACATACCGAGTGGGTTGACGGCCGCGCTCACCAGACCGGTTTCACCGCCACGTTCACGCCCAACACGGCAGTCGCCTACGCCAATAGCGGTCAGGCCTACGACGTCGACTTCAATTCCTCTCGCGAGGGCAAGACCAGCAACAAAATCACCTACGCGGTGGTCACCTCGCGCAGCCATCATCCCGGTGGCGTACACGTCCTGCTGGCCGACGGCTCGAGCCGCTTCATCTCTGACTACATCGACCTGGCCACCTGGCAAGCCTTGGCCACCCGCGATGGCGGCGAGATCTTCGAAGAGTTTTAGGCCCGCCAGCGGGCATCGTCGTCGCGCGGCGTCGCGCGGCTGCCTAGCGGCCAGACTCCCCGTCGACCTTCACGCTGGATCGATCAACTCGAACGTGGCGACTCGCCGCGCGGATTTGCAATAACGTCCGCGCGATCCAAATCGCGGGGACCAACGTGGACATCGCGATCGGCAGCCAAAGCGGAACGCGAAGCTTCTCAATGCTGCCAACTCGATAGCGAGCCAGCCCGAGAAACTGCCAATCGCGATGCGTCGTTGCCGGAGTTGCTCGCCCAGCGGCGTTCGTCCATTGCCAATCGATGTCGGAGAAGCCGTTTTGCCATTGATACTCCGTGATTCCGCCGGAGCTAACCACCATCCAGTATTTTCCAAACAACGTCCCTTTGCCAATGACATAGAAAGCCATTCCGTAAAGGCACAGGGTGAGGAGCGAAAGGGAAACAAGCAGGCAGATGCAAAGCAAAGGCCACCGCGGGCGAGCGTTGGCTTCGAGCGACCCAGCAACGGGTCGTCGGCTCATGTAGCCGGCCAGCGTCGACTCGCACAAATCGATAACGACCAGCTGGAACGTCCAAAATGCGGCGACGGGCAACAGTGCGACGAGTGCCCGTGGTTGATAGACGAGAGACACCATCACAAACGCCAACAGCGACACACCGAGTACCGCCACAGGACGCCGCGCCAACGATTGGGCGGGGCGTAGCATAACTCCCGCGGCGCGAAGCAACCCGTAGAGGATCGACGGCGCCAACACGAAGGCGTACGTCTGCGCGTTTTCCAACCGAAGCTGGCGCAAGACGGCCGCCGCGATCGCCGCTGCCGTGACGAGGGCCAGTATCTGGCGGATCGAATAGCGATTGAGCAACTGCGAATTCACCGTCTTCCCCTGCGGTCACGCGTCGGTCAAACTGATAAATCGTATCACGCCGTAACAGCGTAAGGGCTTTTTGATGCGATCGTCGCCGGCATAAGTAACAAGCTTTTCGCGGAGGCACCATGAGCAGCTTGATGACGAAGATCTTCGGTCCCAAGTGCTCGCGTTGCCATACGCGGCGCACCCGCAATCGCTTCCGGGACGAAAACATTTGCCTGCCGTGTCAGACCCAATTAGAAGCCGAGGCGGAACCGCGCATGACATGCCCCAAGTGCGGGGCCAGCATGACCAAGCAAATCCAGCAGTCCGTCGTTTACGACAAGTGTCCCACTTGCGGCGGAGTGTGGCTCGATCAGCAGGAACTTGAATCGCTGGCCGCCATGGCCGCTGTCAGCGGCCAGGCATCCGGCCAGGCCGCCGGCGTGATCCTCGGCATGTCCATGCCACCCCGCCATCACTCCTAGCGCCACGGTCCCGCCCACGCTGGTCGCCGCTAGGTTGGCCCTGCAACCTACGTAACCTGACCTACTATTTACGGTCGGCGCGCAGCACGCTCGCTAGCGCCTCAGGCAATACTGGTCGCTCGCCACGTTCGGAGGTTTCTATGGTCGAGAACAACGCCACGCTTCCCGACTCGGTAGCCATCGGCGATTCGCAAACCGCCTTGAGATTGCAGCGATTGGCCGTTGGCTCCCAAGCCGTCGGCGCGATGGCGGTGGGCGCGCTGGCATTGGGCGCCTTGGCCATCGGCGCATTGGCG
>JBBDYK010000033.1:0-9161 GCA_040901665.1 Pirellulales bacterium | reverse complement strand
CCCCTGGCGCTGCTCGAACAGATGGCGCAAATAGGTTCGACACCAGCCGCAACCCGTGCCGGCCCCAAAGCACTCGCTGAGCTGCGCCGGGCGGCGCGGTTTCTCTACGCGAATGTAGTTAATCACCTTCCGCTTGGTGACGTGAAAGCACAGGCAAAGTTCGTCGTCGAGTTCCATGCGATGGGTTTGCGCGCTGGACGCGCAGCTCAGGCGGCGCTATCGGCTCCGGTCGCGATCGAGACCGCGATCCGGCAGGCCGTTTCGAAAGCGCCGACGTCGAGCATCTCGCCGGTGGTGTGTATTTGCGACTGTCCACATCCCAAGGTCACTGTGGGAATGCCGTGAACGTTCATCCAATTGGCGTCCAAACCGCCATTGCTGATGGCGCGAACCGGTTCAAGTCCAACGCCGCGCAGCGCCGCCTCGGCAACCGCGACGGCCGGCTCTTTCTCGGCCAGACGAAACGCCTCGTAATCGAGTCGGCCGTCGATGCGCACTTTGCCGTGCTTGCCGTCCGCGTTCGTTACCTCGCAGGCCGCGTCCTCGAACGCCTGCTTGATGGCCTTGACGATCCGCGCGCGAAAAGCCTTGTTGTGGCTGCGTGCCTCGGCCTTGAGCGTGACATGATCAGTCACCACGTTGGTGGCTTCGCCGCCTTGGATATAGCCGACGTTGCTGGTGCCGGCCTGACCATCCTTGACGATCAGACCATGCCAGCCTTCGCGCACCAGTTGGGCGATGGCCAATGAAGCAATGGCGATGGCGCTGACGCCCCGTTCAGGCGCAGCGCCGGCGTGCGCGGCCAAGCCCGTGATATCGATCTGCATGCGATAGCCGCCGGTGGCGCCAACGGTGAGTTTCTCCGCGGCGCCGCCGTCCCAGTTGAAGGCCATTTGTGGTTTGCCGAGCAAGGGCAGTTGCACGTAGCGAGCGCCGTGCAGGCCGACTTCCTCCTGAATGGGCCAGAAGAACGTCAACGGCGGGTGCGGCAACTGGTGGCGCAGGATCTCAAGTGCCGCGTTGAGCACGACGGCCACGCCCCCGCGATCGTCGCCTCCGAGCCCGGTTCGCGGATTGGCCGAGCGGATCCAATTGCCGCGGCGCACCGGCTGCGAGCCGACGCAGATGGGAACCGTGTCCATGTGCGCCATCAACAAGCGGCGCGGCGCGCGGATCGTGCCCGGCATTTGAAAGATGAGGTTGCCGACCTGCCCCGCAAGCGGAGTCTTGGTGTGTGCATTGTCGTGTCGAATGGCATCGACAGGCGCCCCGGCGTCGCGGAGCTTCTTGGTGATGTACTGGGCGACGGCGGCCTCTTGCCCGCTTTTGCCGGGAATGGCCATCAGTTCCACGACCATCGCCAGCGCGCGTGCAGTGTCGACCTGCGGTGCGGAGGGAACCGACCTGTTGGCGCTGGCCTTTTTACGAGCTGCCGTGGGTGATTTACTGCGGGTGGAGGTAGCGGATGTTGCCATGAGAATCGTCAGGGGATTCCAAGAGTATGCGATGGCGCGGCGCGCGTATTTTGGTGGGCGGCTTGCCCCAGCGCGAGGCTACGCTTTATCCTAAACCATTCGATCGGACCGCGACAGCGGCACGACGACAGCGCCCATCGCGGAACTATTTCATTCCCAGCAACCGCCTCATTCCCAGCACCATCGAGGTCGCCCAGCCATGCGATTCTTTCTTGCCGGCATCATGCAGGGTTCGCACCTGGCCGCCACCATCCACAACCAGGACTATCGGGCGCGCATCAAACAGTTGCTGGCCGATCATTTTCCCGGCGCCGACATCTACGACCCCTTGGCCGATCACGCCGGCTCGCTGGGCTACGACGCCGAACGGGGCCGGACCGTGTTTTTCCACCACAATCGGCTGTGCAGCGAGGTGGACGTCGTGCTGGCGTTCGTGCCCGAGGCCTCGATGGGCACGGCGATCGAGATGTGGGAGGGCCACCGCCACGGCAAGGCCGTGATCGCCATTAGCCCGATGAAGCACAATTGGGCCGTACGCTTTCTGAGCCACGCGGTCTATGCGGATCTCGACGAGCTCGAAGAGGCGCTGGCCAGCGGACGATTGGCCGAGCGGGTGCGCGAGGTGTTACGCAAGTAGCATTTGCGCAACGCGCATCGCCACCGCGCGTCAATCTTCCATCGACTTGATGACATCGATGACTTGTTCCTTCGAGAACTTGTCAGCTTCGAGGCGCATGATGAGCATCGCCGGACCGGCATCGCCGCGGAATTGTCCGGTGACCTGCCAAAACGCTTTTTTGGACTCGTTGCCCTCGGCTTTCGAGATGCGAAACGCGGCTTCTTCGCCGTGGATCGTCGCGTCGTAGGTTTCGGATTCCAGGATGTTGAGTTCTTCGTCGTCGCCTTTGCCGGTCTCGCGCATCGATTGGCGAAGCTGAGTTTCGAAGTCCCCGCTGTTGGCCAGCGTTGGCCCAAACTCGCCCAGGATCAGATGATTGTCACCTTCCTTGCTGCCATAGATGGCCCAGGTCATCAAACGGTCGCCGCGGATTGGCACGCGAAAATCGACCGAGCCTTGCGGTTCGAGAGACTCGGGAATGTCGATTTTCACGATGTCTTGTGTGATTTCCCGCGCTTTGGCCGGATCGTCGCTAAACGACTGCTTGGCATAGTTGGCGACCCAAAATCCGCCAATCCCAAATACGCCGCAGCACAGCAGCACCAGCACGCCGCAGCCAATGCCGAAGGCCAAGAGCACCTTGGTGGTGCCGCTCATGCCACGCTGCTCGGGTGGAACCGCGTCATACGGGTTCATGGGTCCGGCCATGGGCTAGGTTCCTCCCTGGAATCCAAGATCGAGTGAACTTGCGGCGACTGATGCGGCATCATTGTGGGCGCGTAGCGATACTGTGTCAATTTCGGAGTGACCTGCCCTGGCGTATAATAGGCCTGCGACAGGACCGCGAAACACTGGTCGGTCTCTGCGCCATCCACCCCTTCATCGCGATGGTCCGTAGCCTGCCCCGAACACCGTCTTGACATCGCATTCCCATGCTGCACTTGCTCGAACCCGCGCCGGACCAACTTGCCAACTGGCTTTCCGAGCACGGCCAGCCGAAGTTTCGCGCGGCGCAGATCCGGCGCTGGTTATTCGCCGGCAGGGCCCGCGCATTGGACGACATGACGGATTTGCCCAAGGGCTTGCGCGACCTGTTGGCCGCCGATTTTCAACTCTGGACGACGCGGGTGGCCAAGCACAAGCAGACCGACGACGGCACCGAAAAGCTGCTGGTCGAACTGCACGATGGTCAGCAAATCGAGTGCGTGCTGTTGCGCGATGGGGCGCGACGCACGATTTGCATCAGCACTCAGGTCGGCTGCGCCATGGGCTGCGTGTTCTGCGCCAGCGGCATCGGCGGCGTGGTGCGCAACCTATCGGCCGGTGAAATCGTCGAGCAAATGTTGCTCTTGGATCGGCTGCTGCCCGAGGGCGAGCGGCTCAGCCACATCGTGGTGATGGGCATGGGCGAGCCCTTGGCCAACGTCGACGCGCTGGTGGGCGCTTTGGCGGAAGCTTCGTCCCCCAGCGGGCTCGGCATCAGCCCACGACGCATCACCATTTCGACAGTGGGACTGCCGCCGGCCATTCACCGGCTGGCCGAGTCGAACGCGCGTTACAACCTCGCCGTGTCATTGCATGCCCCCGACGACGAGCTGCGCAACCGCCTGGTGAAGGTGAACAAGAACATCGGGCTCGCTGAAATACTCAAAGCGGCCGATCACTATTTCGAGGCGTCCGGACGCCGGCTGACGTTCGAGTACGTGCTGCTGGCCGACGAGAACGATTCGCCCGATCACGCGCGGCGCCTGGCGGCACTGCTCAACAAGCGGGCCGTGTTGGTCAACGTGATACCGTTCAATCCCGTGGCCGAGCTTGACTATCGCACGCCCTCGAAGGCCGCGGTGCGCCGCTTCGTGGACGCGCTGCAAACCGCCGGCGTCAACGTCTTCGTCCGCGAGCGCAAAGGGGACAAAATCGACGCGGCCTGCGGACAGCTGCGCCGCGCGAGCCTGGTGACGGCGCCGGGTAACGCGGGCTAGCTCGCCGCGTACCATTGGCGCCTCGCCAGTGCGCGTCAAGCACTTGCAGGATGCCAGTACCAGCTCATTGCGAGGTCATTCACTTGGAATCTTCAACGTCCACAGCACGCCTTGCTTTACCAGCGTGCAATACTCTGCCCTATGCCAGTTGTCGTGGAAGTGCAGGCCGCTAAAGCCGAATGAGCGCCCGCCATCGGGCCGCTCGTAGGCCCAGGCAACCATCTGGAGTCGATCGTCGATCATCGCGTCCAGCAGCGGATGCAGGCCGTCGGCGGGCGCGACGCGCTTCAACTGGTAGTAGAACTCATCGCGAATGCGAAAGTCCTTCAATCCCCTCGCGATCGGATGCGCGGGGTCGGAGATTCTCACATCGGTATCGACGACTTGGTACTTGCGATCGGGCCCGCCGTGACAGGCGCCGAACAATTTCAGGAAGGGCTGGATCGGCTCGGCCGAGCGCGTGCCCATGCCCCAGTGCAGCACCGAAAGCCCGCCGCCCCGCGCCGCCAGTTGGGCCAGTGCGTCGTAGCGCCGCGGATCGGCCTGACACCAGCGGGCTCCTTCGGCCAGAAACAATACCGCGCCATCGGCCGCTTTGAGCAGTTCGGGGCCTTCGGCCCAGGGCTCATCGGCATTCACGAATTGCACTTCCACCCCATCGACTGGCGCAAGCAGCTCCGCGAGTCGTCTCAGCCCGGCGACATACTCGTGCGTTTGCGGCGGATGGCCGTCGGGACCTTGCCCAAGCAGCAGCAGCTTCTTGGGTCCCTGCGCAATCGCGGGCAAGCCGGCCAGAGCGAGGACCAACAAGATCAAGAACGCGGCGCGAGCCATGGCTGGGGGGATCCTGCGATCGGTGAAGCAGACGACAAAAAAAACCGCAGCGGCCGTTGGTACGGGCCACTGCGGTGATTGTAACGCGGTTTGGCGAAGATTGCCGCCGTCGAACTTACTTGCTGGCGATCTGTCCGGTCGCCTGGTGGCGAACGAAGGCGAGATCGGCTTGGCTCAATCGCTCGAAGGGAACCGTTGTGTAACGACCATTCTCCTTCAGCAGCCGCACGCTCGCCGCGTCGACCGAGACCAGGCGGGCAACCACGTGGTACTTGCCCGTGTTGTCGGTCCAGTCGCGCATCGCGCCAGTCTCGTTCGAAGTGCTCTTGTCGGGCGCCGGATCCGAGAACAGATCGTCCACGTTGTTCTTGTTGGGCTCCGCAGGAACTTCAGGCTCGGGAGCAGCTTTGGGCTCGCTCGTCTCCTTGAACAGGTCGTCAGTGCTGTCCGCCTTGGGCTCGGCAGGATCGGCCGGAGCCGCTTCAGGGGCAGGCGTCGTGTTATCGAATAGGTCGTCAACGTCGCTCGGCGGCATCGCCGGTTCGGTGGGCAACTCGGTTGGCAACGACGGTGCATCGGCATCCAACGACGGAGCGGCCGGAGCCGGCTCGTCGGTGGGCAACTCGGGCGCCGGTTCCGCCGGCGGAAAGTCGCGCGGGGCGGACGGTTGCGGAGTCGCCGGGGCCGGCGCTTCCTCGGGCAAGGGCAACGGCGCGACTTCGGGCCGGTCAGCCCGCGTCGGTTGGGGCGCCGGTGGAGGAGTCAAGGGAGCAGCCGGAGCGGTCGTACAGCAGCTCACCGGCGGACACGGCGGGCAGTAGGTATAACACGGGTAGCATCGATTGACGTAACAACGCCGCGGAGCACAGCCCCGCCATCGACAAAAGAGACCAGCCGAGGCGGGATCGACCGCCATCAACACGACAGTGGCCCAAATAATAACGGTCTTGCCAATCCGCAACATCCGAATCACCTCCGCAATCGGCAAATTGTTCCAAGATGCTCTACTTTGAGCAGTCATGCTATCTTAGCACGTTCGGCTGTGCAACAAGTTTGAAATCAGCTTCCCCCGCGGAAAGTGGGGATGCGCCGCGGGCGAGCAGCAGACCATAGCGAGCGGAACGATTGCACGGAATCGCCGGGAGCGGCTGTAGCAATGGCAGGGGCGCCAATTGGGGCGTCCGGCCAGCCGGAGGGGCGCAAAAAAGGACCGGCCGAAGTCGATGCTTCGGCCGGCCCCACCGTTATCGGTTTCAGAACTTGGCTGTCTGACGGGGCCCTCCGAGTTGGTTCGGATGGGTCCAACAGCCCGTCGGCTGGCGCGTCAAACGAGCCACCTCTGGTTGCCACTACTACTCATAGACCACCTCCTTTCCAACATGACCATCCCGCACTCCGCCAGTCCAGCCTGGCAGCGTTTGGGTCGACAGGTCCCGCCAACACCACGTTCGTGCCGGCACTGGGAATATCGTACGCGGGCGAGGCAAGCGGTCAAGAGAAGACTGTAGGAACAGGCTGGAGGCGGTAGGCTGGAGGCCGGAGGAATAAAACTCACGGGCGTTTGCATTCGCAGCGCGTCAGGACATGGGTGGCGCGCCGGGGCAAAATGGACCTCCAAAAGGAGGCTCCTCATTTTCCTCCAGCCTCCAGCCTCCAGCCTGCTTCAAACCACCCGGCATATAAAGCACTTTAGGTACTCGCTCTCCAGGCAGGTGACGCTGCTGGGATGGTCGGGGGCGGCGCCGCGCATTTCCAGGATTTGAATGTCGCGGCGGGTTTGCTCGGCCACGCCCAACAGCATGTGCTGGAAATCCTCGCGCAGCACGTGCCCCGAGCAACTGCACGTGACCAGGATGCCGTCGGGCTCCAGTGCATTGACGGCCAGGCGATTGATGTGATGATAGGCGCGTAAGGCGTCGTCAACCGCACTGCGGCTGCGGGCAAACTTGGGCGGATCGAGCACCACCGCGCCGAACTTCTCGTTCGCCGCAGCCAACGATTCCAGCGCCGCAAAGCAATCGGACAACTCAAAACGCGCATTGGTCACGCCGTTGAGCTGGGCGTTCGCCCGAGCCAGCGCCACCGCCTTTTCGCTGGCGTCGAAGCCGATCGCATCATGGGCTCCGCCGTGTACGATGGCGTTCAGGCTGAAGCCGCCGCTGTAGCAAAACATGTCGAGCACGCGGCGGCCGCGAAAGTAGCTCGCCGCCACACGGCGATTGTCGCGCTGATCGAGATAGAAGCCCGTCTTTTGACCCTCGGCCAGATCCACACCGTAGCGCAGCTCGTTATCCACGATGAACACCGGGCCGCTCGGCGCCTCGCCGCGATAAAGACCGTCGCGCAGCTCGATGCCCTCGGCCGCGGCCACGCCTTTTTCGGTGCGAATGAACACGCCTCGCGCGCCGGTGAGCTCGACCAGCGCATCGACCAGTGCCTCCAGCCGTTGGGCCATGGCCAGCGCAGTAACCTGCACCGACAAGTACGGTCCATAGCGATCCACCACTAGCCCGCTGAGTCCATCGGCTTCGCTGAACACCAGCCGCGCGGCGCCGTCGGCCGCGTCGAGCCCCAGCCGCGTGCGCCAAGCCAGCGCACAGACCAATCGCCGGCGGAAGAATGCATCGTCAAGCGCCTGCGTGTTGTCCCAGGTGTAGAGACGCACGCGAATGCGGCTTTGGCCGTTGTAGAGTCCCCGGGCGATGAACTTGCCGGTGTCGCTCAGCAGGTCGACCACGTCGCCATCGGTCACAGGCCCATCGACGCGCGCAACGGCCGACGCCAGTACCCAGGGATGCCGGCCGTAGAACGGTCGTGCTTTGCGCGGCTTGAGAACGACCTGGCCAACGGCAAACCCGGGTGCGGCCTGGTGCGTAGCGGCGCTGGGGGATGAAACGTGGTCGGTCATGGATGGCTCTGATAATGGAAAGTGTGGTCGGGCGCAAAGGTCCATCATCGGCGAGTCATGGCTGGGCTGCAACCCGACCGCTGGAACGTTGCGGCTCGGCGGAGCGTCGCGTATTCTTGAGCGAGCAATTGCCTACTGGATGCCGATTCGCCATGCCGAAGGGACGTTTCCGATGTCGTATCACCTGCTCGGTTCCGTCGCTATTTTGCTAATTGAGTTCACCATGAGCGCCGCTGCAGAGCCGTGGTCCGCCCCGAACGTCGTGCTGGGCATTCATGGCGGCACCAGCGGCCGGCGCGCGGAGCTGAATGCTGAGCTGGACCAAGCGCTGCGCGCCGATCTGACGCGGGCCTTGGAGTCCGGCCACGCGGCGCTCAGCCGTCCGCAAGGCACGCCGCTCGACGCGGTCGAGGCCGCCATTCGCGTGATGGAAGACTCGCCGCACTTCAACGCGGGCAAAGGCGCAATCTTCACCCGCGAAGGACGCAACGAGTTGGATGCCTCGATCATGGACGGCAAGACCCGCGCGGCCGGCGCCGTTGGCTTTGTCACAACGATCAAAAACCCGATCACGGCGGCCCGCGCCGTGATGGAGAAAACGAAACACGTGCTGCTAGTCGGCCCCGGCGCTGAAACGTTTGCCGAGCAGATTGAACTGGAGATCGTCGCGCCGGAATACTTCCGTACCGAGCGTCGATGGGAGCAACACCAGCGCGAATTGCGCGAGGAAACCGCGCGGACACGAAGTGCCCAGATGCGCGACGTCGCAAGCGAACCTTGGAGCACCGTGGGCGCCGTGGCACTCGACGGCGCGGGCAACCTGGCGGCCGGCACCTCCACTGGCGGCACGTCGAACAAGCTGTTCGGCCGGCTGGGCGATTCGCCGATCGTCGGCGCGGGAACCTACGCCGACAACGAGTCCTGCGCCGTCTCGGGCACCGGACGCGGCGAGTTCTTCATTCGCTGGGCCGTGGCCTACGATATCGGCGCCTTGATGAAGTATCGTGGAATGTCACTGGCTGCCGCCGCCGACGAAGTGATCATGCACAAGCTCAAACCGGCTGGAGGCGATGGCGGCGTGGTCGCTCTGGACTCTCAGGGCAATTTCGCCGCACCCTACAACACGCCCGGCATGCACCGCGGCTGGATCACCCGCGACGGCAAGATCCACGTGCGGCTGTGCGATGAATAAACGTCCGCGCTGCTGACGCTGGCATGACCTGCTTCACCACGGCATAATGGCTCGGCACTTGCCAGCCTGCGCCACCCCCGCAATCCTCTGAAACTATACCGTGAAATACTATTTGCTCCTCCTGCTGTTTGTCGTTTGCGGCTTTCCCTGC
>JBBDYK010000032.1:0-9197 GCA_040901665.1 Pirellulales bacterium | reverse complement strand
GAGCTTGCACCAAAACTAAATTCACGGGAAGATCAGTTCTCAGACAAAGCCTAGTTCCACCGAAGACGGCGCGTACACTCTGTTTCCTGCAAATACGAGCACAGGGCTAAGCGAAGCCACGCGCAATCCAGGCGCCGTTTGGTTCATCCCCTCGGAAGACGAGTGGTATAAGGCGGCCTACCACAAGAATGACGGAGTTTCGGGAAATTACTGGGACAGTCCAACTTCGACCGATTCGACGCCCCATAGTGATCAGGCGCCGGGCAGCGACGCGCCGACGCAGTCCAACACCGCGAATTACTTCAGCGACGACGGCCTTGCCAACCAGTACGACGACGGTTATGCGGTAACCGGGTCAGTTAGCTACAGCAGCAGCGACAACTACCTGACCGAAGTCGGAGCGTACAGTTCCTCTAACAGCCCCTATGGAACGTACGATCAGGGCGGCAACGTGCTGGAGTGGACGGAGGGCCTACTCTTGTCCCATCGAGTGTTGCGAGGCGGCTCGTGGTCCCTAGAGGCAGATTCACTATACGCTTCGTTCCGCAACCACGCATTTCCGCTTCCGAATTTCGAGCTACTCTACGGTGTCGGGTTCCGTGTAGCGACCGTGCCTGAGCCAAATACGGCAGTGCTGGCGATCACCGGTTGTGCGTTGATGTGGAGCATACGAAAGCGGCGAAAGTATCCGTTCGTTCATTAGCTGCTTTAGCCTTACACCTGACGGCAGATGTGGGCGAGTTGCCGGCGCGGACCGAAGTGCTGTGCGCGCGGTGCGATGCGCACCTGGGGCACGTCTTCGGCGACGGGCCGGCCCCGACCGGACTGCGCTATTGCATCAACTCGGCCGCGTTGCGGTTCGAAGACGCGCCGAAGGATGCTGCGGGCAAGGCGGCAGGCGAGTAGTCCGGCCATTTCTTTACATGCCATCCGGCGGTGGGCATACTACGGGTCCGCCGGGCTGCGGCGCTGTGCCAACTGCTAGCAGCGTCGCTTGTTGCGCGGGATTGCCGCTGTTGCTTCTTTGGAGTTGCACCCTATGATTCGCCGTTGTTGCGTTGCGCTGGTTGTTGGTTGTCTGGCGGGCATGTCGGCTTTGGCTGCAGAACCTGATGCCGACGTGGCGAAGCGCGAGAAGGATATCCTGGCGCATTGGCAAGGGACGTTCGAGTTGATCTCGATCGAGGACGATGGCAAGTCGACGACCGGCGATGCGCTCAAGTCGCGCAAGCTGACGGTCGAGGGCGCGAACTATCACTTTCAAAATGGCGCATTCAACGAGCACGGCTCGTACAGGTTCGATCTGACCAAGTTACCCAAGCATTTGGATATCATCGTGGGTGACGGGGCCGACAAAGGGAAAGTCTACCTGGCAGCCTTCGACGCCAACGAGAAGCAGATCACGATTTGCTTCCAGAAGAAGAATGAAAAGCGTCCGGACAAGCTGACCGGCGCTGCCGGCAGCGGCATGATTCTGGAGGTTTGGCAAAAAGTTTCCAAGTAAGCGTTACGTGCGCCCGCGCTGGCGCATTGTTTTTCAACCGGGAGTTCTCCACATGAATGTTTTGCTTCGCGCGTTGGGATTGGCATTGGCGGTGACGGCCGTGGTCGCGCAAGAAGGTTTGGCTCAGAGCAAGAGCGCGTTTGCCCGCTCGACGATCGACTTGGGCGTGGTGGTGAGCGACGTGGATAAATCGGCGAAGTTCTACACCGAGGCCATCGGGTTTGCGGAAGTGCCCGGCTTTTCGGTACCGGCCGATTTTTGTGCCGACGCGGGCCTGACCGATAACCTGGCGCTGGACATTCGCGTGCTGGTCTTGGGCGAGGACGAATCGGCCACGAAGCTCAAATTGATGGCCGTGCCCGGCGCCGCCAACCGCAAGAGCGACAACACGTTCATCCATTCCCAGTTGGGCTACAGCTATTTGACGATCTATGTGGCCGACGCCGACGCAACCTTGGCGCGTTTGAAGAAGGCGGGCGTGAAACCGGTCGCCAAGGGTCCGGTGCCGCTGCCCGCGGGCTTTCCGGCCGGCATGACGTTGACCCTGGTCCGCGATCCGGACGGCAACCTGATTGAATTGATCGGGCCCAGCAAGAAATCGTAGCGGCCGCGGGCGCTTCGAGCCGGTGTCGGCAGCGAGGATCGCTTTGCCTTCGGCTGTCGGTTGGCCTATCATCGAGTGGTGTGACTTGACCGGCCGATGAAGCGGGGTAACGAGCCGATGCAGATGATGCGCGCGATCGCAGGGGCAGCGTTGCTGGCCGGGTTCGGCTTGGCCGGGACGTTCTATGGTCAGGACGATGCTGGCAGCCAACCCCAGGCCCCGAATGTAGTGGGCACGGTGTCGGCGCCGGACGCCTCGATCGAGGAGTTGACCGCGCGCATCGGCAAATCGATCGTCACCATCACTTCGGCCAGTCGCGATGGCTCGCGCGACAATGTTGGCACGGGCTTCATCATCTCGCCGGATGGATTGATCGCCACCAACTTTCACGTGGCAGGCGAGGGGCGTGCCGTGCGCGTGCAATTGGCCGATGGGCGGGGCTTCGACGTGGCGGCCGTCGAGGCATTTCATCGGCAGCACGACCTGGCCATCCTGCGCATCGACGCCAAGGATTTGCCCGCGCTCGAACTGGGCGATACCGACCTGGTGAAGCAGGGTCAGCGAGTCGTGGCGCTGGGGAATCCGGCCGGCTTGCGGCACAGCGTGGTGTCGGGCGTAGTCTCGGCGGTGCGCGAAATGGATGGCCGGCCGATGATCCAGGTGGCCATTCCCATCGAGCCGGGCAATAGCGGCGGGCCGCTGGTCGACCTGCAAGGCCGGGTGCTGGGCATTCTGACCATGAAATCGCTGGTGACGCCCAATCTGGGTTTCGCCGTTTCGATCAACCTGCTTAAGCCGCTGGCGGAAAATCCCCATCCGATACCCATGACGCGCTGGCTGACCATCGGCGCGCTCGATCCGCGCGAATGGCAGCCGGTGCTCGGGGCGCTGTGGCGACAACGGGCCGGGCGGATTACGGTCGAAGGACAGGGCGACGGATTCGGCGGTCGCGCGCTGTGCCTGTGGCAGACGGATGTGCCCGAATCTCCCATCGAAATCGCCGTGAGCGTGCAATTGGACGACGAGTCGGGCGCCGCGGGGCTGGCGTTCTGTGCGGATGGCGGAAACCGTCACTTTGGCTTTTATCCCACGGACGGCCACCTGCGGCTGACGCGTTTTGATGGTCCGGACTTGCTTTCCTGGACGATTCTCCACGACCAGGCCAGCCGGCACTATCGCGACGGCGAGTGGAACACGCTCCGCGTGCGCTTGGAGGAGGGCAAGGTCACCTGCTTCGTCAACGACCAGCAAGTAGTGGAAATGGCGGATGACAAGCTGACCGGCGGCAAAGTCGGCCTGGTGAAGTTTCGCAATACGAACGCTCAGTTCAAGAACTTTTCGCTCGGCAAGGAACTTCCCGCCAGCAGCGTGGAGCCCGCCGACGCCCAACGAATCATCAAGCTGGTCGACGAGGCGCCGGACGATGCGGCTCGCGATGC
This sequence comes from Pirellulales bacterium, assembly GCA_040901665.1. Taxonomy (GTDB): domain Bacteria; phylum Planctomycetota; class Planctomycetia; order Pirellulales; family PALSA-1355; genus JTS-RE94. Next base: position 5,650 of record JBBDYK010000032.1, on the reverse strand, counting down.
CCAACTGATTGCGACGCTGGCCACGGAGCCCGATCGGGCCACGCGCGTGTTGCGCGAGCGGGCGGACCAGCTCGATCGCCAGGCCGAGCGGCTGCGCGAACTGGCCCGCGCGGCGCACGAGCATCGCGTGGTCGAGCAGCTCGCAGCGGCGTTGGCCGGCGAAGAGCAGCAGATCGATCTGTTCCGCGCCGGCTTGCTGGTGGCCCGTTTGGACAATGAAGACGTGGACGTGGAATCCTACGTCCGGGAACTGGAGCGAATGTCCGGCGAGCTGGCCGCCGCGCTGCCGGCGGACGCCAGCGAGCAGGCGAGGTTAGACGCCCTAAGGAAGTACCTGTTCGAGGAAAATGGCTTTCACGGAAGTCGCGGCGACTATTACCACCGGGCCAACAGTTACTTGAACGAAGTGCTCGACGATCGGGAGGGGCTACCGATCACCTTGTCGGTCGTGTACATCGAGCTGGCGCGACGGATCGGACTGACCATCGAGGGCGTGGGGCTGCCGGGCCATTTCGTCGTGCGCCACGTGCCGGCCGAAGGCGAGCCGCAACTGATCGACGTGTTCGACGCGGCCACACCGGTCTCGCTCGAAGAAGCGCGGCAACGCGTCAGGATTGCCGCCGATCGCGCGCTATTGGACAGTGACTTGCGGGCGGCCACCAAGCGCGACATCGTGATTCGCATGCTGCAGAACCTGCTCAGCGTCTCCACGGCGAACACGCCCGCGATGCACCGCTATTTGAACGCCGTCCTGGCGCTCGACCCGGACAACGGGCATTATCGCTGGCTGCGGGCGATCGTCCGCTATCGGCTGGAAGACCGCGCGGGCGCGACGCAAGACGTCGCCTGGCTGATGGAGCACAAGCCCGAGGGCGTGGACCTGCTGCGCGTGCTGGAGATGCAGCGAGCGCTCGGTCAGGCGGACGGCGAAGAGTAGACTTTCGGGGCGAGATAGCTGAATTGCTCGATCAGTTGACCCCAGGACACGCGATATTTATACTCGCGTCCGCGGGTTCGATGCCTAATCCAAGCCTAACCCAGCGAAGGTTGACAGGAACTGTCCCGCCTCGTCCATTGTTCCCTTCTTTAAGAAGCGAAAAGCGCTACTGAGCCATCTCACATTCGGCTGTCGATCCTGACACGCCGTCCGATTTTCCCGCTCAGTTTCTCTTGGTCATCGAGTTGCCATCCTGGTAGCTCCTCTCGCGCGAATGCGATTGATCGACCATGCTGACTTTCAGTTTGCATCAAAGGCTTCATTCCATGAACCAACCGGTTGGCTTTGCCGAGTTCATCGCGTCCAGGCTTGCAGTCCTGAGCGCTGCCGGAGAGCCCCGTCGGGAACATTTTCGGTTGAGCAACCTGTTTTCCTGGGAATCCAAAAGAGGTCCACAAAGGTTTGCATTTGTTACTTGAGTAATTTCCTTGATATTCAACTTGTGATGGGAGGTCTTTTCTAATGTCAAATATGTCACTTAAACCCCTAGGTTTGCTGAGCTGTCTTGTTGTAGCGGTATGCCTCATGTGCGCGGATGGCGAGGTCCAGGCAGCCCTGTTGGCGTATGAACCTTTTGCTTATGGAGACGTCGCTGTGCCCTCGGAAGGCCAGTACGCAGTCGGTAATGAGGATGCCGGCACCGGCGTGCTCGGTGGCCAGAATCCGACCATTGGTCCTACCGCCTTTTACGATGGTCCGTGGATTCAGAGTGGTGGTGACTCGCAAGTCGTGAAGGCCGTTCCTTCGTTGGCCTATCCCAATTTCCAGCCTGGCATTGGCGGCGTGCAACGAGAAACTCTTCAGTTCGAATGTTGCACTTTTGGTCGGTCGGCACGCGCCATCGGTGAATTTGGCCTCGGCGGCGGTCGCGCTGCCCGTACGATCTACGAGAGCTTCCTGATCGACTTCGGCGGACAAGGCACGGACGTTGCAACCGACTTTGGCAAACGTGCCCACGAATTGTGGAACGGCGGAGTGGGTGACTCATTCCTCGCCGTCGATTTGTTTATGAACCATTTCAGTGGCGTGAATGACCTCTCATTGGCGGTCACAACCGCATCTGGAACGACCACCGTTCCGGTTGCCGGCGGCGGCCTGAACCTTGCCGCATTGACTGGCACTCATCTGGTCGTGATGAAATACGAGTTCAACCCGGCTGACCCAGACGTGGTTTCGGTTTATTTCGATCCCACCAGCAATATTGAACCGTTGACGTCGGACGCGCTGGTTTCAGTTGCTGCATCCGATCTATTTATCACGCACCAGGGCGCTTTTAGCAACTTCACCTTTTCAGGTAATGGCCACATTCCTGGCGGAATCGATGAGATTCGTTGGGGTGATACCTTTTTTGACGTTACTCCTTTTGTGGTCCCTGAACCGGCTTCATTCTCCTTGTTGGGATTGAGCATGGTTGGACTGATCATAGTCCGTTGCCGCAGTAAGCGTTGTCATTAGCCCATACTCACATAACCCCTGGTTCAGAAAACAGGGGCATTCCAACACACGCGTTCGCGAAACGTCACCAAAGACGCAAGTGCTTTGGCGCCAATAAATATCCAGTCCTCCGCGTGAGAGCTATCGTCCGAAATCCAAGCGTTGACAGAGCACTAGCCTTCTCCCGCCAGCAATTCCAGGCACGTTTTGAAGGCGGCGGCGGTGACGTCGATGTCGTCTTCGGTGTGGGCGGCCGATACGACGCCGCCGGGCCAGGGGAAGATGTCGGCGCCGCCCAGGATCAGGCCGCACCGCAAGCGATGGATGATGGCGGGTGAGGTGGCGCCCTTGAGCTGGTCGGCGCCGATGCGGCCGGTGTAAATGTCGCCGAGTGTGGCGTCGACGTTTTTGGGGTTGGTGAAGAAGTGGAAGCCGGAGTGCTCGCCGTAGACGAGCCAGTTGGAGCCGACTTCGGCGATGACTTCGTTGAGCCGCGCGCGAAGGTGCTCTGCGGCGCGGTTGGCGCGTTCGATGACGCCGCCTTCGGCAATCAGCTTGAGCGTGGCCAGCCCGGCGGCGGCGGTGATGGGGTTGGCGTTGAAGGTGCCCTGGTGGGGCACGCGATGGTGGAGGTTCCACTCGCGATCGGCCCGCATGGTGAGCGTGTCCATCACCTCGGCCCGTCCGGCCACGGCGCCGCCGGGAAATCCGCCGGCGATGATCTTGGCAAAGGTACACAGGTCGGGTGTGACTCCCAACAGTTGCTGCGCCCCGCCGGGGGCGACGCGAAAACCGGTGATCACCTCGTCGAAGATCAACAGCACGTTCCTGTTGGCGGTGAGTTGGCGCACCTGCGCGGCGAAGCCTGGCATCAGAGGCGCCAGACCGAAGGTCGCGCCGGTCGGTTCCATGATGACGGCGGCCACGTCGTCGTGCTCGTCGAGCAGCCGAGCGAGAGCCTCGGCGTCGTTGACTGGGCAAACCAGCGCGTTCTGGGCCACTTCTTTCAGCACTCCCGGCGGCGCCGAGCCGTCGAAGTGCGAGGTGGCGGCAAAGGCCACCTGGTCGTGCCAGCCGTGAAAATGCCCCACGAAGCGGACGATCTTCGGCTTGCCGGAGTACGCGCGGGCCAGGCGAATGGCCAGCAGCGTCGATTCCGTGCCGGAGCCTGTGAAGCGCACTTTCTCGGCGCAAGGCACCATGCGGGTGACCTGTTCGGCCCACTCGACTTCGATCTCGTGCGCAGCGCCATAGTGGGTGCCGTGGCCCAGTTGCTCGCGAACGGCCTCGGTGATGAACGAGTCGCTGTGCCCCAGCAGCAGCGCGCCGTGTCCGCCGATGTAATCGACGTACTGGTTGCCGTCGACGTCCCACTTGTGGGCGCGCGAGGCGCGGGCGACATAGAGCGGATAGGGCTGCAGGTAGCGCGTGTCGTGCGTCACGCCGCCGGGGATCACCTGCACGGCGCGCTCGTAAAGCTTTTTCGAGCCGGGCGTCTTGGCCAGGTAGCGGTCGAAGATGGTGAGCGTTTGCAGCATGACAGTGGCGACGGGGAATTGAAGGTCGTTGCGGAACCCGCCTCGCTCTGACGGAATGCTACGCCAGTATACCGTCGATCACGTTGCCGGCCACGATGGTGAGCCGTTCTTCGCGGCCATTGTGCATCCAGGTGAGACGCTCGTGGTCGATGCCCAACAGGTGCAGGATCGTGGCGTGGATGTCGTTGACGTGGGCCTTGTTCTCGATGGCGTACAGGCCGATCTCGTCGGTTGCGCCGTAAGTGACGCCGCCTTGCACGCCGCCACCGGCCATCCAGATGGTGAAGCCATAGGGATTGTGGTCGCGACCGTTGCCGCTCTCGCTCATGGGCGTGCGGCCGAACTCGCCGCCCCATACGACCAGCGTGCTGTCGAGCAGTCCGCGTCGCTTGAGATCCTTGAGCAGTCCGGCAATGGGGCGATCGCTTTCGCGGCAGTACTTGGAGTGGTTGCCTTCGACGTCGCTGTGGGCGTCCCAGCGGCTGCCGGCGCCCATGTAAAGCTGGACGCAGCGCACGCCGCGCTCGACGAGGCGGCGCGCCAGCAAGCAATTTCGGCCGTTGGCGGAGGTTTCTTTCTGATCGAGACCATAGAGCGCCAGCGTTTCGGCGGTTTCGCCCGCGAGGTCTGCGGCCTCGGGCGCGGATGTTTGCATGCGAAAGGCGAGCTCATAGGCGGCGATGCGGGCTTCCAACTCGCTGTCTTCCTCGCGGCCGCGCTGGTGCAGGCGGTTGAGCTGCTGCACGAAGTCGAGCTTGCCGCGCTGGCGCGCGCCCAGCACGTCGTCGGCCGGCGAGACGTGCAAGATGGGAACCTTGCCGTCGCGGAACTTGGTGCCTTGGTAGCTGGCCGACATGAAGCCGGTGCCCCAGTTGCGCGGGCCGCCGGGCGGATTGTTGCCATTGTCCGAAAGCACCACATAACCCGGCAGGTTGTCGCACGCGCTGCCCAGGCCATACAAGCACCACGAACCCCAGGACGGCCGCCCGCCGAGGATGCTGCCGGTATTCATCTGGCAGACGCTGCCGACGTGGTTCAAGCCATCGGCATGGCAACTGCGAATAACGGCGATGTCGTCGACGCAGGACGCGATCTCTGGATACCAATCACTGACCCAAATGCCCGACTGGCCATGTTGGGCGAACGTTCGCTTGCTGCCCAACAGCGGCGTGTACGCGGTGCGGCCCATGGCGGTCATGGGGCGCTCGAAGGTGTCGGGCAGCGGCGTGCCGGCCAGCTTGTTCAGCTCGGGCTTGGGATCGAACAAGTCGATGTGACTGGGTCCGCCGTCCAGAAAGCACCAGATGATGCTGTTGGCTCGCGGCGGAAAGTGCGTCACTCGCGGCACGACGGGCAAGCCGGTGGGCGTGCCGCCGGTCGAGGCGCGCGCTTTGCCAACCAGCAGCGACGCCAAGCCGATCGACCCGAATCCGGCGCCCGCGCGAGCGAGAAAATCGCGCCGCGAGACGGCCGACTCGAAGTGCGGCAGGCGGTCGAGCGGGCGTTGGTTGGGAGCGTGTGGCATGGTGATGGCAGGCAAAAGGCGAAGCGCCGATCCACGATCAGTCGAGATACAAGAGCTCGTTGGAATTGAGCAGCGCGTGACAGAAGTCGACCACGGCCGCCGCCCGCGCGGGATCGAGATCCGCAGGCATCGGCTGCGGCAGCGCGTCGCCGGCGG
>JBBDYK010000031.1:0-9227 GCA_040901665.1 Pirellulales bacterium | reverse complement strand
CTCCGAGGCGCCGACGCACGATGCATAAGCGAACACTGGCAATGATCGCCACTGGCCTGCTGTGGGTGGCCGGCTGCGCCGAACAGCCGGCCAGTCCCCAGGCCAAGCAACAGGGACCGCCGCCAATGGCGCCGCCCGAAGTGCTGGTCGACTTCCCCACCAGCGGCGACGTTGTCGACTATGAAGACTTCACCGGGCGAACGGCCGGCACGCGCACGATCGATATTCGCGCGCGGGTGACCGGATATGTCTCCAGGATCAATTTCCGCGAACTGGAAGGGCGCGACGTCGAGAAGGGTCTCGTGCTCTATGAGATCGATCCGCGGCCGTACCAGGCCGAAGTCGCCCGAGCCAAGGCCAACCTGCTGCAGGCCAGCTCGAAGGCCAAGCGACTCGATCTCGATTTTCGTCGCGCGCAGCAATTGGTCGAGAGCAAGGCCCTGACAATCGAGGCGTACGACCTGATCGCCGGCGATCGTGCCCAGGCCCAGGCCGCGGTCGCCATCGAGCAGGCCAACCTTGATCTGGCCGAGTTGAATCTCAGCTTCACCAAGGTCGTCGCGCCGATCTCGGGCCGCATCGGCCGCACGCTGGTCGATGCCGGCAACGTGGTCACCGCCGACGAGACCTCCTTGACCACGATCGTGCAAATCGACCCGATCTACGTCTACTTCGAAGTCGACGAACGGTCGCTGTTGCGGATTCGCCGCTATCTGGAGGAAGGGCGATTGAACTCATCCGACGGCACGGGCGTGGACGTGATGATGGGACTGGCCGACGACGAGGGACATCCGTACGTAGGTTATGTCAACTTCCTCGACAATCAGCTCGACGCCGGCACGGGCACGCTGCAAGTGCGCGGTATTTTCCCCAACTCCGGCCACACGTTGCGGCCCGGCCTGTTCGTGCGCGTGCGATTGCCGATCGGCCAACCGTACCGCGCGCTGTTGATCGCCGAGGAGGCGTTGGGCACCGATCAGGGTCAAAAGTACGTGTACGTCGTCGACGATGACAACAAAGCCCAGTATCGCCGTATCGAGATCGGCAAGTTGCAGGACGGTCGGCGCGTGGTGCTCAAGGGTCTGACCGCCGGAGAGCGCGTGGTGGTCAGCGGCCTGCAGCGCGTGCGCCCCGGCGCCAGCGTGCAGCCAAAAATGATCGAAACCGCACAGCGGCAGGAGCCACAGGGGGAGGAAGCGTCGGCGGTCGCCGAGGCACCGGCCGAGACCAACGTGCTGCCCGCAAAGTCGCGCACACCTGCCCAGCGGCCGGAGGAAGCGCGAACTGCGCCGCGGCCGGTCGGCGAGTCCGCGAAGGGATCGCCGCTGGCGCGATAACGCTCGGACGCGCAACCTTTCGCCCACGAAAGTGAATCGGCCGTGATTGCTCGGTTTTTTGTCGATCGCCCGATCTTCGCCTGCGTGTTGTCGATCGCCATCACGCTGGCCGGCGGGATTGCGCTGGTGAATCTGCCGTTGGCGCAGTTCCCCAATATCTCGCCGCCCAACGTGGGCGTGCAATGCGTCTATCCCGGCGCCAATGCCGAGGACGTCGCCGGAGCCGTCGCGGCGCCCATCGAGCAGCAGATCAACGGCGTCGAAGGCATGCTCTACATGTCTTCGAGTTGCACCAACGATGGTCAGTACAACTTGAACATCACGTTCGAGCATGGCACCGACCTGAACGTGGCCCAAGTGCTGGTGCAGAACCGCGTGGCCTTGGCGATCCCGTCGTTGCCCGACGCCATCAAGCAACGCGGCGTCACGGTGCAAAAGCGGTCGCCGGACGTCCTGATGGGCGCCGCGATCATGTCGCCCACGGGCCAGTACGACCAGTTGTATCTGAGCAACTATGCCAAAACTCGCATTCGCGACGAGCTGATGCGCTTGCCCGGGGTAGCCGACGTGAGGTTGTCGGGGCAGCGCGATTACGCCATGCGCGTGTGGCTGAACCCAGAGGCGCTGGCGGCGCGCAACTTGACGGCCAGCGACGTCGTGCAAGCCATTCGCGACCAGAACAGCGAGGTGGCCATCGGCACGATCGGCAGCCCGCCCCTGAACGAGGACCAGGCGTTCTCCCGCACGCTCTCGGCGCTGGGCCGCCTGGAGACCGTCGAGCAGTTTTCGGACATCGTGCTCAAAGCATCGGACGACGGACGCGTCGTGCGGCTCAAGGACGTTGCGCGAGTGGAGTTGGGCTCGGACAATCAGGATGTCAGCGTGCGCTACAACGGCCATGAGGCCGTCTTCCTGGTCATCACGCAAATGTCCAAAGCCAATGCGCTCGACGTTCACGACGCGGTCATCGACAAGCTGAATGAATTGCAGCGGGACTTTCCCGAAGGGATCATCTGGACGATCAATTTCGACACCACGGTCTATACCAGCGAGTCGATCCGCGAAGTGTTCAAGGCGCTGCGCGACGCCATCGTGCTGGTGGCCATCGTGGTGCTGGTGTTTCTGCAGAATTGGCGGTCGGCCATCATCCCGCTCGTCACGGTGCCCGTGGCCGTGGTGGGCACGTTCGCCGCCATGCTGGCCTTCGACTTCAGCCTGAACAACTTGACGTTGTTCGGGCTGGTGCTGGCGATTGGCATCGTCGTCGACGACGCGATCGTGGTGGTCGAGGCCGTGGAACATCACATCGCCGCCGGCAAATCGCCCCGCGAGGCCACGATCGTCGCCATGCGCCAGGTCTCCGGGCCGGTGATCGCCGTGGGACTGGTGCTCAGCGCCGTGTTCGTGCCGTGTGCGTTCGTCAGCGGCATCACAGGCAAGTTCTTTCAGCAGTTTGCGCTGACGATTGCCGTGTCCACGATTATCTCGGCGTTCAATTCGTTGACGCTCAGCCCAGCGTTGTGCGCGCTGGTGTTGCGACCGCGCGGTTCGAAACCAACGCCGCCCTTGCCGTGGCTGGCATTCGCCGTGGCCGGCGGCTGGCTGGGCTGGGTGATGCTGCCCGAGTTTGCCGCAGAGCACTTGCGCATCGACGCGACGTCGACCGCCTGGGGCCGCGGTATGATGTGCGCCGTCGGAACCGTGGCCGGCGCCCTGGTGGGTTGGCCGGTCAATCAAATCTTGCGGGCCGCGTTTCGGCTATTCAATTACGGGTTCGATGGTTTTACGACGGTCTACTTGTGGATCGTGGGCAAGTTGCTCTACGTCACGGTGCTGGTCTTAATTGTGTATGGCGGACTGCTGGCCGTCACGTACGACAAGTTCGCCAGCACCCCCAAGGGCTTCATACCGCAGCAGGACATGGGGTATCTGCTGGTGACCGTGCAGTTGCCCGACTCGGCTTCGGTCGAACGGACCGCCAAGGTCATGCGCCAGATCGAGGCCCAGGCTTCGGCGATTCCGGGCATCCACCACGTGACGGCCATTTCGGGCGAGTCGTTCGCCACCGGGGCGGCGGGGTCCAACTTTGGGTCGATGTTCGTAGGCTTCGACGCCTATGAAGAGCGGCGCGACCCGAGCCGCTCGAGCGGCGCCATCGTGGAGAAGCTGAAGCAAGGCTTCGAACGGATACCCGACGCCAAAGTTCAAGTGTTCCCACCGCCCCCGATGCGCGGCGTGGGACGCGCCGGCGGCTTTACGCTGATGGTCGAGGATCGCAGCGCGCTGGGCTCCGACGCACTGCAAGCGCAGACCGAGGCGCTGGTGGCCCGCGCCACCGAGCATCCCAGCCTGACGAACTTGTTCTCGGTGTTTCGAGCGAACGTGCCGATGCTCGAAGTCGATCCGAATCCGCGCGAAGTGGCAATGAAGCGCGTCAACCTGCGGGATTTCTCCGAAACGCTGACAGTCTTCCAGGGCTCGCTGCACGTCAACGACTTCAATCTGCTCGGACGCACTTGGAAAGTGATCGTCCAAGCCGAGCACGCGTTTCGCGACGAAGTGGAGGATCTCACCCGGCTCAAGGTCCGCAATGCCGAGGGCGCTATGGTGCCGATCGGCTCGCTGGCAACCGTCGAGCAAGTGAACGGGCCACTGGTGGTGAATCGCTACAACATGTATCCGGCCGCCTCGATCACCGGCGCAGCCCAGCCGGGCACCAGTTCCGGCGACTCGCTCAAGGTCATGGAGCAACTGGCCACAGCCACCTTGCCGTCGACGATGGCGTTCGAGTGGACCGAACTGGCGTACTTGGAGCTCAAGGCCGGCAACACCGCCATGCTGATCTTCGGCTTCGCCGTGGCGATGGTGTTTTTGGTGCTGGCGGCCCAATACGAAAGCTGGTCGCTGCCGCTGGCGGTGATCCTGGTCGTGCCGATGTGCCTGTTGAGCGCGATCGTTGGCGTGAACCTGGCGGGACAGGACATCAATATCTTTACCCAGATTGGCTTCGTAGTGCTGGTGGGGCTGGCCAGCAAGAACGCCATTCTGATCGTGGAGTTTGCCAAACACATGCGCGAAAACGGCGAGTCGCGCCGCCACGCCACGCTGGAAGCCTGCCGGTTGCGCCTGCGGCCGATCATCATGACCTCGTGCGCGTTTATCCTGGGTTCCGCGCCGTTGATGGTCGCCCACGGCGCCGGGGCGGAAATGCGACAAACGCTCGGCACAGCCGTGTTCAGCGGTATGGTCGGCGTGACGTTGTTCGGCATTTTCCTGACGCCGGTGTTTTTCGCCACGATCGACTGGCTGGGCGGAACGCGGGTGTTCGCCTCGCGCGTCGTCCGGCGCACCGGCGAGCTTTCCATCGGCCTGCTCACGTTGCGGCCGCTGCGCCACTTGCGCGAGAAGCTGCACAAGCCACCCAAACCCCACTACAAACCGCCCGCTCGCCGCGAACGGGTCACTCGCGAATAGCCAGGCCGTGTTTTCCAATTTCTTCATCAGCCGACCGATCTTTGCCAGCGTGATGTCGATCGTCATCACGCTGGCCGGCGGCATTGCGCTGTTCACGCTGCCCATCGCGCAGTATCCGGAGATCGCTCCACCCACGGTCGAGGTGTCCGCGTCCTATCCGGGCGCCAACGCCCGCGTGATGGTCGACACCGTGGCGGCGCCGATCGAGGAGCGCGTCAATGGCGTGGAAGACATGCTGTACATGTCGTCGCAGTGTACCAACGACGGCAACTACACGCTGACGGTGACATTCGCCAACGGCGTGGATTTGAATATGGCACAGGTGCTGGTGCAAAACCGCGTGGCGCTGGCGCAGCCGATCTTGCCGGAGCTGGTGCAGCGCCGCGGCGTAAGCGTCAAGAAGAAGTCGCCCAGCGTATTGATGATCGTCAACCTGTTTTCGCCCGACGATTCGCGCGACAGCCTGTACCTGAGCAACTATGCCACGATTCAGCTCAAGGACGAGTTGTCGCGCGTGCCGGGCGTGGGCGACATCACGTATCTGGGCCAGCGCAACTACAGCATGCGGCTCTGGCTGGACCCCGAGAAAATGGCCTCGCGCAACCTCTCGGTCGCCGACGTTACCACCGCCATCGAGCAGCAGAACACGCAAGTCGCCGCTGGCCAGGTCGGACAGCCGCCGGTCAACACCGGCCAGGTATTCCAGTTCACCGTGAGCACCATGGGGCGGCTGGCCGATCCCGACGAGTTCGCCGACATGATCCTGAAGACCGACGCCAGCGGGCGGCTGGTACGGCTGCGCGACGTGGCCCGGATTGAGCTGGGGGCCGAAGGTTACGACCAGACTTGCCGGCTCAACGGCATGCCGTCGGTGGCGCTTTCAATCTATCAACTGCCCGGCTCCAACGCGCTCGAAATCGCAGAGCAGGTCAAGGAAAAGATGCTCGGCCTGAAGGCGCGGTTTCCCACCGGCGTGGATTACGCCATCGTCTACGATACGACGTCGTTCATCACCGAGTCGATCAATGAGGTGTTCAAGGCACTGCGCGACGCGATCGTGCTGGTGGCGATCGTGGTGCTGGTGTTTCTGCAAAACTGGCGCTCGGCCATCATTCCGCTGGTGGCCGTGCCCGTGGCGATCGTCGGCACGTTTGCCGTGATGGCGGCCATGGGCTTTAGCCTCAACAATTTCACGCTGTTCGGGCTCGTGCTGGCCATTGGCATCGTCGTGGACGACGCGATCGTGGTGGTCGAGGCCGTCGGCTACCACATCGAGCACGGGCTGTCGCCTCGCGATGCCACAATCCGAGCCATGAGCCAGGTGTCCGGGCCGGTGATCGCCGTGGGACTGGTGCTGAGCGCCGTGTTCGTGCCGTGCGCGTTCATCACCGGCATCATGGGACAGTTCTTCCGGCAGTTCGCACTCACCATTGCGGTGTCGATGTTGATCTCGACATTGAACTCGCTGACGCTCAGCCCGGCGCTGACGGCGCTGTTGCTGCGTCCGCGCGAAAAGGGCTCGGGACCGCCGCTTCCCTGGCTGGCGTATGTCCTGGTCGGCGGTTGGCTGGGCTGGGAATACCTCTCGCCCTGGCTGGTTGCGGGCGGCCATCTCGCCTGGATCGATCCGCTCCGCATGCCGTGGGCCGCCATGGTGCTGGGGGCCGCGGCCGGCGGCATCGTAAGCTGGCCCGCCAACCTGGTCTTGCGGCTCGTGTTTCGGGCGTTCAACCTGGCGTTCGACGTCTCCACCAGCGTCTACTTGTTCTTCGTCGGCAAAATGCTGCGCGTGAGCCTGCTGGTGCTGGTGGTCTATGGCGGCCTGCTGTACCTGACGTACACGAACTTCCTGGCCGCGCCCAAGGGCTTCATTCCGACGCAGGACAAGGGCTACCTGCTCGTCAATCTGCAATTGCCCGATTCCTCCAGCGTCACGCGCACCGAAGAGGCCATGCGCCGCGTCGAGGAAGTCGTGCGCAAATCGCCGGGCGTCAAGCACACGGTCACCATTTCGGGCCAGTCGATGCTGTTGGGCGCCAACGCGCCGAACTTTGGCGCCATGTACATCATGCTCGACGAATTCCACCACCGCCTGGCGCCCGAGCTGTCGGCCGACGCGCTGGCGGCCAGCCTGCAGCGCACCCTGCAAGCCGAAATTGTCGACGGGCTGGTAAACGTGCTGGGAGCGCCGCCGCTGGAAGGTCTGGGAACTTCCGGCGGATTCAAGTTGATGATCGAAGATCGCGGCAACACGGGGCTCGACGCGCTGCAAGAAACGGCCGATCGCGTCGTCGCAGCAGCCGAGCAAACGCCCGAATTGTCCAACCCCTTCACCAGCTTCCGCGCCCAAACCCCCTGGCTGTATCTCGACATCGATCGCACCGAAGCCAAGGTGCTGGGCGTGCCCATGGCCGAAGTGTTCAACACCTTGCAGGTGTATCTGGGGTCGCTGTACGTCAACGATTTCAACCTGTTCGGCCGGACGTGGCAGGTGAACGTGCAAGCCGACCAGCATTTTCGCGAGCAGATCGAAGATCTGAAGCAGCTTCGCGTGCGCAACGACCGGGGGCGGATGGTGCCGTTGAGCGCGTTTGCCGCGGTGCGCGAGGTGACAGGGCCGGTGCTCATTGCGCGGCACAATCTCTACTCCTCGGCGCCGATCGTCTGCAACGCGGCCCCCGGCGTCAGCTCGGGCCAGGCCATCGAGCGCCTCCAAGACGTGGTCCAACGGCAGCTCAATTGGTCGATGCGCTACGAGTGGACCGAGTTGGCGCTGTTGCAATTGCAAACGGGCAACACGGCCATGATCGCCCTGCTGCTGGCCGTGGTGCTCGTGTTTCTGGTGCTGGCGGCGCAGTACGAAAGCTGGGCGCTGCCGCTGGCAGTGATCCTGGTGGTGCCCATGTGCTTGCTGTGCTCGATCGTGGCCGTGCTGTGGGCCGAGATGGACGTGAACATCTTCACGCAAGTCGGGTTCGTGGTGCTGGTGGGCCTGGCGTGCAAGAACGCAATTCTGGTCGTCGAATTCGCCCGCGCCCAGCGCGAAGCCGGACTGGATCGTTACGAGGCGACGATCGAGGCCTGCAAGCTCCGCCTGCGCCCGATCGTGATGACGTCGTTCGCATTCATCCTGGGCGTATTGCCGCTGGTGGTATCGGTGGGGGCCGGAGCCGAAATGCGCCGCACGCTGGGCACGGCCGTGTTCGGCGGCATGTTGGGCGTGACGATGTTTGGCATTTTTCTCACACCCGTGTTCTACTACGTGATCGAGTGGGCGGCCGATATGCGCAGGCTCGTTTACAAGCTGCGTTCGGGGCCGCCGCCGGCGTGGATGTCGCGCTGGGGATTGCGGCGGCCGTCGCGCATCGCGAAGCGGCTGCGCGTGGCTGCACACGAAGAGGAGACGGCCGACATCGATGCGACGTGACCGACGCGCTGCCGATGGCTACCTTTCGCGAGGAACAGCATGACGACGAACTATCACATTAGAGGCCCGTTGGTCGCATGCCTGGCGTTCGGAATCGCACCCTTGTGCGCCGGCGAGGCGCCGGATGCCGTTAACTTCGGCGCGGTCCGCTGCGAAGGCAGCTACGCTGACCACCTGCAGGGCGTTTGCACCAACAACCGTGACGCCATCTACTGGAGCTTCACTGACGTGCTCGTCAAGACCGACGTGCACGGCAAGCCCAGCCATCGCAAAGACGTGGCCAGCCATCATGGCGACTTGTGCTTTCGCGACGGACGCCTGTATGTGGCGGTAAACTTGGGCAAGTTCAATCAACCGGCCGGCGCGGCGGACTCGTGGATCTATGTCTACGACGCAAACACGCTCGAGGAATTGGAACGCAAGGCCGTGCCGCAGTTGGTGCACGGCGCCGGCGGAATCGCCTTTGGCGATGGACGTTTCATCGTGGTTGGCGGATTGCCTGGCGGGATCGACGAGAACTATCTGTACGAGCTCGACGAGTCGCTAACGTTTCGCCGGCGTCACGTGTTGGCTAGCGGCCACACCCTGATGGGCATCCAGACCGCCGCGTTCATGGACGGCAGTTGGTGGTTCGGTTGTTACGGCGTTCCCAAAAAGCTGCTCAAGGCCGATCGCGCATTCGGGTTGCTAGGCAAGTGGGATTTCGATGCGTCGCTGGGCATCGTCGGACTGCCCGACGGACGGCTGTTGGTGGCGCGCGGAGCGCGCGATCCGGACGGCCGCCGTCGCGGCGAGCTCAAGCTGGCAGTGCCCGACGAGCGGCACGGGCTGCGCCTGGTGGAATAGCGCAGCGCGAGCGCAAAGCGCTCGCACGCGAACGATCGACAGCACGCGATTGGGGGCAATCCGCTAGTGGAGCGTCAACCCGATTCATTCGGGTGACGCGCAACGTCGCCAAAGACGCAAGTGCTTTGGCGCAAATAAATATC